>JBDHQE010000161.1:0-8398 GCA_039806885.1 Verrucomicrobiales bacterium
TGCGTCGATTTCGCCGCACCTCCTCCAGATCCTTCTGAATCCGACTAATTCTTTCACGGGCAAGACGCCGATCCACCTCGATCTGCTGCTCCCCTTCACCCCGCGATGCAGCTCCACCGCCTTTCCCCCCGCCACCACTCTGGCGGTCTAGGTGGCCCCACATTCGAGCCAATCGCGGCAGAGAATACTGCATCCGAGCCAACTCCACCTGCAACACCGCTTCGCGAGTCCTCGCACGCATGCGGAAAATGTCCAGAATGACTTCCTCTCGGTCGATGACCGTGATGTCAGCCTCCTCCTCCCAAGCTCGCTGCTGAGCAGGAGAGATTTCATTATCGAAGACGATACAATCGGCTCCGGCCTCACGGGCGGCATCCATGAGTTCCTGTGCCTTTCCCGATCCAGTCAGATAGCGCTTATTCCGGTCTCGTACAAAGACTAGAGCAGTTCCGCAGACGCTGATTCCGAGAGTAGAGACCAGTTCAGCCAACTCATCGAGCAGACTGCCGGAGGCCTCTTCTTCGTTGCGATCAAAATAAGCCGAAATCAGAAAGGCATGTTCGACCATGCGCGGCTTTTCACGAGTGTCGAACATAGCGTGTCAGGTGAAATTCAGGCCAGGAGGGTGCGGGCTGTCGCGAAATCCTTAGCCATCGCGGCCAAGATCGTCTCTGTGGGCGTTTCGCCACTGTGTCCGAGATATTCGACATGGACACTGACCGTACCTCGGAATCCTGATTGCGTCAGTACTTTGTAAAAGCTCTTATCCACAGCACCTTCCCCGAGCGGTCCAAAGCTCAGTTCATTATTCTGCCAAGCGGGTTCCTTTAGATAAACCGTGTCGAGATGTTCCCGAATCCTAGCGAAATTTAGAGGCCAGTCTCGTGCCCCCTCAACGGTGGCATGTCCGATGTCGAAGGCGACTCCGATCTCTTCAGGAGAGTAATCGTCCAGCACACTCGCCAGATCCCAGACCGGGCCACCGAAGTAATTCTTTCCAGAATGATTCTGATAGATGGGCTTGATCCCGAGTTCCCGAGAGAGCGCGACCAAATCCTTCAGACGAGGACGAAACTCATCGATCTGGGGCCGAATCGGCTTCGTCAGATCATACCGGTAGTAATTCATGCGATAGCGCTTGATCCCCAGTTTTGCTGCGGTGCGCAACACTTCTTCGGTGCGCTGCTCTGCACTAACCTCGTTTAATCCAGAGGTCATGATGCTCAGAACGAGTCCCTTTGCCTTCAGTGCTTCGACGAGACGAGGTAAATCCTCCTGTACTCGCTCAGGTTCCACCTGCCCCTTCGGACGAACGGCAGACTCGATACCGTCGAATCCGATGTCGGCCATCGCCTTCGCGTTCTCTTCATAGCTCAGGTGCTGGATCGCTTTGGTGAAGGTGCAGAACTCATAGCGCGCGAGATTTCCTTCCTTCTCCGCAGATTGACCCGGAGTAGCATTGGAGAGCCCCGCAATCGCGAAAGCAGCAGAACCTTTGAGAAAACGACGTCGATTCGGTTGAGAGAGAGAGTCCATATCTGCGCAAGGTATCGGAGCTTGCGTGAATCGGCAAGACTTGAGATAATATTCTCCACTTTGCCTGACATGGATCTCCCTTCACGCCGTCAATTTCTTTTCCTGCTCCACTCTGGCACCGACGATGGCAAAGGCTCAGATCATCGGCGGCGATGGATGGTCTATTCAGGGAACTGATCCGGTCGAGATCTTCCACGGAAAGCGTCGCGTCTCTTCCTATCATTCAGGATTCGGAGACGGCCTGCCTCATTTGGCTCCGATCATCGGTCCCGGGGGAGCAGCCGTAACTGCCACCGCAGAGAAAGCCTCCTCACAGGGGCGCGGAATATGGGTTTCTCTAGGTGACGTGAACGGCTACAGCTTCCATCCCACGCCGAATTCAGAAAAGAAGCGAGGTCGTATCTTTCACAAGGGAATGAATGGCGTCCACATCCAAAAATCCCTAGTAGCCCTTCGAATGAAAGCTGAATGGCTGGATGCCGTGGACGACACGAAGCGAATTTGCTCAGATCGACGAGAACTGACTTTCGGACTCCTTCCGGATCGCTCGCTCGTATTTGACCTTCTTCTGGAACTGATCGCCGATGCGGGGGACCTTACCATCGGCCCTGAATCACTCGGCATCTTTTCCATGCAGTTAATCCCCCAAATGTTAGAAGTCAAAAAGATGGGAAAAGCTGCTGAATCTGCAGATGCTACCGCGAAGGCAGATGTGGCCGCCTCGAATCCAGGGCAATCAGGCACGCGAGCCCCATGGCTATCTTGCCAAGGGAAGGATGCCCGAGGCGAAGCTGCGGGTGTGGCTTTACTAGATCATCCCCAGAATTCGGGCGCTCCCGCCACCTGGGTCACCCGCGAAGATGGATTGGTTTCGGCGAATCCATTTTCGGATTCGAGCAAAACACCCATGCGCATCGCGAATGGAGACTCGTTAAAGCTGCACTATCGTACGATTTTTTATCAGCCCAGTAGCGCTTTTGATCCCCAAAAGGCGTTTGATGAGTTCTCGTCAAAAGCGGCGTAACTCTCGGAGGAAGCGTTCACGCCCCTCCATTCCAACTGTTGTGGATGCTCACACGCGTGCCGGAAGAAGTATTATCGAAGATCACCTGTGCTGCAGAGGCCGGCAAACGGATACATCCAGCGCTGGCTGGGTAACCCGGAAGATATCCGGCATGAAGGCCAAAGGGACTGGCTCCGAGCCTCATCCAAAACGGCATTTCCACGCCGTAGATCGTCGAAACTTTTCCAGAGCGAACGCGCTGCCCGATCGAGAAACTACCGCGCGGAGTGTACTTCCCAGGACGTGCCGTAGAAACAGGCGTATCCATCGCAACTTTCTCGTTGACCAGCAGATAACCACGCTGTGCACTAATATCGATTACCACGCGAGTATTTTTCCCATTGCTCTGGGAGAGCACCAGAGGATTCAGTTTGGGATTGATCGCGCTCGTCCGCTTGTTGATGACAGGGCGAGTGTAGAATGCCTTTTTAACAGGCTGGTCCTGCGGCGCCGTAATCACATTCCGATTACTCTTTTGAGACGGTTCCGTTCCCCGGTGCTCACTCAGTGCATTCCGTTCACTCTGACGGTTGAAGAGACCGCCTTTGCGAGCAGCCTTCGCAGGAACATTCTTCTGAACCAAACTAGCCTTCGTCTGACAAGATGTGAAACAAAGACTCCCGGACAACAGTGCGGAGAAAATGGTGAGACGAGCGAAAGAGAGGGTCATGATAAGAGGGGGTGGCGAAATATTGATTATAGATATTAGAATAACAAAGATTAGGTATAATCAAGATATTTTTATTACTGATTCGCGGAAGTAGAGGGAAGTTCGCGCACCGGTTCAGTTTCAGCTTCGTAGTCAACTCCTTTTATGCCAAATCCGAAGAGTCGTAAAAACTCGGACTTGTATCCGGAATAATCAGAACTAGCGGAGAGATTCTCCGTCGTCACGCTCTCCCAAAGAGCCATCACCGCCTGCTGCACGTCGTCGCGCATTTCCCAGTCGTCGATACGGATGCGTCCGTGGTCATCCAAGGTGATTTCTTTACCCGATGCTAAGTGATCTGCGAATAACCGCTGCGCTTGCTCGATGCATCCTTCGTGCAATCCTTTCTCTTTCATTACTTTGTAGAGAATGGAAATATAGAGAGGCACCACGGGAATTGCGGAGCTGGCTTGCGTGACGAGAGCCTTGTTTACCGACACATAGGCCGTTTTTGCACCGAATCGATCATTCATACGAGCGGCCGACTGCTCCAGATGTTCTTTTGCTCGTCCGATCGTCCCCTTGGTGTAGATCGGATAGGTCAGATCGGGGCCGATGTAGGAATAGGCTACGGTAGTGAAGCCTTCCGCTAGCAGATTCTCCGCCGCCAGTGCTTCGATCCATAGTTCCCAATCCTCTCCACCCATTACCTTGATCGTCTGAACGATCTCTTCCTCACTCGCAGGCTCGATGGACACCGCACTAACCTCGCCGGAGTCGGTGTTCAGATTCTTCTGTGCGTAGGATTGACCAATAGGCTTCAGAACGGATTTATAGACCTCACCGGTTTCCGGGTCGGTGCGGCGGGGTGAAGCGAGGCTATACACGATGCAATCGATCTGTCCGAGATCCTCGCGAATCGCAGCGAGAACATCGGCCTTCAACTCCTTCGAAAAGGCGTCGCCATTGAAGCTCTTTGCATACAATCCCTCTGCACGAGCCATCTCCTCGAAGGCGACTGAATTGTACCACCCGGCACTCCCTGGCTTTGTCGCTGTGCCCGGTTTCTCAAAGAAGACACCGATCGTCTTTGCCCCACCAGCGAAGGCGGTCACGATGCGAGATGCAAGTCCGTAGCCAGTCGAGGCTCCGATCACCAGAACGCGCCCGTGCGGCTTCGTCAGAGATCCGTGACTACGAGCGTACTCGATCTGTTCTCGCACATTGGCCGCGCATCCATCAGGATGGGCGGTGGTGCAAATGAAGCCGCGAATTTTGGGAGCGATAATCATGCGTGATGAATTTCTTTTAGGAGGAATAACAAGGAGACGCCAAATTGGCAACCCCTTTATCAGCCGCTCGGCGAATGATCTGGTAAAAAGAAATCCGCCGTCTACCCACACAGTCGGTGACGGCGGACCGATCATCGGGGACAGAACCCCGGAGACGATTATTTCAACTCAGCTGCGTGGAAGATCGCCCAGTCGTCCAGATTGTTCAGGTTGATCGCATCTTTGATCGTACCGTCATCTTCACGACCCACAGACTCCAGGATTTCCTTCCGCACTTCGTCCCGGTGATTGTAGCCTCGGATATCAGCATTGAGCTTATCCACGGCGTCCTGATCCAGTGAGCCGCCCTTTTTCTCAAGAATCCATGCTTCCAGCTCGACGTATGTGGGCTTGGAATTCGCGATGTAAGCCTCGAACTCAGACTTATCGATACCCAGAGCGTCCAGCACCATTTGATCATAGCCATTGCCGATCGCCGGATAATCAGGGTGGAGCTTACCCGCAGCACCGAGGGAGGCCTTCTGCCACAGACGGGGCAGATGGAGAACGCCGAGTGGTCCGGCCAGGCCGGAACTGATGAGAGGAACGATTGTGCTCATAAGATAATAGAGGGTTAGGTATATAAGGATCCAGAGTCATGTGAACTCTGAGTCGTCCTGCAAGCCACGAACTCTGTGAAACGGAGCATGAGCTTTGCAGCCGAGACGAGCCTAGAGGATCGCCTCGAATCGTGCAATCTCAATTTCGCGACAGAAGCGACGAATGTTGTGAATCAGGAAATCTTCTGCCGTCGTGACGATCACTCCCAAGTGATGATAGTCTTCACGGAATTGGCGAGGAAACAGCTGTGGTGCGCTTTTTCGTGGAGCTTCTTCAAATCCTCATCGGATGGTTGCTTATCCCCGGAAAACTGAGTGCGCGGATGCAGGACTACACGAGCCAGCCAGGGCTTTCCATCGGCCCCTTTTTCCAAGTAACCCACAGGTGAATCGTCGTATTGATCGAGGATGTAACCCGACATCGATGCGATGGCCAGGAATGTCAGCATGTGGCAACTGGCCAGCGCCGCCGTGTAAGCCTCCTCTGGGTCGACGCAGTCATCCGTCCCCCGAAACGCCACCGCTGCAGACGCCTTCAGATTCTGTCCACTGCGCGGGAACGCCCACTGATGGGTCCGGGTGTATTCCTTGAGTTCAAATGCGCCGTCACCACGGCTCCAAGAGAGGGTCGCTCGATGTTCACTCATACGCCTTTCCTTCGTCGAAATCGATGTTTTGGCAAGGCCCTTTCCTGAACAAGCGAGCGTTATCTGGGGGAAGTCTGATTTCCGTCAGCCGCCGGCAAAGCGAGATCGAGAAAGGCGATTGTCTGTTCAGGGCCATCTGCCAGACTGAACTCTAGGGTGTTAAGCCCGTCGTGAAGCAGTGCGGGAGGCACGCTCCACGCCCGTAGCTCTTTCGGCTGACCCAGCATCGTGGGAAAGGAATTCGGATACGGCTCTGAAATGTCTGAAGTCTCGACCAAGCCCTCGCCGTTGAGACGAGCCGTCCAGTGACTTTCCCCGAGCGAGACCTCGCCCTGAATCCGCAAGCGACCGACCTCTTTCCATCCTCCCGTCGGCGGTGCAAGGTCCAGAGTAAAACTCTCCGGCGATCCTGCCTTTACCTTCCGGGGCAGGGGTGATCGCTCGAAATCCTGCGCCCAGCCGGGTGCAAGAAACCAGTGCTGAGACTGACGCGCCAACCAGTCGCGATCCCCGAGGTGCTCGAACACAAAAAACGGTGGCTCGCCGAAGTCACCTCTCCCTTTGCCTCCATGCTCCCGGTAATACACGAAGTTAAAGGTGCTCACCCCATCGCCACCGCGAGCGTAGCAGAGATGGGCCGTCGTGTAGTATTGCTCCGGTGTCGTCCGACGGAAGGGAAAGGTGTCGTATCCACTGGATGCAGGCGGCTTGCGCCCGTTCCAGAGAGAGTGACACATTTCGAGATAGACTCGCCCACCGGAGATACTTTGACGAATCGCGGCGAAGTCCGTCTTCTGAATCGTAAAATAGTGTGGCGACACATTCACCATATCGAGTCCCGCCTCAACCAAAGCAGGCAGATCGAGTCCCAGAGCATCCAGCGCGGCTGTGTAACAGGGCACACGAGCACAGAGCCAGCGATAGCGCCCGTCCTGCGAGCTATGATCGAGCACGGCTCGCACATCGCGCACGAAGTCTGTCATGATGCGGCTTCGCTCGGCGCTCGTCGTCTGATCGAGCGGGAAGTAGCTGAAATGACGCATGAAATCCATCTCGAAGCCGTCGAAGTCATAATTTTCACACAATTCACGGATGAAGGCGAACTTGTGGGCACGGACCGCCGGGATGGACCAGTTCAGCACATGCTGCTCACGACGCTTGATGTCCGGTCCCAAGCGATATTCCGGATGCTCTAGGTAGAATTTACTCAGCCAGATCATCCTGCGATCAGGCTTCGGTGCATCCACGAACTCCAGATGGTGTCCGTCATTCATTCGCAGGGAGATAAAAGGAGCCTGCCCTCGCTCCCGACAGCGAGCGATGAACACGGCGACCATGTCTCCCCCCTCCATCATGTATTTTCCATACGAATCTGCTTTCAGTCCCGTCCGTTTCTCGAACCAGCGATAATGTTCATCAGCGGGATAGACAGAGCTCTTCCACCAAGGGATCCAGCCGAGTCCGGGCTGGAGCAAATGCACCTCCACTCCCTTGCCCGCCACTTCATCGACCGTCGCCTGCAGGTATTTTTCCCGAAACGGCTCGCCCTGAGGACGCCAAGGACTGGTGCACGAGGTAATATTGGTCGTATCGTTGCTGAAAAGGACTCGATAAGGCGCGAGAGGACGAGAGGACGCTCCCTCCACGACGAGACTGCAAGAAGCCGCAGTCAATGCCCCACCGGCGGCGGTTTGAAAAAAACGTCTACGAGTAGTCATCGTCTTGACTGGGTGGAAAGCGCGAGACCGAAGGGTAAGCCGCAGACGATGAGAATTCAACAAGACTGTGCCGACTCACTCGTTCACCTTCGCTGCCGCTTCGAGCAATTCAGGCTGAGTGCATGGCACTGAGAGACTGGATACGGCTGGGCTAGGGGGCAACCACGAATGGACGCGAATGGACACAAATGGACACGAACGGGGATGTGAAGGAGTTTGCGGCTATCGCCGTAGTAGAGGAAAAGGCCAACGGGGACATTGGCGAACCCAGGGCTGGGCTAGTGATTTTAAGGAACAGGCTATTTTTTAGGAGAGCGGGCTATGTACTGTTGCGTGTGGAAGCTATTCCTGGGGCCGCCGACGTCCTCGTCGGCAGATGACACTACTGCTGGCGATTGGCAGGAATTTTAAGGGACAGATTTTGAGGGACAGGTTATTATTTTCTGATTCTGATTTTATAGCCTGTCCCTTGAAAATCTTAAGACAGTGCCGGACGCCTGTTTCAATCCAAGTTGAGTCTGACAGGGCCGGGCATTTGCGATGGGAGTTGCAGTCTTTAATTTGCTCAAAAATGCTCTTGAAAAACTCTTTATAAACAACGGAATATGACTTCGTTACGATAGCCATGAAAAATTTGTTAGGCCTAGCTCTCTGGCGCAAGCACGAATGTGCCTAAACGTGCGAATTTCTCATCGTAACGCTGTTTAAGTCAAAAGTTTCGCCCTCGGATCCCCATCTTCTCGGAATGGAGTTTCAGCGCTTCAAGCAGATGTTTAGGTCCCAAATTCCTACTGAAGTTTGGACCCCGTTGATTTTTGGCTCTGTCGGAAACTTAGTGGGTAAAGGCAATATTGTTCCTTAGAACAAGTCTTCCAGCAATCCAGTAAGCAATTG
>JBDHQE010000162.1:0-8090 GCA_039806885.1 Verrucomicrobiales bacterium
TCACCCCTCGTGCCTTGCAGATCGATGAGATTGCTGACGTCATTGTCGGATTTCGCAAAGCAGCGGAGAACGCGAAGGCTGCCGGATTTGACGGAGTCGAACTCCATGCAGCCAACGGCTATCTCCTGGATCAATTTCTCCGCGACGGCTCGAATCATCGCACCGACGCCTATGGTGGTTCACTGGAAAATCGTGCCCGTCTGCTTTGGGAGATTGTCGAGGCTGTCACGCCCATCTGGGGAGCGGATCGCATCGGTGTTCGGCTCTCGCCACTGAATCCATACAACAGCATGTCTGACAGCGATCCCGTGCGATTGGTCAGCCATCTCGCAGCGGGCTTGGACGAGCGGAAGATCGCCTATCTTCATATCATGCGAGGCCCTGCTGAGAAACCTGATCTACTTGGACCGATTCGTGAAAATTTCCACGGAGTCGTCATCGCCAATAAAAAATACACTCCCGCCGAGGCCGAGAGTCAAATTCTGGCGGGAACAATCGATGCCGTCGCGTTCGGAGTGCCGTACTTGGCCAATCCCGACTATCCGGAGCGCATCGCCGCCGGGGCAGCGCTCAATGAGCCAGATTACGGCACATTCTATTCAACCGGTCCGAAGGGATACACTGACTACCCACGTATGGATCAGGTGAGCTGCTGAGGTTGGTGATTCGTAGTGAAAAGGGGGGAAGCTATCGGGACACGAGGTCGTAAAGATGCTTTAATGAGACCGTCCCGCCTGCGTGTGCACGGATTCCCCTGCTGAGATGGAAGCAGAATCACCGAAAAGTCTCCCTCGCCTGAAGCTGACGCTGAACCGCACTGCGGAAAGTATCGTCCGCCGAGGGCACCCATGGATCTATTCTGATAGCATCGTCCGCCAGAATCGCGAGGGTAAGTCCGGGGAGCTGGCTGTGATCTATGATCGAAGCAATCAATTCTTAGCGATTGGTTTTTACGATCCACTGTCTCCGATTCGCGTCCGGGTGATTCATACGGGACGACCGGTGGGAATCGATGCAGATTTTTGGAAGCGACGACTCGACAATGCCGTCGCTCGTCGTGAAGAGGTGAGTCGATCCGATACCAACGGACTACGTTTGATTCATGGGGAGAGCGATGCTTGGCCGGGGCTGGTTCTGGATCGCTACGACTCGACTCTGGTGCTGAAGCTGTATTCAGTAGCCTGGATCGAGCGATTACCTATGCTGAGAGATCAGATCGTCGCAGCTTTGAAGCCTGATCGCCTCGTCCTGCGTCTGAGCCGGAATCTGAGTGATCGATCTCCCGTAGCGGATGGGAGTGTGCTCTTCGGCCCTCCAGTGGTGGAGCCAGTGACATTCCTTGAAACGGGGATTCGTTTCGAGGCCGATGTCGTCCGAGGTCAGAAGACGGGGTTCTTTCTGGATCAGCGGGAAAATCGGCGTCGCGTGGAGGAACTCGCCCGAGGGGCGGAAGTGCTGAATGCCTTCAGTTTTTCCAGTGGATTTTCTCTGTATGCAGCGCGTGGCGGTGCCCGATCAGTGGTAGATGTGGACATCAGTCAGCACGCTCTCGAGGCAGGAGAACGGAATTTTTTGCTGAATCACAGCGATCCTCGAATCGCCGCTTGTCGCCATGAAACTGTGCAGGCGGATGTTTTCTCTTGGTTGGGAGAGGCGCCTCCCTCGTCGTGGGATCTGGTGATCGTCGATCCGCCGTCTCTGGCGAAGCGTGAATCAGAACGGGAGCGAGCGATCCGCGCTTATCGAAAACTGAATGCGGATGCGATTCGCCTACTACGGCGTGGGGGAGTGCTCGTAGCGGCTTCGTGCTCCGCTCATGTAAGTGCAGAAGAATTTTTCGACTCTGTTCGTTTTGCTGCCGAGACCTCACGACGCCGCTACAGGGAATTGAAGTCAGCTTTGCATCCAGCTGATCATCCCATCGGCTTTCCCGAGGCGCTTTACTTGAAGTGCCTGTTCCTGCGTTTTGACTGAACGGTCGGGCGGCGAGATCAGAAGGAATCCACAGGATTCACACTGTCGGGCAGCTCGTAAGGATCGTTCGGATCGGGTGCGATTCCCTCTGGCTGGATCGCGGAGGTGTCATCGCCGGAGTCGGACTCGCCTTCGTCGGAGGCAGCGGCATCCGTTTCGACGGCTGCTTTTCGTTCTCTTCTTTTCCGCTTCCGTTCTTCTTTCTTTTTGCCCGAAGCTTCTTCCTTCTTCGCAGCAGTTTCCTTGGGTGCTTGGGTTTCAGAAGCAGGGGCTGCTTGGGGCACACGCCCGAGCGACAGACTGGTGTCTGAAAACTCCAGAACGTATCCCTCTGAAGTCAGCCAGCGCAGGTTCTTCAGCACCGCCAATGCTTCTTCGGAGTGTTCTGCAGATGCGATCTCTTCCTGATTCTCCGGCATGTGAAAGTTCGGCACTAGTGAGGCAAGCAAGCCTGCCACGGTCGGCTTTTCCGTCGTTTTGATATACTGGATGATTTCGCGAATGGACTCGCTCAGTTCCAGATTTTCATCAAAGACTTTGGGGCGAGCTACCGAGACGTGAAGAGCCTTCTTCCCTGTTTTGAAGAAACGCAGACCATGACTTTCGAACTCGCGGCAGAGGGACTGGATAAGGGGCAGGGGGAAAGTGCGCCGCATCCGCTCGGTTTCGCGCTTGAGATGCACCAGCAAGCCTGGAGAGAGGAGGGCTCCAGAGATATTCCCCGGCACAACCGCAACAGCCGTCTCGATAACTGCCCCTTCAGAAAAGTGTTCCATGAAGTGGCGACGAAGCTCGTCCATCGTGCGCAGAATGATACCAGCGGGAGCGGGAGATTGCGGGCTTTGCTCTGCGTGTTCGTCAGGCTGATCCGTGCCTTCTTGCGGCTCTGCTTGATCTTGCGGCTCTGCTTGATCTTGCGGCTCTGCTTGTTCTGGCTGATTTTGCGGTTCGGCTTGGTCTGACTGATCGACCTGCTCTGGCTGCTCGTTTTTCTCGTCTAGGTCGCTTTGCGTTTGCGGCTCGACCGGCTCGACTTGCTCCACCTCCTTCACGCGGTATTGCACGGCACGACTCATCGTTTCCTTCCAGGCATCTACAATCTCTGCTCCGCTCTCCATCCGGATGCGAGACTTAAAGCGTTCCAGTGCCATGTGAGAAAACTTCTCGCGGTGCAGCTTGGCAATATTTCGTTGATATTCGTGGTGATTCGGAGGACCGAGGACGGTGCCCGTCATCCCACAAACGGCGATGACTGCGTAATTTCCCGATGGAGCATCGACTTGGATCTCCTCCACCTGATAGTAATTTTCCAGAGCAGGTCGCGTCAGCAGATGGCTAATCGCCTCTTCTCGCGAAATCCAGAGCGATCCATCAGCCAAGCACTGGTGTAACCGCCTAGGTTCGGTCGCAGTGAAGCGCACACGATAGCGCTCTCGTGCCTCCATCAGCATTTTAGCCAAATCTGGCACCGGAAAAGATCTCAGAGTTTCACGGATATGACGCACCAGACCCTCGACCGCTGGGCGGGATGGCTCCACCGTAGCAACGACGCCTTCTACGATGCTCTCTCTTTCCTCTCGTGGTTCGCGGTCACGTCCTTGGCCTCGTCCGCGTCCCTGATCGCGGCGATTGCCGTCACGTGATTCGCGTCTATCGCGTCCATCGCGCTTGTCGCCCCGTTCGGATCGATAGCCACCGCCTTCCTGTCCTCGCTTCCCACCGAAGTCATTACGTCGCCTTCCCTGGCTGCGATCTTCTCGCCCATCCTGGCGTCCTCGGCGTCCGCCGCCAGCTTTTTCATGAAATCTGGACTCTTCACGGAATGACTTTTCTTCCCACTTGGGCGGAGCGGAACTAATGTTCCGAACCCAGTCGGGCATAAAGTCGTGGGCAGAGAACTCCAAGGGCTTTTCTTCTTCACTCATTTCAATGAATCGTGGTCAATCCTCGCTGTGAAGCACGTTTCACGCCAGTGCAATTTTCAGTGCTTCGCAGGTAACTTCCGCTGTCTTTGCAATCTCTGATTCTCCATGAGCGAGCGAGATGAAACCTGCCTCATACTGTGAAGGAGCGAAATACACGCCACGATCCAGCGCCGCCCAAAAGAACTTTCGGAAGGCCTCGAAGTCGGATCGTTTCACATCGTCCAAATTATCGACCGGTCCTTCGGTGAAGAACAGGCAGAACATCGATCCTATCCTGTGAAACGCGAGGTCGCGTCCCAGGGCGCTCAATGCATCGCGCACCGCCGTCTCGAAGGACTGTCCGATCTGCTCCAGAAGATTCCAACCGTCGCGACGTTCCATTTCTTTGAGTTGTGCGATTCCGGCGGCCATCGCCAGTGGGTTACCTGAGAGCGTCCCCGCCTGATACACTGGTCCGAGCGGTGCCAGATAGTCCATAATTTCCGCTTTTCCACCGAAGGCTCCGACGGGCAAGCCGCCACCGATGACTTTTCCCATGGCCGTGAGGTCAGGTGTGATCCCAGTTCTCTCCTGCACGCCACCTTTGGCTACGCGAAACCCCGTCATCACTTCGTCGAAAATTAGCACAGTCCCGTGTTTGCTTGTCAGATCACGCAGCAGTTGGAGAAATCCCGGCTTCGGGAGATAAAGCCCCGCGTTGGCAGGAACGGGTTCCAGAATTACGGCGGCGATCTCATCTCCCTGCTTTTCAAAAAGCTCTTCCAAGAGATCGGGCCGATTGAAGGGGAGACAAATCGTCAGCTTGGCAAAATCAGACGGAATTCCAGCACTGTCAGGTTGTCCAAATGTGAGCGCCCCGCTGCCGGCAGCCACTAGAAGGGAATCGACGTGCCCATGATAACAGCCTTCGAACTTCACGATCTTGTCTCGACCAGTGTAACCACGTGCGAGCCGGATGGCACTCATCGTCGCCTCGGTGCCGCTGTTGACCATGCGGACTTTCTCCACAGAGGGAACAAAGTCTCGAATCATGCGGGCGATCTCCACCTCATGTCGATTCGGGATACCGAAGCTGACCCCTTCCTTCGCTGCCTGCGTCACTGCGTCGATCACTACCGATGGGGCATGACCGAGAATCGCGGGACCCCAAGTCCCGACGTAATCGATCATCTCATTTCCATCGACATCCCAGACTCGTGCCCCGCGAGCACGTTGCGCGAAAAACGGCTCACCCCCCACGTTACGAAAGGCTCGCACGGGAGAGTTTACTCCGCCGGGAATAACTTCTTTGGCGGCACGGAAGAGCTTCTCAGAAAGAGATCGATCAGGCATGTCAGAATGAATCTCTTGGCAGTGCTCCCGTCAACCCTAGCTCTGCCTTGATAGAGAAAAGCACAAACCACCAGAAGTCTCAAGGAAGAGGTTCCCTCGTCACCTTTTTCTTTCCGAACAGACGTCGCCCCAATTTCTTGAGCGCGTTTTCGTCCGTCTCGGCATCACGTACGACCTCAGCCCGATGCATGATCGTGGGATTGCCCGGCTCCGGAAAGGTCGCTGCTGCATCTTTTCCTACATCCGTTCGCACATCTTCATCATAGCTGGTGAAGGTCGTTTCCTGATTCGTCCGAACGACGACAGGCTGGATGAAGATCATCAGCTCCGAGCGGTCTTTATTCACTTTTGACGACTTCGCTGCTTTTCCGATCAGAGGGATATCTTTGATGATCGGAATCCCGGTGTCCGTGTGATCATTTGACTCAGAAATCAACCCCCCGAGGACAATGGTGGTGTGACTGGGGACGGACACGGTCGTATTCAGTTCCTGCTTTCCGATGATAGGAATTTCATTCTCGCTCACAGTCTGGGAACCGACGATGCGATCATTCACCTGAACGATGTCGAGCGTCACCTCATTGTCTTCATTGATCGTCGGCAACACTTCCAGCTTTAGCACGACTTCTTTGAAATCAACCGTGGATCGTATAGAGTTCGGATTTGTCGTATCGCTAACGGAGGAACTGGGGAAGGGCACCTCTCGACCAGAAGTGATCTCTGCTCGTTTACCATTTTGGGTATAAACCACGGGACGAGACAAAACCTTGAAGCGCTTCGTCGTCTCGAGTGCGGTTACGATCACGTCAAGTGACTGGCCGATTTGGCCGTAAAAATTTAGACCAGAAGCTGGTCCGAAGGGAGTCGTCGTGAGCATGTCGGCCATGTTGGAGATGTGACCCGGTCCACCGCCAATACCGAGAATGTCGCCGCGAGTATTGATATTACCGCTCGTGAATCCGCCTGCGCCGGGCTTGGGGCCATTCCATTTCGTAAATCGCTGAAGGTAATCAACCCCAAACTGAGAATCCGTCGTCAAAGTCAGTTCTCCGATGACTGTGGCGAGGTAAACTTGAACGGGACGCCGATCCAGACGCTCAATCATGTCGAGCACAATCTTTTCCGATTCTGGCGTGCCGGAGACGATGATGGAGTTCGACTGGCGATCTGCGATCACACGCGTTTTTCCCACGAGCACGGAAATCGGTGCCACATCATCTAGGGGGAAGGCGATCTGATCCCGACGTCCCGCTAGGTCATCAGTTGAGTTGGCCTGCTGGGTTCGATTCTGTTGGTTCTGACGATTCTGATTCGCGCCAGTCAAGGTCGCGATTTGAGACGAAGTCACTGGCGTGGGGCGCGTCTGTATCTGCCGCCCTCCGGGGAGCATTGTTTCGCCCGTGCCTGTATCCTGAAGCACGTCCACCAATACGGGAAGAATGTCATTAGCCTTCACGTAACGCAGCTTGCGTTCTGTAGGAGCACGATCATCGAGTGGCTTGTCGAATTGTGTGATCAAATCGAGCACGTAGGCAGCATCCGTGGGGGAGGCTACGATCATAATGCGATTCAGGCGGTCATCTGGGATGAGCTGAGCTGCAGGCTGATCTGCGGTTCCGATCCCGTTCATGACATTTTTGGACGCATTCGTCGTTCTCGATGCAGATGAGGTTGCAGGCTGAGTGGGAGCAGGTGCGGGGGCTGCGGGCTTGGCAGAGGAAGATCCCTTTACTGTCCCTCGCTTCTCTTCCTGCCGCTGGCGCTCTTCCATCCTAGCATCCATTGCTGCCTGGATGATCTGTGCGACGATGTTCGCCTCGGCATATTTGAGCTGTACGAATTCCGTAATCAACGGTGCATCTTCTATCGGGTGATCGACGATAGATTTTAGGCGAATGAGTTGCCTCACGATGGGACTCGTCTCCGTGATCAGAAGTCCCCTAGGATTGCTGACGGGAGTGATTCGTCCAAATTCATTCAACACGATGTGATTCGCGAAGATCGTAGCAGCATCCTCGGGGTCGATGAATTCGAGCTCGAGAAAGAAACCGACCAGTGACTCACCGTCTGGCAACAGCTTGGCGTCCGTATAAATGACCACGCCTTCGCTAAAAGAGGGACTCCCGCCGCCTTTGCGCTCACCACCGAGCAGAACTTTTATCTGTCCCTCATTCTCAGGATCATTGACAAGGACGTAGCCGTTCACCAGCAGGGCTGCTTCGATCAGGCGAATCGCTTCCTGACGAGAGACTTCATTGGGTGTAACGAGGCTGATTTCAGGGCCGGAAAAAATCGTGCTATCCTTCACGATCGGCTTTCCGACTAATCGCTCGTAGATATTCAGGATATCATTGACCGGATTCAGAGGGAACTGGAGACTGACCTTATCCCCCATCACTACGGAGCCGGGACCTCTGTTTTCTTCCGTGGACGATGACGATTCCTCCGCGCTATCAGAGCGATTTCCATCGGGGCGATTTCCTCGCATGAAGCGTGATGGCCCCTGCAGGGGCATCTGGGGGGCGCGCTCCTGCTCGGAACTAGCGGACGGAGCGAGGGACTCCTGAGCGGGAGCCGGAGCTGATGCATCGTTCGACATCGGAGCGTTCTCAGCAGGCGGTGCCTCGGGAGAGTTCGGAGCCACCGTAGCAGGCGGTACCTCGGGAGTTACTGCGGGGGGAGATGCTGGTGTCTCTGGCGGTGTCGGTGCCTGGGGTGCCGAGGCAGGAGTTTCTGGTGCGGCAGGGGCATCCTGGGCATGGAAGGGCCTTCCTGCGAACAGGAAAAAGATCGCAAGAGACCCGCACACGGCAAGGTGTTGCAGGCCAGAAGTAGTCCATCTGTTCATATTTCGCACTG
>JBDHQE010000163.1:0-8080 GCA_039806885.1 Verrucomicrobiales bacterium
GCCCGGATGACGAATGAGGAACTCTACGTCGTTTCCAAACTGGCGAAACAACTCGGCTCCGAGCTTCTGGCCACGGTTCCTCGTCAGGGCGAACCCGATGGCTATCTAATTTCTGCTGACCGCAATCCGAACACCAATGGAGCTCGTCTGATCTTGGGTGAGAAAGCTGTCTCGGGAGGACTTGACAGGGTCAAGTCTGCGATCCAACAGGGTCAGATCAGAGCCCTGCTCGTCTTTCAAGAAGACCTCATCGCCGATGCCGGATTGGACGGAGAGTCTCTGAAAAAACTCGACTTTCTGCTGGTCGCACACTCCCGTGCGAACGAGACCACGGCCATCGCTGATATCGCCGTCCCTGCCGCCTGCTGGGCGGAGGTCTCCGGCACTATGATCAATGGCACGGGACGTCTGCAACGACTGAACAAGGCTCTCGAAGGCCCCGGCCAGACTCTACCCGTCTGGGAGATCGCCCGAGATTTGCTTCGGGCGCTGGGATCGGACGACAACTGCCAGTCTGTCACCGAGATTTTCCGCCATCTCGCTGACGATGTGGCCGAGTTCAAGGGTGTCGCCTGGGGGCAAATCGGCGACCAGGGGATGCCGCTGATCGAGACAGGAGAAATCATTCCTCTGCTAGAGCGCGAGCGCGAACGCAAGGCGGCGGGTATCATCGTAGGCTGAATTTTCCGGAAGATATGGATTGGCATTTACTCATCGCTGCTGGCGTCAAAATCGTGGTCTTCGTCTTTCTCTTGACGCTGCCTCTCGTCGCCATGGCGGTCTGGGCCGAGCGTCGGGTCAGCGCGGCGATCCAGGATCGCGTCGGACCGAACCGCGTCGGTCCTATGGGCCTGCTGCAACCTGTGGCGGATGGAATCAAGTTCCTGCTGAAGGAGGACTTTACCCCTGCCCACGTTCGCAAAACCTTCTTCTGGCTCGCCCCGACTTTAGTCATGGTGCCGGCCCTGCTCACCAGTGCGGTGCTTCCCTTCGGGACGAAGCTCTTTGGCGAGCCCATGGTCATCGCCGATCTCGACGTGGGACCGCTCTTCATTTTCGCCGTTGCCTCGCTCACCGTATATGGCATCGTGCTGGCGGGCTGGTCGTCGAATTCGAAATATCCTTTCTTGGGGGGGGTTCGCTCCTCCAGTCAGATGATTTCCTACGAAATTTCCTTGGGCCTGTCCGTGGTGCCGCTCATCATGCTCTACGGCGACCTGAATCTCGGGC
Organism: Verrucomicrobiales bacterium; assembly: GCA_039806885.1. Classification (GTDB taxonomy): domain Bacteria; phylum Verrucomicrobiota; class Verrucomicrobiia; order Verrucomicrobiales; family DEV007; genus Arctic95D-9. The sequence goes on from JBDHQE010000163.1 coordinate 1,231, forward strand.
ACATCGTCCGCGAGCAGGCGCACAATGGCTGGACTCTTCTGCCGCTCTGGGGAGAAGGCCTGAGCGTGCGTGGACTCATTCTGGCGATCCCGATGTTTATTTCCTTCGTCGTTTTCACCACGGCGATGTTCGCAGAGACCAACCGCCTGCCTTTCGACCTTCCCGAGTGCGAAACTGAACTCGTGGCGGGCTACCATACTGAATACAGTTCGATGAAATTCGCTCTCTTCTTCTTGGGCGAATATGCGGCCATGATCGTAGGCTCCGGCCTCTGTGTTACGCTCTTCCTCGGCGGATGGAGCTTGCCGTTCGGCTGGTTGACTCCTGCCGATACCGCCGTTGATGTCCCTTTCTGGCAAGGCCTGATCCACATCGGCGTTTTCTTCGCCAAAGTCATCGCCTTCATCCTGTTCTTCATCGTCATTCGCTGGACGCTGCCTCGCTTCCGCTACGACCAGTTGATGAAGCTCGGCTGGATTTATTTTTTCGAAATCGCCGTGCTGAATATTATTCTGACGGCCGTGCTCATGTGGCTGCTTGCACCCGGTTCCGCCGCCTGATCCTTCGCCTTTCTCTATCGCCATGTCAAAAATCGTCCAGCGCCCTAAATTAAAGTGGTCGGAGCGACTTTATCTTCCAGCAATTTTCGGAGGAATGAAGGTCACGCTTCGGCATTTCTTTGCGATTTTGACGCGGAAAAAGAAAGTAACGATGCAGTATCCCGAGGAAAAATGGGATGCGCATCTGCCCAACCACTACCGGGGCGCTCCCACGCTGGTGATGGACGAGCACGGACGCGAGCGCTGCGTCGCCTGTCAGCTTTGTGAATTCATCTGCCCCCCTCGCGCCATCACCATCCATCCGGAAGAGATCGCCAGCGATGAGAAGTGGGCGAAGGTAGAAAAGCGCCCGAAGACTTTCGAAATCGATATGGCTCGCTGCATTTATTGTGGACTCTGTCAGGAGGTCTGTCCGGAGCAGGCTATCTTCCTGCGCAAGGACTATGTCGTGGTCGGCCACTCCCGCGAGGAGATGGTCCATGACAAAAAACGCCTCTATGAACTCGGGCAGACGATGGACGGCCTAGTTCACAAGTGGAATGAACTAAAATAACTCATCTGTCTCGCTTCGAGCCATCTACGCCCCGAATCTCACTTCTTCACTCATGACATTCCTGTTCTACTTCTTCTCTGCGCTCGTCCTGTTCGGGGGACTGGGCGTCGTCTTTGCGAAGAATCCTGTCTCGGCGGCCTTCTCGATGGTGATTTCCTTCCTCGGCATGGCTGCCCTCTTCATCCAGCTCGACGCCTTTCTGATCGGCGTGCTGCAGGTGCTGGTCTATGCTGGGGCCATCATGGTGCTCTTTCTCTTCATCATCATGCTCCTCGATGTGGAGGAGGTGGAAAAGCGCAAGCTTTCTCTGCCGACAGTCATCCGAGCGGGAGGCGTCGGAGCGGCCCTCGTCGTTCTGATCTCGACCGTTCTCATGCGCGGTGGTACCGCAGGGCAGGCTCTGCCGAAGCTGGTGGCCTCACCGGAAAAGAGCGACGTGCTCCGGATCGGAGAGCTTCTCTTCGGAACTTATTGGCTGCCGATCCAGATCATCGCTGTCCTCCTGCTCACCGCGACCGTGGGGGTCGTGGTGCTGAGTAAACGTGAACTGAAGTAAATTTTGAATCCTTTTCTCGCCTGACTCTCAACCGATGGACCCTAGTCTGACTCTCAATCCTCTGCTTCTCGTCAGTGGCCTGCTGTTCGCCATCGGGCTGACGGGGGTTCTGGCGCGGCGGAATCTGCTCATCATCTTCATGTGTCTGGAGCTGATGCTGGCAGCGGGCAATCTCACCCTAGTGGCTTTTTCTCGATTCCATCTCGTCGATGGCGCTCCGGCCTACGATGCGCACGTCTTCGTCTTTTTTGTGATCACTGTGGCGGCGGCTGAAGTCGCCGTCGGTCTAGCCATCATCATCGCTCTATTCCGATCAAAGAAGAGCACCGATGTGACCGAGGTCACTACGATGAAATACTGATTCTCTCTGCCCGTTTTCCATGAATCCCGACACCCTCGCCTGGCTCATCCTGCTGCTCCCGCTTCTCTCGGCAGCGACCATCGTGGTCGGCATCGGACGCTGGTCGAATCTCTCGGCTCTCGTCTCCACGGGAACGGCCTTCCTATCCTTGGTTTTCAGCGTCATGTTAGCGACGAATGGTGAAGCAGTCGCCAGCATCGCCTATCCTTGGATCGACCTCAGCCCCAGCTTTCAAGTCAATATCGGTTTCACCCTCGATAAGCTCGCCATCGGCATGATACTCATCGTGTCGTCCATCGGTTTTCTCGTGCATCTGTTCTCGCTCGGCTATATGCGGGAAGACAGCGGGAAATCGCGCTACTTTGCGGGACTCTCGCTCTTCCTCTTTTCCATGTCCGGTATCGTGCTCGCGGATAACTTCGTGATGATGTTCATTTTCTGGGAGCTGGTTGGTGTCAGTTCCTATATCCTGATCGGGCACTGGTATGAGAAAAACAGCGCCGCTGAGGCGGGGAAAAAGGCATTTCTGGTTAATCGTATCGGTGACTTCGGCTTCATGACGGGCATCTTGTTGGTCTGGATCCTCACGGGTTCCATCTACTTCAAGGAAATCGCTCAGGCCGTCGGCGGTGTCGCGAATGCAGGGCTGCTGAATGCTGCCGTGCTCTGTGTCTTCGCCGGAGCCGTCGGTAAATCCGCCCAGGTTCCGCTCCATGTCTGGCTGCCAGATGCCATGGAGGGCCCGACTCCAGTTTCTGCCCTGATCCATGCCGCTACTATGGTTGCCGCGGGTGTTTACATGCTGGCGCGAGTTTCTTTTCTAGTCGACGCCAGTGCTGTGGCCGGGACCACCATCGCTTGGGTCGGAGCCATCACCGCACTGCTCGCTGCTCTCATGGCGCTGCAACAGGACGACATTAAGCGAATCCTCGCATATTCCACCTTGTCCCAACTCGGCTATATGGTGATGGCGCAGGGTCTGGGATCTGCGGGAGCCGATGCCGGGATGTTCCACCTCTACACTCACGCTTTTTTCAAAGCGCTGCTCTTCCTCGGATCGGGTGCCGTCATCTACGCCTGTCATCACGAACAGGATATCTGGCGCATGGGAGGACTGCGGAAGCGTATGCCCATTACCTTCTGGACTTTCGCCCTCGGAACAGCCGCCCTCATTGCTGTACCTTTCACGAGCGGATTCTGGAGTAAGGAGGCCATCTTGGAGGCTCTGCTACAGCAAAAAATGCACGGCCCCTATGCGGTGGGGATCATCGTCGCATTCCTGACTCCTTTTTATATGACGCGACTCGTCCTCGTCGCCTTCTTCGGTCCGTCTCGCACGAAGGAAGCGGAGCACGCTCGCGAGGTGGAACCTGTCATGTGGATCCCGCTCGCCCTGCTCGCCATCATGGCGGTTTTCTCGGCTTATCGTTTTCTCGCCGCCCCTCTCGCCGCTGCCGGACATGCGGATTTTGGCCACCTCTTTTCCCACTTCGGACTCACTGCCGTCCTCTCACTGATCGGACTAGTTGTTGGCGTCGCCGGAGCTTGGTTCCTCTACCGCACGGCGCAAAAGGATCCGATCAGCATTCCACTTTTTCGAGACAAATTCCGCATCGACGAGCTCTATCTCTTCTTCGTCGATAAGATTCAGGATGGTCTCGCCAGAGGACTCACTCGCCTCGATCGCGACGTGATCGATCCTCTCATCGCCCGTTTTCCCGCTGCCCTGTCTCTCGCCGGAGGATCAGTCTCCCGTGCCCTTCAGACGGGAAATGTGCAGACTTACGCCTTCTTCTTCGGCCTTGGGGTCGTGGCACTCCTTTACTTCGTCCTCTGATCGAATTTCCTGAACCTTTCCTACCGTGAGCACGCTCGAATTTCTCGTATCTCTGCCGCTTATCGCCGCACTAGCCATCGCGCTCGGTGCCCCGGCCCGATTTACTGCGATCGGAGCCTCGGTGCTGGTGTTCCTGACCACGATTTATTGCGCGATCAATTACAACACCTCGTTCGAAGATTTCGCTGCTTGGCAGTTCGAGAGCGCTCGCACGGTATTCGATATGCCGGGCATTCCGACCATCAGTCTCGCTTTCGGTCTGGACGGAATCAGCGTCGTTCTGATTCTTCTCTCATCTATCGTCCTGCTCGCTGCGGTGCTCGCGGCACCTGATGAGTCGAAGGTCCAGGGCAATTCACGCCTGTACTACCTCTCTCTGCTCCTGATCGGAGGAGGTGCTCTCGGTGCCTTCACGGCCACGGATCTCTTCTTTTTCTATGCCTTTCACGAACTGGCACTGATTCCGACCTTCCTCATGATAGGCCTTTTCGGGCGAGGGGAAAATCGGATTCGCACAGCTTGGACGATCACCATCTTCCTCAGCGTCGGGAGTCTGATCCTGCTCGTTGGACTCATTCTGCTGGTGATTAAGCTAGGGGCGCAGACCTTCGCTATCGCAGACCTGATCGAACTGGCTCAGGGACAGGGGATCGATGCTGCATCGCAGAACTGGATTTTCCTCCTGCTGCTGGTGGGATTCGGCACTCTGGTTTCGCTCTTTCCCTTCCATAGCTGGGCAGCTCCCGCCTACGCAGAGGCTCCGACACCGGTGACCATGCTCCACGCCGGAGTGCTGAAAAAGTTCGGTCTTTACGGTCTCATCCGCATCGCTCTGCCCATCGTGCCAGAGGGATTTCAGCACTGGCTGCATCTGCTGCTCATCCTGCTGATCGGGAATATTCTCTTCATCGGACTCGTTACCATCGCTCCGCGCGCGCTCGACCGGATGCTCGGTTTCTCTAGCGTGATGCACATGGGCTACATCTTCCTCGGAATAGCCGCTTTTAATACGATGGGTGTCTCCGGGGCCGTGCTTCTGATGTTCGCTCACGGACTATCCATCGCCGCGCTCTTTGCGCTGAACGGAGCACTGCGCGACCGCTTCGGGGATCTGACCTTTCGCCGCTTCGGCCAACTCGCGAAATCTCTACCGCGTCTCGGATTGCTCTTTGGCTTCGCCACCTTTGCCGCCATCGGGCTGCCGGGCTTCGCCAACTTCGCTGCTGAAATTCCGATCTACTTCGGTGCCTTCGACGGAGATGCCTCCGGTATGAACTGGCTGCGCTGGGCGACGGTGGGAGCGCTTTGGGGAGTCGTGATCTCCGCTGTCTATCTGCTCCGCGCCTACCGCTCTATCTTCATGGGGAACGCCCCTAAGGTGCGTCTCGACGATGCTCCGGATATGCTTCTGCGCGAGATGCTGCCGGTGATTCTTCTCATCGCCGGACTGCTGATTGTCGGATTTTCCCCAGAAGTGCTGAACCAATATATTCGTCCCACAGTGAACGGTCTCTTCCTTCTGAGTGCCGGTTAATTTTTCTGTTCAAGTTTCATTTTGTCTTCCGAATCCTGATTCTATGCAGGTCTATTATCTCGAATTTCTCGTTGTCGCTCTCGGGCTGGTCATGTTGATGGTCGATGCCTTTGCGAAGCTGCAGGACAAGCGTTCACTCGCTCGTCTCGGCATCCTTGGCCTGGGTGTGATTTTTTTACTGCTCTTTGCCGTTCAGTCACCCAGTAACGCCGCAAGTCCTGTCTGGAAATTCTACGCTGCTCCTGACAATCTCTCGCTGTTCTTCAAAGGAGTCGCCCTGCTAACCACCATTCTATCACTGGTGATGGCTATCGACTTTGCCCCCATCGTCCTATCCAAAATCGCGCCACCTGATCAAGGGGCTCATCCGCAAGCAGGACTGGGCGAATTCTACGCTTTACCCGTCTTCGTGTGCGCCGGACTCATGTGGATGGCGTCTGCGAACAATCTCGTCAGTATCTTCGTCTCGATCGAGGTCGTTTCCATCACCTTCATCATCCTCGCCGGATACATGAGACGGAACGTCGGCTCGCTGGAGGCCGGGGTGAAGTATCTCATCCTCGGAGCTCTCTCCGCTGGCTTTCTCGTCTATGGATTTGCCTGGCTTTACGGAATTACAGGCAGCATGGAATTGGGGCCGATTACAGAGGCTCTGGCGAAGCCTGAAGTGAATTCTACGGCGGCCATGTTCGCATTTTCGCTGATTCTGGTCTCCTTGGCCTTTAAGCTCGGAGCCGCACCGTTCCATATCTGGGTGCCCGATGTTTACCAGGGAGCGCCTACGCCCATCACTGCCTTCCTCTCGGTAGGATCGAAAGCTGGAGCCGCCATCGTGACTCTGCGTCTTGCATATCCCTATCTCACGAGTCCTGTGCTGAGCACCAAGGCGCTCGCGATCCTTGCTGTGATCGCCATTCTCACGCTTCTTCTGGGAAACCTCGGAGCTCTGGCACAGAAGAACTTGAAGCGACTCATGGGCTATTCTTCCATCGGGCACAGTGGATTTCTCATCATGGCGCTCGCTTCGACCTCTTATCCTGGTGCCGTCAACGCTCTTTCTCCGGCGGCGGTGTTCGCCTACTACATCGGAGCCTATCTGCTGATGACCCTTCTCGTCTTTCTGGTCCTGAATGTGCTCAATGCTGCTGACACGGGAGAGACCCTCGATTCCATTCGTGGCCTCGCCAAGCGTTCGCCTTTCCTCGCCGGAATTCTATTGATTGCCTTGGCCTCTCTAGCAGGAGTTCCCCTCACGACAGGCTTCATCGGCAAGTTCCTCGCCTTTAAGATCGCCCTAGATGCAGGACAATGGATGCTCATCGCCGCTGCTCTGATTGGTGCCGCCGCAGGATTTTACTTTTATCTGAAGATCGCCGCTTCCATGTATTTCGATGCCCCGAGCAGTAGCGATGGTGCAGCCATTCCGGTCAATCTGCTGACCAAAGTCAG
>JBDHQE010000164.1:0-8043 GCA_039806885.1 Verrucomicrobiales bacterium
TGGCAGGAGACCCCTTCCGTCTTCAAAAGATGCCAGCCGAAACCTTTGTGAGCATGGACAATTTGTAGCGAAGTCGGCTCCCCGATGACAGCGAACTCAAACTCACCGCGATGGTTTTTCGCAAAGTGTTTGGACCCTGGCTGCCCCGTTTCCTCCCCCATGAGGCCGACGAAAGCAACTGCGACAGGCAGAGAGGAAATCTGATCGCGCATCTCGTGCAGCGCCCATAGCATGGCCGCCATGGTGCCTTTCGTGTCGGATGCACCGCGGCCCCATATCTTACCTTCCGACACGGTGGCGGCGAAGGGATCGATGGTCATTCCTCGGGCGCTCACCGTATCGAGATGGGGGGCGAAGAGGATCGCCGATTTTCCCCCATCGTCTCCAGGGAAACGTCCGATCACGTTCGGGCGATCTGGCAGTACGGTTTCGAAAGTGACTTTAGCGCCGAGCTCATTGAGAAATTCGCCCACCAGCTCAGCACATTTTTTTTCTCCTGCGGTTTCCTCATCGACAGCTGCACTGTCGGGGTTCACCGAGGGAACTCGGATCAGTTCCTGCAAGAGGGCTACAGGCGAGGAGGGAAATAACATGAAGGACTGATAGCACGTATCAAGCGGGGCTGTCCAGAAAAACACGACGCGAACTCGCGTCTCGACTAAATGGAGTGAATGATTCGTCGCCTCAGACTCGCGGTTTCGGAGAATCGAGATTTTTCGCGTCTTTTATAGGAATTTGATTGATCATTTAATATCTGTTAGTAATCTCAATATTTATATGACATTCGATCACGGTTCGATCAGACTGCGCTGGCGAGACCGCTTGTATCTTTTACCGACGCAGTGGCGAATGATTTGTCTCGTGACTTCGGCTGTTGTTCTAGCTGGAGCCACGATTCAACTGCGTTATCCCAAGCTCTATGAGGCGAGCGCTCGCTTGGTCTTTGATCCTGTGCCAGATGATTCGAGTGCCTACTTCATCGCTCAGGGAGGGGGTGCGAGTGCATCTGGTAACTTGCGTGACCGAGCGCGTGAGCTGGTCAGTAAAGAGCTTCTCGCTGGAATCATCGCTCCCGGTAATTTCGCGCAACGGTGGGGAACCTCTGATGAGATGCAGCTTCTGACGCTTCTGTCATCACGAGTGCATGTGGGAATGGACATCGATTCTAATTCACTCATCCTAAAAGCACGCGATCTTTCTCCTGCTCATGCGGCCACTTTAGCGAACACGATCACAACTCGATTTATTCAAAACCGTGAACAGGTGATGAAGGCAGGCAGTAAAGCGCTGATCCTACGCTTGGAAAAGGAACGGAAAGTCGCGGAACAAGCCAGCGGCGTGATCGAGGCGCAGCTTCTGGCGCTGGCAAAACAGAATGTGAATCAGAGGAATCGTGAGGTTGATGAATTGCGTCAGCGACTGGTGGGACAGCATAATCTGATCCACTCTCTGGATGCGAAACTCCAGCTCGCTCGGCTGGATGCGGAAACACGACCACACGCCGTGCGTATCGCGGAAGCAGCTTCACCGAAGGTCTATACGCTCTCTCGTCCGTATTTTCTCGGCATCATCCCTCTCCTGATTGCGGGTCTAACGGCTGGGATTCTCTGCGCCTTTCTCGTGATGAGGAGATTATCCTTGAGTTCAGTTTCGGGAGAGATGATGGATCACCTGCATCTGCCTCTGGTCGGTTTTGCGCCACTGACGGGGCATCTCATTCCAAGGGGAGCAAATGTACGCGAGACTGTCCTTGAACCCTATCGGGATCTGCGGAATCGACTGCTTCGCAATCCCACCGGGAAATGCGCGCTCTATGCGATTCAGCCATCGCGTCCGAATGATGCGACTGCGGAGGTCACGGTGAATCTTGCGAGCATACTGGCCGATGCTGGCCATGCGACCTTGCTCGTCGATGCTCATTTGCGTCATCAGTCTTTGCATCAGGCATTCGATTCGGTAAAAGATCCCGGTCTCTCCGATTATTTGTGTCGAGATATGTCGCTGGAGGACACGGTGATCCGCACGTCTTATCCGAATTTGTGGCTCCTGCCCGCAGGATCGGATCACGCTGATCCGGGGAGCCTGTTGAGTGGTCGGAAAATGGAAGATCTGGTCTGGGAACTGAAACGACGTTTTGATTTTGTCTTAATCAAGACACCTTCCGTTGAAGAGTCTTCTGATGCGACACTGATCGGGGCGCTTGTGGACTATGTGTTGCTGGTGAGTCCGCTCCTTCGTTTTTCCAAAAGGCGAATTCGAGAGATTCAGGCGATTCTGGAAATGGGGTCTGCTCGATTGAACGGAGTGATCATCACCGCAAAAGACGACAGTTCTGTGATTCAGCCGATCACGCCTGTGGCAGAGGGAATCGCTCATGGAACCCTCAAAGGGACTTCTCACGCGAAATGGATCTCTCGGATGAGAACAATGCTGCACTCAGGGAAGCAGGCGGTCGAGGCCGTAGCGTATGAGACGGTGGAACCGAAAGCCGAGACAGGCGAGGGTTCCCCGAGCGAGAATCACGAGTCGGTGAAAGAAAATCACGAAAAACAGTCGGAACCCTCACCTTGGGCGATCGAGTCCGGAAAGTAACAGTCAGACCGATGCCTTCTGATCGGGATCAGGAGCGAGGTAGGCGAGTTCTCGGAAATGTGTTGCGCCCCGTCTCGAGTTCAGTGAATACGATCCAGCAGGTAGTTCCGCAGATCGGAGATCGCGATACGCTCTTGCTTCATGGAATCGCGCTCACGGATCGTGACCGTGTCTTTCCATTCGTCTCCTTTTTCGCCCAGTGTCTCGAAGTCCACTGTTATGCACCACGGAGTGCCCACTTCATCCTGCCTACGATAGCGACGCCCGATGGCTGCGCTCTCGTCGTAGAACGGCGTCATGTAGGGAGTTAGCATTTGATGGATCTCGCGAGCTTTGGCGACCAGTTCGGGCTTATTTTTCAGCAAGGGTAGGATGGCGACCTTGATCGGAGCGATCCGAGGAGAGAATCGCATCACCACGCGGGTTTCTTCTTTTCCTTTCTCATCCGTCACAGTTTCCTCGTCGTAGGCTTGGCAGATCAGCGCCAGAACAGTGCGGTCACAGCCAGCACTCGGCTCCACGACGTGAGCCAAGAGCTTTTCTTTCGTCTCCTCGTCGAAGTATTCAAAGGACTTGCCCGTGGCCTTCTGATGGACACTTAGATCGTAATCTCCGCGATAGGCGACCCCTTCCAGCTCCTGAATTCCGAAAGGGAACTCGAACTCGATGTCGTAGGTTTTTTGCGAATAAAACGCACGCTCATCCTCCGGAATATCGACGATGTGCAGGCGGTCTCTCGGAATCCCGATTTCTTCGTAGAAAGTCAATCGCCGCTCCAGCCACTCGTCGGTGAGTCGGAGGCCGTCTTCCGGACGGCAGAAATACTCGATCTCCATCTGCTCGAATTCTCGCGAGCGGAAAGTGTAGTTGCGCGGATTGATCTCATTGCGAAAACTCTTACCGATCTGGGCGATGCCGAAGGGCAGCTTCACGCGCGAGGAATCGAGCACATTTTTGAACTGTGCGAAAATCGACTGGGCTGTCTCCGGACGCAGATAGGCAACCGTGCTCTCGTCACTCTCGTCTGACGAGGCCCCGACGTGAGTTTTGAACATTAGGTTAAAAGCACGTGGCTCGGTCAGGAGCGATCCATTCTCGGGGTTGAAACGAGTGGAATCGGCCACGGCCTCTAGGCGCTCTCCGACGAGTTCCAGAGTCTTCGGAGAAATCTGTTTGTCTGAGAGAAATTGGGCAAAATACTGCTGCGCAGTTTTGCGAGCCTTGGCTTCCCCCTCTCCCGTCTGGATTAGGACAGCGAAATCATGAGATGTGCTCCAGCCCGATTCAGCGTGCGTTGCTCCCGTGTACCAATACGCTGTCCCCGACTGTGGCGGAATCTGATCTGCTCTCAGGCGAGCCTTGCTCAACAGACAGTCACACATCGGATCAGAGAATCCGCCGACATGACCAGAGGCCTTCAGGACGGCTTGATGAGTCAGGATGGAGCCATCGAGACCGACGATATCTTCTCTCTCTTGCACGTTTTTCCGCCACCAATATTCCTTCAGGTTGCGCTTTAACTCTGTACCCAGAGGACCGTAGTCCCAGCAGCCATTCAGGCCACCATAGACTTCCGCTGATTGGAAAATGAAGCCACGGCGCTTGCAGAGGCTGACGATTTTTTCCATCAGGATGGCATTCTTTTCGGAGGTAAATTCACTCATGATCGAGAGGGGGCGAATAGATAAGGTATTCTAGCGATAGATCGAGCGGACAAGATAGCCCGTAGCCACATTCCGCAAGAGGAAAGTCCCGATACGCTAGTGACTTGCTCAAAATCGCGGAATCGAGACCGATCAGATTTCTCACGATGTTATTTCAGACTTGGGATGCAAGTTCTTCAGTCACCTCTCGCCGCTGTAGGCGTAGGCGATGCATCGTGCGTCCCTGCGCCAGCCACTGCTCTTCGAAGTCGGTTTTCGGATAAAAGAAATCTCCTTCCGCCCAGGGGAGACGGGTGAAGTGCAGGCAATTCTCCAGCACGCTGATTGACTCATCGAAATACGGCTCCGCATCCGTCATGAAGAGCAACTCACCCCTAGGAGCTAATAGGCGATGCAGGGCCGCCAGAAATTCGGGCTGACACATCTGACGACGAGAGGCGTGCTTTTTCTTCGGCCAGGGATCGGGGCAGAGGAAGTGGATGCGCTGGGCAAATTCACGAGGAAGGAGCCACTCCACTGCGTAGTTGGAGTCCGCACGCAACACTCTTAGGTTCGATAGTCGACCCTGTACAGCCTTCCGGCTGACCTTGCGCACCCGTCCTAGCAAGCGTTCCACTGCGAGAAAATTTCGCTCAGGGAAATGTTCGGCCATTCGGGCCACAAAAGAGCCGTCTCCGCAGCCGAGATCCATCTCGATGGGAGCAGAGTTTGCGAACAGATCCTCTCGGCGAACAGGGGAAAACCACTCGTCGGGATAGAACTCATACGGCAGGGGGAAAGCTTCGTCCTTTGGCATGAAAGGGCATTGTGGACTCAGTTCAAATGAGGGTCAATCAGGGAGTGAATCTCTTCGCTCCTGATTCGATGATTGCCATTCGAATCGAATCAGAGTATCGACACGATGGACGACATGAGTGAATGGTGGCAGACGCTGAATCCTCTCGACGTGGCCAATCTGGTGCTTGGGTTGACTTGCGTCTGGTTGCTCGTGCAACGAAATATCTGGGGCTTTCCACTGGGGATCATCGCTTCGCTTAATCAAGGGCTACTGTTCTTTCGTGAGACTTTCTATGCCGATGCGGCGTTGCAGGGATTTTTTATCGTGCTTCTGATCTGGGGCTGGTATCACTGGCTGCATCCGAAGGCGGGGGCGAAGGAACTGCCGATCACGCGACTGACAGGGCGGAATTGGGTGATCCTACTGATCTCGGTCGGAGTCGCGACTGCCGCATGGGCGTTGATCGCCATGCACTGGACGGATTCGAAAATGCCCTGGCGCGATGCTTTTATCGCTGCGGGAGGAGTCGCCGGACAGTGGCTGCAATCGAGCAAGCGACTCGACAACTGGCCCGTCTGGGTGGTGGTCAACTCAGTGGCGGGAGTTTCATACTGGCTAGCGGGGATGCAATTCACAGGCTGCCTGTATTTGGTCTATCTCGGCATGGCGGTGATCGGCTGGAGACAATGGCGACGGGCGCTAGCCATGCAAGACGAAGCAAAAACTCAGCTAGGATGAACGCGAGAGCCATCACCTATCCTCGGCGCATCGTACTCTACGGCGTGGAATCCACGGGAAAAAGCTCGCTCGCTCGTTGGCTGTCGGAGCTGTTTCAGGCCCCATGGTCACAGGAATATGTGCGTCAGTACTGGGACGATCATCAGGGCGTGATTACCGCCACGGATCTGGATGTCATTGCCCGAGGACAGATCGCGAACGAGGAGGCCGCCATTGCACAGGCACGGGATCTGGTCTTCTTCGACACCGATCTGCTGACCTGCACACTGTGGGATGATTTGCTCTTCCCCGGAGCTTGTCCCGCTTGGGTGCGAGAGACAGCGATCATCCGAGCAAAGCAGACAGATCTTTATCTCTTCTGCCAGCCCGACATCCCCTTTCAGGACGATCCTCAGCGTTGCTTTTCTGAGCAGGCAGATCGCGAGCGTCACACACGCGAAATTTGGGAAAAGGGTCTGTACCGGTATGATCTACCCTTTGTGCGCATCGCCGGAGAATGGGCCGATCGTCATGCGACCGCCCTGATGGCGATTCGACAGCTACGGGAGAGGAAGGCAGAATCGCTGGCATGAGCTTCAGGAGAATTTCCAAGAAGCGATCAAAGCATAGCTTTTAGCTGCGGAGTCTCTGAAGTTTTTTAACCACGAACCGCGCGAACCACGTGACAAAAATCAAAACTCCGAAGCCTATCCGGTTCGCGCCGTTCGCGTGGTTCGTGGTTAAAACTCCGAAGCCCATCAGTCTCCTCAGTCTCCGTAGTTAAACTCCATCGGAGCCTATCCGGTTCGTGTTATTCGCGTGGTTCGTGGTTGAAAAAAGTCCGAAGCCTATCAGGTTCTCGTAGCCAACGCTCAATCCCCGAAACCATGCACAAACCGCGCTACCCCCTTGATCTCCTCCTCAGCATCATCACCCTCGTAGAGAGCATGCTCGAGCTGGATATCTGAATCGCCGAGGCCACAGAAACCGCAGAAATCACGTGAAGTCGGAGTCTCTGCAGCTCATTTAACGGCGAACCACACAAACATTTTTTATATTTAAATCTTGTGAGACCGTCCTACTCAAGCTCCGTTTCTTTTTCGGAAACCCAGTGTCCATCAAAGCCTATCCATTCTGCGATTGTAAACTCCGGAGCCTATCAGCTCTCGTCATCAACGACCGAGCCGCCGAAACTACGCACGACTCGGGATACACGCTGGATTTTCTCCTCAGTCTCATTACCTTAACATAGAAACTCAAGTCAGAGTAAACGCATCATTGAACCCGAATAGATAAAGATTTATCATGTCAAAACTAAATGTAGATCAGAAAAGTATTTTTAACCTCTTATCAGAGAAAAAGGCAGACTTCCTAATTCCCGACTATCAACGTCCTTACGCTTGGGAAGATGAAGAGTGCCAAACACTTTGGGATGACATATTTGAGTTTGCTATTCCAGACGGGGATGCCTATAAATTTAATGATAAAGACGAATATTTTTTAGGTGCAATTGTTACCTACAAAAACGAAAATGAACAGTCCGAGGTAATTGATGGGCAACAGCGACTAACCACTCTCCTACTGATACTGCGTGCTTTCTATGACAAGTTTGAAAAGATGCAGGACGAAGGCTCAAAACTGACACGGGATCGCATAGAGCGCTGCATTTGGAAAACTAATGCGTTCGGTGCGCCCCAAAAAGATTTACTTAAAATCAACTCGGAAGTCGTTACAGATAACGATAAGGAAGAGTTTGTTGAGCTTCTCAAAACGGGTACTTTCAAAGTAGATAGTAAAAGCCAGTATGTTAAGAACTTTCGTTTTTTCCAAGAGCGAATCAACGAATTCCTTAATGATTACGCAAGCTATTTCCCTTATTTACCTGCTCGTATTTTAGATAATTGTATCCTGCTACCTATTGAGGCAGAGTCCCAAGATACCGCCTTACGTATTTTCTCTACCTTAAATGACCGTGGTTTACCCTTGTCCGACGCGGACATCTTTAAGGCGCAATTCTATAAATTCTACGGTAGCCAGGGCAAAAAGGACGATTTTATAATGCAGTGGAAAGAGCTCGAAGAAAAGACTTCTCAGATTCTTCGACCGATCACTGGCACTCCGATGGATGAACTTTTTACACGCTATATGTACTACCTACGTGCAAAAGAAGGCAATAAATCCACGACCACTGAAGCCTTACGTAAATTCTACGAGCGCGTAACTACTCAGGTAGGGGTAAAAAATCCGAAAAAAGCACTTGTACTATGGAAATTATAGGTATCATTAGATCTT
>JBDHQE010000165.1:0-8034 GCA_039806885.1 Verrucomicrobiales bacterium
AAGCCCAGCGCGATCTGGGGCTGGACATTCCCGCCGAGGCCATCACCGCCTATGAGAGCGTCGTCGATCGGATCGATCTCGCCTCCATCGACGCTCGTGAGCGCGTCACCCGACACGACGTGAAAGCGCGCATCGAAGAATTCTGCGCGCTCGCCGGACACGAGCACATTCACAAAGGCATGACTAGCCGAGATCTGACGGAGAACGTGGAACAGCTCCAAGTCCACCGCTCTCTCGGGGTCGTGCGCACTCTCGTCGCTTCGGCCCTCCATCGACTGGCAGGACGAGCCAAAGAATTTCGTAGCCTGCCCATCACGGCCCGCACGCATAATGTCGCAGCGCAGATCACTACACTGGGAAAGCGCGTCGCCATGTTCGGCGAGGAACTCCTGCACGCCGCCCAGGGACTGGATGCTCTGATCGCCCGCTATCCCGTGCGAGGACTGAAAGGCGCTGTCGGCACCCAGCTTGACCAGTTGAGCCTATTCCACGGAGATACGATAAAAGTGCTGGAACTAGAACGTCGACTCGCGACTCACCTGGGGGTCGGCAATCTATTCACCAACGTCGGTCAGGTCTATCCCCGCAGTCTCGATTACGAAGTCATCGCTGCACTCAACCTGCTCGCCTCTGCTCCGTCCAGCTTCGCCAAAACCCTGCGACTCATGGCCGGACATGAACTCGCAGGTGAAGGCTTCGCCAAAGGTCAGGTCGGATCCTCTGCTATGCCGCACAAAATGAATAGTCGCAGTTGCGAACGGATCAACGGCTTCAAAGTCATCCTCGGCGGACACCTCGCGATGGCTTCGTCTCTCGCCGGGGATCAGTGGAACGAAGGGGACGTCTCCTGTTCTGTCGTGCGTCGCGTCATGCTTCCCGACGCCTTCTTCGCCATTGATGGACTCTTCGAGACCTTCCTCACCGTGCTCGATCAAATGGAAGCCAATCCCGCTGTGATCAAACGAGAGAATCAGCACTACCTCCCCTTCCTGCTTAGCACCACCTTCCTCATGACAGCCATCGAGCGAGGAATCGGACGCGAAACTGCGCACGAAGTCATCAAGGAGCACGCGGTCGCCGCCGCCCATGCCTACCGCGCAGGCGAGTCCGAGCGCAACGATCTCGTCTCTCGTCTCGCCGCTGATTCTCGACTCGGTATGAGCGAAGCTGAACTCCTCACCTGCCTCGCAGAAGGCAAAACCAACGCCGGGGCCGCTGAAGCCCAGACAGACCATTTCATCGACGAGGCCGAAACCTACGCCGCCTCTGTCCCCGGTGCCCTCGACTATCAGCCCGGTAAAATCCTGTAAAGAAGCCCTCTCGAAAGGATGAAGGCACAAGTCCCAAAGTCCTTCCTCACTCATAACTCATAATTTCGCCCCATGTCCCCGCAGCTTTCTGAGCTCTTCGAGTTCCTCCGTTTCCCCAGCATCTCCACCGACAGCAGCCATCGGGAGGACATGCACCGTTGTGTCGGCTTTTTACAAAAGAAACTCAGCTCGATGGGACTTGACGCGCAGGTCCACCAGACCGCAGGCCATCCCATCCTAGTCGCGAAGAATCCACCTCGCCCAGATCGACCGACTGTGATGATCTACGGTCACTACGATGTCCAGCCCGTCGATCCGCTTCACGAGTGGAAAACTCCCCCCTTCGAGCCAACTCTGGTCGGTGATAAAATCTACGCTCGCGGAGCGACTGATAATAAGGGACAGCACTTCGCCCACATCCTCGGAGTCGAAGAGACCTTGAAGGAACACGGGGAACTCCCCGTCAACGTGATCTTCCTGCTCGAAGGCGAGGAGGAAATCGGGTCCGTTAACCTCGGCTCTTTTCTCACTCAGCATCGGGACTATCTGCGATGCGATGTCTGTGCGGTGTCTGATACCGGCATGATCGCTCCCGGCATTCCCACCTTCACCTACGGTCTGCGTGGAATCGCCTGTCTGGAATTCACCGTGCTCGGTCCTGCACTCGATCTACACTCTGGGGTCTACGGTGGTGCGATCCGCAATCCTTGCTCGGCTGTAGCACAGATGGTCGCCTCTCTGCACGACTCTGAGGGCAGAATCCTCATCCCCGGATTTTACGACAGCGTTCAGCCCCTGGAGGGATGGGAGCGCGATATGTGGGCTAGCCTGCCCGACGGCGATGCCGCTACACTCGCCGAAACCGGAGTCCCCGCGCTCTGGGGAGAAGGCGGTTACACGGCGCTCGAACAGCGATGGGGACGCCCGACCGCTGAAGTCAACGGCATCGGCGGCGGCTACCAAGGAGAAGGTTCCAAGACCGTAATCGCTCGTGAAGCATTCGCCAAGCTCAGCTTCCGGCTGGTGCCCGACCAGCAGCCGGACGAGATTCTACGCCTGGCAGCCGATCATCTTCGGGCCATCTGTCCAACGGGCTGCACTGTCGAAGTTACACTGGGCCATGCTGGCCCTGCCTACGTCATGGATCCCCATTCATCCCACGGTCAGGCCGCTCAGCGAGCACTCAGTCGCGCCTTCGACGGAAAAGAGCCGCGCCTGATTCGTGAAGGCGGCAGTATTCCTATCATCCAGTCCGTGAAAGACATTCTCGGAGTCGATAGCCTCCTTCTCGGACTCGCCCTCCCCGACTGCCAAATCCATGCGCCCAACGAGAACTTCACCGTCACCAACTTCGAAGCGGGAATTCGACTGAATCGTGCCTTGTTAGAAGAACTGGCAAAGTGAGGAGTGAAAGAATTTGAGGCACCTTGATCTCCTCACAATCCACCATAACGACGGTGGCGGTGTTGGTATTCGACGATAGCAGCTTCCAGATGCTCTCTTCGAAAATCAGGCCAGAGCACTTCGGAGATTACGATTTCTGTATAACTAATCTGCCAAAGGAGAAAGTTAGAGATTCTGCATTCTCCGCTAGTCCGGATGAGCAAGTCGGGGTCGGGAATTCCGACGGTGGACAAGTGGCGTGCAAAAGTCTCTTGGTCCAGATCTCCGGGAGCGAGTTCTCCCATCCGAGCCTTCTCCATCAGATTTCGTGTGGCTTCGACGATTTCCTCCCGTGCTCCATAGCCGAGGGCGACGATCAGAGTTAGGCGCGTGTTTCTCGCCGTGAGCGAAATCGTATCCTCTAACAGCTCTCGTGTTTCCGGAGGAATGCGTTCCAGATTCCCGATCACTCGCAGTCGGATATTGTCTCGAATCAAGGTCTCAGCCTTTTCTGCGAGAAAATGCGCGAGGAGGGCCATGATGGCATCTACCTCCACCGCAGGACGCTTCCAGTTTTCTGAACTGAAGGCGTAGAGCGTCAGGTATTCGATGCCGAGGTCGCCACAGCTCTGAATCACGTCTTCCACTGAATCCGCTCCAGCGAGGTGGCCGTCGTGCCGGGGGAGTCCCCGCGCACTCGCCCAGCGACCATTGCCATCCATGATGACAGCGATGTGTCGGGGGAGAGCCGTGAGATCGAGTGCCGAATCAAGGACTGTCATGGAGGATTCGGCGGGAAGGGTGGTCAGCGCACGATCGTTTGTTCTCGGGACGGACCTACGCCGACCATAGTCACGGGTGTCTCAGTTTCCGTCTCGATCCTCGCGAGGTAGGCGTGAGCCTGTGGCGGCAGATCCTCCCAGCGCTTCACCTGCGAGAGATCGCACTGCCATCCAGGCAGACTTTCGTACACAGGGACCACTCGCTGAAGATCATGGATGGAGGCAGGAGGAAGAGTAAGCTTCTTCCCGTCCAACTCGTAATGCGAGCAAATGGGAATCTCGGCACAGTCGTCCAAGCCATCGAGAATGGTGATGGCTAGCTCGGTAAAGCCGTTGACCATCGCCGCGTAACGAACGAGAACGAGATCGAGCCAGCCGCAGCGGCGCTTGCGTCCGGTCGTGGCTCCGAATTCTCGACCCATGCCGTGAAAGCGGTCGGCCAGCGCATCGTCCTGAGTCGGGAAAGGGCCTTCTCCAACGCGGGTGGTGTATGCCTTGGTCACTCCGACGACGCGATCAATGCGATGAGGAGGCACGCCCGAGCCGGTGCAGGCTCCACCGGAGGTAGTGTTCGATGAGGTCACGTAAGGATAGGTACCCTGATCGACATCTAGGAAAGTGCCCTGAGCACCCTCGAACAGAAGCGTGCGTCCGGCCTTCATTTCCCGATGAAGAATCGCTACTGTGTCGGCACAGTAGGGAGCTAATCGTCGCCCAGCAGCCAGCAGCTCTTCTTCCGCCGCAGCCGCATCGATCAGGGCCATCCCGACGGTTTCAAACAAGCGATTGCATTCCTCAATCCGGGAGTGAAGACGCTCGACGAAACTGGCCGAGCCACTCACGAGTTCGTGCAGCCGGAAGCCGATGCGATCAATCTTGTCTCCGTAGGCGGGACCGATTCCTCGTTTGGTCGTTCCGATTTTCACCGCCCGATTTGCCTCCTTGAAAGCGTCCATTTCCCGGTGAAAGGGCATCACTAGGTGAGCGCGATCTGAGATCGAGAGATTCTTAGGGGAGATCTCTATCCCATCTTCGACGAGTCCATCGATTTCCTTGAGAATCGCGACGGGGTCCATCACGACACCGTTCCCGATCACACAGAGCTTCTCAGGCCAGAGAATGCCCGAGGGAATGAGGTGGAGGATGTACTGATGCCCGTCGTTAATGACAGTGTGACCAGCATTATTCCCTCCCTGGGCACGTACGACCACGTCGGCCCGATCAGTCAGCAGATCGACGATTTTGCCTTTTCCTTCGTCACCCCATTGGGCACCGATCACGATGGTATTGGACATGAAAAATTCTGGATAAGAGAAAAGTGAGCCATATTCCCTCACGCGGAAGGAATCAATCGAATATTGCGTCAGAAATATCTACGTCGAGCCAAATCAGGCCAAATCAGGCCCATTAGGCTGACATGATTTGCGTGGCGAAGAAGAACAGTACCCCGACCGCCAAGAGTCCGATCACGCCAAAAATGGAAGCGAACAGAACCAGCGTATTTTTCGACTTCACCTTCTCGATGGGTGAAAGATTCTGAAACTCGGCGGGCTTTCTTGAAGATTGGGCGACCTCGACGAAGGACTCATGAGCGAATCCATGGCCATGGCCAGAGTACGACGCAGATGACGCTGAATCGCTGTGTGCAGCGGCGTTCTGAGCAGAGAACACTGCCTGGATCGCACCGAAAACGACCGTGCTACCATCTCCCATCGCTGCGTCCGTGACAGCCTCGCCGTCGAGATAGGTGCCATTCGTCGACTCGGTATCCTGAATCCTGAACGTACCACCTGAATTGTAAATCAACGCATGAGAACCAGAGAGCGATGAGTGATCGATTCTGATGTCATTGTCGGGATTACGACCAATGTAAAATTGCTCGCGACTATCCAGAGAATAGCTGATCGGGTCCTGGTCGGGAAGATAGACGGTAAGTGAAGCCATAAGAATGGGAGATGTATTACCACAAATTACTTGGATTGATCAATCATTTTGGCAAATTCTTCGAAAATGTCGAACACATCGTTCGTTCGAGGAGCCGCAGAAGGGATACACTGAAGAGAGATCGCAGGAAGTGCGCGATGGCGCATGCCCTCGATCGTACCGTCATTCAGATTGCGATGCGTCACCTCCACGACGGAGGGAAGAGAGCTTTCGTCAACGGCGAAGCCCTGATTCTGATGCGTGATCGCCACGCCCCCGGAACGGAGATCCTGGACCGGCTGTCCGTTGTGATGACCGCTATGCAGAGCGCGAGTGCGTCCACCGAGAGCATGCACCAGAACGAGATGTCCTAATCCGATGGCCAGAATTGGCTTACGCCCGAGAAGCTGGCGTACAGTCTCGTGAATTTCCTCCAGCGCGGCGGGATCGCCAGGGCCGTTCGAGAGAACGATGCCGTCGGGATTCGTTGCCAGAATTTCATCGACGGAGGCGAAGGCATTCACTACCTCGACGCGAAACCCCTTCTGTCGCAGACTGGAAAGGAATCCGCGTCCGATTCCGAGATCGAGCGCGACGAGTCTGTGACGCGTGGGAGGAAGCGATACGAAGCAGTCCTTTCCCTCCATCGTGTAAGGCACCGGCGAAGTCGGATTTCTGACGACCCACTCGCGACTGAGGCGATCCTCGGGATCCCATAAATAATTTTGCTTCGTCGTGACTTCGCTAACGAGCTTGCTCCCTTTCAGCGAATCCGAACGACGTGCCAAGTCCACGGCTGCTGCTTCATCGAGACTGCCATCGGTACAGAGGACAGCTCGCATCGTCCCGGATTCCCGCAGTCGGCGCGTGAGCGCCCGCGTATCGATGCCCTGAATTCCGGGGACTCCAGCAGCAGCCAGATTCTCGTGTAAGGATTGCTGACTCCGCCAACTGCTCGGGTGCTCGCATAATTCCTCGACCACGAGTCCGCTGACCTGAGGACGGTCGCTCTCAGCATCGAGTTCATTCATGCCGGTGCTCCCGATGTGGGAGTAGGACATCGCCAGCATCAGTCCACGGCTGGCGGGATCGGTGAGAATTTCCTGATAGCCGGACATGGCGGTGGAGAAGCGCGCTTCCCCTGTGCGTGTCGTCGAGGCACCGAATCCCGTTCCCCGAAAGACCGTTCCGTCCTCTAGGGCGAGGATAGCCTGATTGTGTTGCTTTGGCATTTGAGTGATGGCCGAAAATGAGCCTTGAGAGGATGGCAGAATCGGCGGGGTGTTTCAAATGGTTTATCTATCGTCGTTCAGTTGAGTATCGATTTCGATGGCTCCGCTCGTCAGTGTGCGATGGACGGGGCAACGATTAGCGATCTCCAGCAGACGTTGAAGCTGATCCTGATCGCAATTCCCTGTGATGCTGATAGTGCGAGTAAAGTGATCCGTGAAGACTGCGGGAGCCCCCTCGGAGGCCGCCCCCTGGCGCTTTTCGTGCTGTACGTTCACGCTCGCCTCTTCCAGTGGCCACTGCTTGCGCGAAGCATACATTTTTAGCGTCATAACCGTGCAGGCCCCGAGGGCGGCACAGAGCAAGTCGTACGGCGAAGGCCCCAAATCATCGCCGCCCACATCCTTTGGCTCGTCTGCGATCAGGCGGTGAGAACCGACGGTGATCTCCGATGTATAGCGTGGTCCCTGAAGGGAAATCGTAACTCCCTCCGCGCTCAGATTCTGGGAGCCAGATGTAGAATCACTCTCAGCAGCAGCCGTCAGATAACGACTGGCCCAAGCGGCGATCACGTTCGCCGCATAGGCGGAATCTCGAGAATCGGTCAGCAGATGATTGGCTCCGTCGAGAGAGACGAAGCTCTTCGGATGGCGAGCGGCCTGATAAATTTGGGCCGCATTATCGATTCCGACGATCTGATCCTGGGGAGAGTGCATGACTAGCAGAGACTTCCCAAAGGTGCGAATAATGTCCGCAGTAGAGTGAGCTTCGAGATCGCGGATAAACTCGGCTCCGATTTTCATGGGACGGCCTCCGATGGAGACGTCAGCGACTCCATTGGCGAGGATTTCATCACGACTTTCTCGCAAAAGCGCCAGAACATGCACTGCCTCCATCGGAGCGCCGATGGTGCAGACGGCTCGGACCTCCGGCAGCAGTCGAGCTGCGTGCAGGACGGCTGTTCCGCCGAGGGAATGACCAATCAGCAATTCAGGACTCTGGTAATGCTCGCTCAGATAATTCGCCGCAGCGACTAGGTCAGAGAGATTGGTAGTGAAGGATGTCTCCGAGAAGCAGCCTTCGCTATCACCGAGTCCCGTAAAGTCGAAGCGAAGAACTCCGAATCCGCACTCGGTGAGGCCGCGAGAAATATGGACGGCAGCGAGCGAATCCTGTCCACAGGTGAAGCAATGAGCGAAAATTGCGAAGTGCGTGGGTTGTCCCGTGGATGGCAGTTCGAGTTTTGCGCTCAAAGGGATTCCCTGTTCATTAGGAAAGCTGAGAGAGACTGTTTTCATTCACATTTAAGGGGGCACCAGAGCCTGCCCCTTGTCAAAAGGATCAACGGTGTCCAAACTTCCGTGAGATTTTGGGGCCTACGCACCTGTTTAAAACGCCGAAACTCC
>JBDHQE010000166.1:0-7976 GCA_039806885.1 Verrucomicrobiales bacterium
TGAGCCAACTGAGCCAACTGAGCCAACTGAGCCAACTGAGCCAACTGAGCCAACTGAGCCAACTGAGCCAACTGAGCGATCGAGCACATTTGCTGAATCCGTCCGCTCCTTCGGAGATCTAATGTATGATCGTATCCGCTCCTTCGGAGAATCTGCTCGCAGACATTTGCAAGCGTCGGAGGTGGTGGTGTGTGATCGTGATGGCCTGCTCCTGCATTCTGATATCGCCGATGGAGAAAAATCGATCCTGACAGCGGCTTCGCTGATCGAACTCTCAGGAAAAACGGCTCGCTTTTTTGGCTCCGCTCAGGGAACGGCTACTCAAGTTCTCGCAGGTTCTGGAGAATGGCAGTGCCTCATCCGGGGAACAGGTCAGGCCGACCATCTCTATGTCGGCCTTCGCCTACCACGCCCTCTGGAAGCAGCGGAAGCTGAGATCTTAGCATCCGCACTGACGAACGCCGCCTATCCTGTATCTCCCTTGCGTTAATTAACTTTTCTTTCTCCTACCGTGTTCGACGAGTTATCCATTTCATTCGAAAACGCTGCGATGGATTCGCTGGGTTACGACCACGTAGAGGGTAAGCTGTACTGTGGCAGAGACGGGATCGAGCTGCAGTTCAAAATGAGAGACCGAGCTTTCCGAAAATGTGAGATGCAAGTAATCTCTTGCTCCTACAATGACGTAGAAAAGGCGGAATATCAGGAAGGATGGTTTCGTGCGAAGATTTTAGTCCTTCAGATCCACTCCGCTGACAAGCTAATCACCTTTCCCGGAGCCTCAGTCGGGCGCGTGGAGCTGGAAGTCTGCCGATCCTCCCGAAAAGATGCTCGAAAGGTGGCCGACTTTATTCTTTTCAAACAGTCGGAAGCCTCCGTCGCTGAGGCTGAATCGCGACTGGATGCTCTGCGTTCCAAACGATCATGAGTTCGCAGACCGCTGGCACTAGAAAATCCAGAAGGAAGAAGAGCCTCCTGCTCTGGGCTGCTTATCTGTCCACTCTAGTGATTTACGCATGGGCTTATGGATACTTCGGTGCGATTCTCATCGAGGAAGCGAATCTTGATCGGACGACTCATCCTCAAGCAGAATTGATCGAAGCGGTTTATCTGTCTGCGAGACCGAGCGAGGAACTCGGTCGAAAATCGACTCTGGGAAGTCTCTCCGATTCCCTGCCGCGCTACACAGATGGGACGGTCGATCCGCTCCTGCCCTGGCTGATGCGACGATATTCCAGCGCTCCCCCTGACACGGTCTTCGAGAAGGGGAAATGGTTCAACTTTTGGCTCTCCGGGGGCTTGTTAGTGGTTCTGGCTCTGGCTGCGGCGCAGGCCTTCTCGCTTTCCGGAGCGCTGGCGCTGATCCTCATGGGTGGATTTGGAGTGATTCTAGAGCGATCAGGGTATTTCAGTTCTGATGCGCTCTATTTTCTCCTTTTAGTAATGGCTTGGCTTTGTGCGTTGAGCCTGATTCGTCGGAATCCCCTGTGGCTGTATGGAGCGTTTGGACTTTTGTTGGGACTGAGCTATTTGGCCAAACCGATGATTTGGCCTGTGGTCGCTGGATTCGTTTTGGTCTCAGCGATCCGTTCAATCTGGGAAGCAGTGAGGCATCGGAGAGATCGGATCGAAGTCGTCGATGAGTGGTCTGCGTCCAACCAATTCGTGGGCTTCGCGATGGCAGTAGCTGCGTTTCTGCTAGTAACTGGTCCTCGTCTTTCCTACGCAGCCACAATGTATGGCGATCCTTTCCACTCTGATCAAAAATACGCCGTCTGGTGTGACTCCCTAGAGGAGGCGAATGCCTTCCGACGTGATCATCCAGATCGGGCTTCTCTTTCAGCCCTCACGGCGGAGGAAGTCCCGGGACCCGTCCGATTCATTCGACAGCATGGGGCTCTGGCGTTAGCAAAAAGAGGACTCGCAGGAGGACTCCACCAGATCGAATCGAGTGTACTCGGTCGCGGCGGCTGGCTCCTGATCTATGGATTAATCGTCTTCATTGTCATCGGTCTGATCCACCGTTGGGCAGCACGGCATCAGGACAGGGAAGTGTGGCGCGTCCGAGGCACCAGTGCGCGGTGGATGCTGCTCTTTCTTGCCGCAACAGGGAGCATCAGCCTTTTTTACACTGGAATAGGCGACCCTGTAATTCCGCACAATGCGATGACGACTTCCCTATTTCTGCCGATTCTTGTCACCTTCATCTGGATCGCGGAGCGCTATCGTCGCCAACTCCGCCGTACCAGCTACGAGGTGTTAGTGAATCGAACCTATCTAGTGCTGATGATGGGAGCGATTCTATGGATCACGATTCGCATTCTCTTTTCCCTGAAATCGCCTGTCGCATAATCTACGCGGGCAGAAGTTCTATTCTTTTACAGGCTGGTCAAAACTTTCGCGATGGAACCCTTCCTCTCTCTCGTAATCCTCTTTGTTCTGGCGATCCCGGCGACCCTGATTCTCGGATTTATTACGCTCGGGAGAATGTCTCGCCTAGAGAAGCAGCTCGACTCTCTACGCGATCTGCTGATCGGCCTCCACGAAAAATCAAACCGAATCCAAACACAATCCCACCGAGGAGAGGAGCCGACACAGCGAGAAGCCACTGCATCAACAGATTCGAATGCCTCTGCTCTGGCACGTGCTCTCGCTAAATCAAGGATGTCTCATCCTGTGATTTCGCCAGTTCTCCCTACCGAAGAGAGCTCGGATGTGCTTCCCCCACCGCTTCCTCAGTTAGAGCGACGTGCAGAAACTCTCGGAGTGTCTGTCGCGGCGTCCCATCCACCCTTGCAGACCATTTCCCCACGTCCGACAGATGCTCCTTCCAGCGAGCCCAGTCGATTCGAGACGGCTGCCCACGAGATTCTCGCTCGTATCTGGAGTTGGATCATTGTCGGTGACGAGCATCGGGGCAAGGGCGTGACGATGGAGTATGCCATCGCCACGACCTGGCTGGTACGCATCGGCGTTCTGGTCATACTGCTGGGAATCGGCTTCTTCCTTCGTTACGCTGCCGTGCAGGGATGGTATGGGCCAGGACAGAGGATTCTTTCTTCGACGCTAGTGGCTCTCGGGCTGACTGCCTGGGGTTATAGACTTTTATCGGGGCGCTATTCGATGCTCGGTCAGGGTCTCGCTGGAGCAGGCTTTGCAGCGCTCTATCTCACGCTCTTCACAGCACATCAGCCGGATTATGGATTAATCGGTCCATCAATAGCGTTTCTGCTCATGGTGATCGTCACGGCTGCAGCGGGCGGTCTCGCGGTGTTGAAAGACAGTCTCCTGCTGGCTGTGCTCGCCACGGCTGGCGGATTTTTGGTGCCCTTGTTGATTCCAGACAGTAGTCAGTCACTAACCCCACTCCTCACCTATTTGCTGCTCCTCAATCTGGGGATGTTCGCCATCGCTCTGAAACGGGATTGGCGAGTGCTACACTACTTGGCTTTCATTGCCACAGCACTGCATGTAGCGCCTCGGGTGCTTTTCCAATTTCACGAAGGAAGCTTTGCAGAGTTCTTCCCCTTTCTGTTTGGATTTTTCGTTCTGTTTTCGTCTGTCATCTTTGTCTATCAGGTGCTCCATCGGCGCGAGACCACGATGCTGGAGCTGATGTTTCTCTTCCTGAATGCTACGGTCTTCGGGGGACTCATGCTCTCCTGCGTGCACCAAGCTTTTTCTCGCCCATCAATGGCGTGGCTGACAATGGGACTGGCAGTGTTTTACGCCTTGCATGTCGTAGTGATGAACATGCGAAACTATGAGGATCGCGGACTCCTGCACAGTTTTCTCGCTCTGGCTTCCTTTTTTGCTGCTCTGAGTCTGCCGATTGCCTTTACGGATCGCTGGATCACGGTGGCTTGGTCACTGCAGGCCTTCCTCATGCTGTGGGTTGCGGCTCGGATGAGGAGTTCATTCCTGCGTGGACTGGCTTGGATTCTGTATCTATTGGTACTCGCTCGCTTCGCGCTCTTCGATCTGGATCAGCAGTTCGCTCGATTGGAGGTGCTATCAACACGAGATTTCACGATGCGCCTGATCGAGCGGCTGTTCACCTTCGGGGTTCCCATTGGGACACTCTTCGCTGCTTCTCAACTCTTCCCGGAGCCTGAGGCCAGAATTGAGTCTGGTGATGGACGAACACCGCAGATCGGAGGGGTGATGCCGAGGGTATGTTTCTGGATAGGATTGCTCCTCTTCTTCCTCTATCTCAATCGTGAAGGATCGGTATCACTCGAGCGATTTTTCGCTCCGCTGACCTCACCGAGTCTAACTCTGATCTGGGTGGGCTTCGGAATTGTAATCGCTCGCGAGTTACTGGTGCGAGGTTCGGGACTCGCCGAGGGACTGCTCTGGTGCCTGGCGATTCTCTTGGTCGGAAAAGTCTTTTTCTGGGATTTCTTTGAATGGAATCCGGGATGGGATTTGGCCTTTTCCCCGCGTCCTTTTGTCGAGGGCTTTCTCATGCGACTTTTGAATTACGGTCTCGCGATAGGATTTCTCGCGGGAGTGGCGCAGCGGGTATCGAGTCGATCCGTCGCGGGCGCGATTTCGTCGATCTTCGGCTATGCGGCGCTCGCTGGCACCTTTGTTTATACCAGCTTAGAACTCTGGGCGATCCTGAGTCAATTCCTCCATCCGTCGCGCCGGGTAGGACTCTCCATCTACTGGTCGCTATTCGCGATTACACTGCTGCTCATCGGAATCGTGAGAGAACGGGCGTCACTGCGCGGCATCGGGTTAGTCTTGCTCGGTGGAAGCGTGCTGAAGGTGTTCTTAGTAGATTTCAGTCAGATCGATCCGCTTTTCCGCATTATCGGTTTTCTCGTGATCGGAGCGGTGATACTCGGCGGATCCTTTCTCTACTTTCGCTTCGGGCAGCGATTCTCGACTGGCAGCCAAGAGGACGCGACTACGGAGGAGGAGAAAACCCCTCCGTCAGCCTCTGCCTAAAGAACTTGAAAAGATCGAACAGACTCCCTGGGGAGTAGGCTCGCCTCGGGGTATCTCCCCACTCAGATATCGAAGGCAAAGCGATCTCCGATCTTGATTGATCGGACGAAGAGAGTCATGAGTTCGATCACGCGATCGACATCTCTGAAATCCGCCATCTCCACCACGGAGTGCATGTAGCGGAGAGGAAGGGAGATGAGAGCGCAGGGAATGCCACCACGGAGGGAATAGATCGAATCCGTATCGGTGCCGGTATAGCGAGAGGAGGACTCGTGCTGAAGAGTGATCAAATTCTTTTCGGCGAGTTCCATGAGACGCTGAACGATCAGAGGATGATTCGCCGTGCCGTGCGTGATCGCGGGTCCGCCACCGAGAGTAACTTTCCCGTGTTTCGCATGGCTGATCCCAGGGCTATCCGTGGCGTGCGTCACGTCGAGAACGAGACAAATGTCTGGCTTCAACTGGTAGGCCGCCATCGTCGCTCCGTGCCCACCGATTTCTTCCTGGATTGCGTTTAGAGCGACGCAGGTGGCAGTTGATCGAGTTTTCCCAGAGGAGAGATTTCGTAAGACCTCTGTCAGAATGAAGCCTCCCATTCGATTATCCAACGCCCGTCCGATGACTCGGTTTCTTCCGAAGCTGGCGGCCTGATCGGCATATACGGCGGGATGGCCGACGCGAATGCCGAGATCAGCAACTTGTCTTCGGTTCGATGCTCCGATATCGACGAATAACTCGTGAACCTCTGGCACTTTCTCTCCATCCTTGCGATCTCGGATGTGAATCGCTGTGTTACCGATGATCCCAGTCACTTCGCCCTTGTCTCCTAGGATGATCAGACGCCGTCCTCGCGCATTCGCCCAGTCTGACCCACCGACACGATCAATATGCAGAAAGCCATCATCCGTGATGAATTTCACCATGTATCCAATTTCGTCGGCATGGGCTTCGATCATGACGAGAGGTGCATTGGGCTTTTTTCCCTTGATGGTGGCCCAAGTGTTACCATAGGGATCACTCTCGACTCGATCAGCGAACTCTCTCGCTCGCTTCGCCCAGACTCGCTGCCCGGGGACTTCGAATCCAGTGGGGCTGGGAGTATTGAGAAGATCGAAGAGAAATTCTGTAGATTCTTTGTTCATAAGATTAAATTTCAAAAGATCGTGACGGAGTAGCGTGCGAAATCTGTCTGCTGCATGAAAATGTCACTGACAAACTGTTACGCGCATCTTTCCGCTCTCGCAACAGAGAGCAGGGAGGAGAGAGTCATTCGAACTCATATCCGATCAAGAAAGCAATGCGACCGTCAGGCAGGCGTCGGATATTGGTGAGGTACACGGGGAATCCGCCTCCGAGCAGGCTACGGCTGGATGGCATGGTCGTGGGGGTGAAGGAATCATTGTGCTCGCTGGGCCAGGGAACTGAGCGAAGCACAATACGTGGGCCAGAGGGACCAGCGATCCCGTGGGACTCTTCCAAAATAGGTCGATTGGCAAGCACACGCCAGATGAGGAGTCCTTCACTCGACAGACTAGCGTCGAAGCCTGTTTTTTTCCTGTTTTCGAGGAGGAAGTATTCGCTACCATCGGGACGGACGGGGATTTTGTAGCACTCGCTGGAGCTGCCTTCGATGGGAGCAAGGATGAGCTTTTGTTTCACTCGCGGATCGATGACAGTCGGATTCAGCCAGCCGAGTTGTTCCTTACACCAGGCAGAGGGGTGCTGCGGACGTCCATTTCTCGACTGATTCGACATCAGGCACCAGCCTCCTAAACCTTCACTGCCAGGCTCCTCTGGGCGGGCGTAGAGATCGGGAAGTCCGAGCAAATGCCCGGTCTCGTGGCAAAGCGTGCTAATGTTGCTCATCTCGTCTCCTCCATCAGCGACAACCACATAGTTCCAGTTTTTCCCATCGATGTTCCAGATAGAGCGGTGAGGCCAGAGCAGACTACCGCGAGATACCTCGCGCAGTCGATCTCCGGCGTACAGAAATACGAGACCATCGAACCCATTCAATACCTCATTTCCCTCGCGTTGCTTGATCGCCTTCGTCGCTTCGGTGAGGAGGCTCCGATTGCTACCTCGGAGCACGTTATAATCCAGCTTCTTCTTCTCCACAGCTACTGGGTCGAACACCTTCCCAGTGATCTCGATCTTGCCACAGGAGATTTCTTTGAAGTAATCGGCGACGCTTCCGAAGACAGGCTGTCCGGTGACGCTCTTCTCATGATATACCCCTTTGCTGAAATATGCCGTATCCCAATCTCGGAGAGTGACTTTCGGATTGTGCTTCACGTCGAGGAAATCCACTCTGATTACTGCGAGTCGATAGGTCGGTTTGGTCCAAGGACGTAGAGTCCGCGCTTCTTCTCTCGGGATCGTCTCGACCAGATCCTTTTCGGTAAAGGTGATCGTCTTTTTGAAGATCACCGTTTTCGCCTTCCCCTGATCACTCTCCTTTCCCTCCCGGTGAAAGACGATTTCCACGCTGTCTCCGGGGCGCTTTTGCATCAGTGCATCGGTCAGGGAAAGAGATTCACCCAGTTCCTGAGCATCGAAGGAAATCAGACGATCTTTCAGACGAACTCCCGCACGATAGGCTTGTCCACTTCTTATGGTGGACCGAACGGGCAATCCCGGCAGCGCGTCGGGTACTCCGACGGTAACTCCGAGAGTAACGCGCTTTTCAGGGAGCTGATAGGGCTGACTGTGCGGAATTAAGCTTAGCTCCAGATCCCGAGTTTGACCTCCGCTCTGAAGGGTAACAGACAAGGTCTCGTCAGCGGCCTTACCCTCTATAATGGAGCGTAGAGTCTCACGGGACGAGATCTTTTTACCATCGAGAGCGAGAATCAGATCACCTGGTTTGAGCCCTGATTTCTCCGCAGGAGATTCCGGCGCGACTTCTTCGATGCGCAAAGCACCGGAGGCATCTTCATCGACGGATACGCCTAAATATCCGTTCGCTATGCTTTTTCCGACCGCAGATTCCTGAATCTCCGATGAGATCGCCGTCTTCA
>JBDHQE010000167.1:0-7957 GCA_039806885.1 Verrucomicrobiales bacterium
GTATCCGGTGGTTTGCACCACCGGTTAATCTCCCAAGCGCCTCCGGCGCGAAATCCCGTCCCAGAGAAACGTCGGACATACCGTCCCGAAGGGACATCGGAAATTAGCCGGTGGTGCAAACCACCGGTTATCGGAAAAACCAAAAATCGCCCCGGAGGGGCGGTGGAACGCCGTAAACAATTTTGCCCGCACCCATGTCGGAACGTAACCCGGATTGGATGGAAATCGCACCCGAGACATTCCGCCGCCCCTACCGGGGCGGGTGGCGTGTGTGTCTCGGTATCCGGTGGTTTGCACCACCGGTTAATCTCCCAAGCGCCTCCGGCGCGAAATCCCGTCCCAGAGAAACGTCGGACGTACCGTCCCGAAGGGACATCGGAAATTAGCCGGTGGTGCAAACCACCGGCTATCGGAAAAACCAAAAATCGCCCCGGAGGGGCGGTGGAACGCCGGATATCGGGCGACGTTACAAATCACCGGAATCCACGTTTCGGGCCCCATACCGTCCCGAAGGGACATCGGAAATTAGCCGGTGGTGCAAACCACCGGTTGTGTTATCCATAAAATCAATTCCGCCCCGGCAGTGGCGGCGGACATCAGCCAGCGATGCAAACCACCGGAAACCGTGTTCCGCCCCCCAAAGGCATTCTGCAGCCCGGTAACATTTCGCCTCACAATCCCATTTCGCACGCCAATCCCATTTCGCACCCAAAGGGACAAATCATATCAGCCCAGAGCAACGCCCTGGGGAACGCATGAGCATGAACCCAAGCCCTGAAAAAGCGAGCTAAATGGGCGCAAATTCAATTTGTGAGCCTAGACCGCAGCACTCTGCAAATCACAGCAGGCGCTCGGCGCATCGGATTCCATCCAAAGCGGCGCTCACGATGCCACCGGCGTATCCTGCGCCCTCACCACAAGGATATAGCCCCGTTGCATCCGGGTGCTGAAGGTTATCAGGATCACGCGGAATCCGTACTGGAGAACTGGTTCGAGTCTCTACGCCGATCAGCCCAGCCTCTTCTCCGGCGAATCCGGGAATTCTTCTCTCAAAGAGGATTAATCCTTCACGCATTCGCTTGCTAATAAAGGGCGGCAGCAGTTCATCGAGACGGGAAGCTCGCAGTCCAGGATGATAGCTGGTCGGAGGAAGCGATGCCGAATCCCGGCGTGCGATGAAATCCTTCACTCTCTGTCCCGGCGCGGTCTGACCTCCTCCACCTGCCTGTTTCGCCATGCGTTCGAGATGCTTTTGGAAAGCGACTCCGGCGAGAACTCCGTGCTCGCCGAAAAAATCGCGTATGTCTTCTGGATCGACACCCACTACGAATCCGCTGTTGGCAAAGGGAGAGTCGCGCTTTGATAGACTCATACCATTCACCACTACCTCGTCGTTCTCAGTCGCGGAGGGCACAATAAAGCCTCCCGGACACATGCAGAACGAATGCACTCCGCGTCCACGAATCGTCGTCGTCAGAGTATAGCTAGCAGCAGGTAGTAATGCGGGACGAGCCTCTCCCCGTGAGAGATGATACTGCCTTCCGTCGATGAGAGATTGCGGGTGCTCGATCCGCACGCCGACAGCGAAGGACTTCTGCTCTAGGCGCAAATTCCTCTTTTGCAAGAGCGCGTAAATATCGCGCGCAGAGTGTCCCGTCGCTAGAATTACGGCATCAGCGAGGAGTTCCTCCTGATCGTGAATCACGACCCCCCTCGCCCTTCCCGAACTCAAGATCAGATCAGTCACTTTCGCGCCGAACCTAACCTCGCCTCCAGAGTCTACAATACTTCTGCGAACGGCCATCACGACATTCGGCAGGAGATTCGACCCGATATGAGGATGTGCATCTACCAGAATGCGCTCCGGCGCACCATGAGCGACGAGTATTTCATACACTTTTCTCACGGGGCCGCGCTTGGTAGCCCTGGTATAAAGTTTTCCATCCGAGAAAGTGCCTGCTCCGCCCTCCCCAAAGCAATAGTTCGAGTCTTCGATCACCGTTCCTCGGCGCAGAATGGGAGCTAGGTCAAAGCGACGAGACGAGGCGTCTTTCCCCCGCTCTAGGACCACGGGCCGCCAACCTCTTTCAATCGCGGTCAACGCAGCGAACAAACCGGCGGGGCCGCTACCGACGATGACCACCGATTTGGGTGCCTTGGATACGTCGGGCAGCTGAACGACTAGGTCAGGCTCTGGCGGAAGTTCTTGATCCAAGCCCACTTCAAAGCGCAGCCTGACTCGTATATCTCGCTGTCGAGCGTCGATGGAGCGCTTCTGCAGTCGCAGAGTTCGCAGCCTCCGAGGAGCGACTCCCATCGCTCGGGCGACTGCCTTTCGGTGGGCCGATTCATCCTCCGACGACGCAAGCGGTAGAACGATATCGACGACGCGTATCAGAGAATCGGATGAATCGGCCATCGAGCGGATTTCCTCCTCTCAATCACGGCTTCCCCTCAAAGAGGAATCCAGTAAGTGGACTGCTGGCTGAGGCTGTATGGCTGACTTCAGGGATTCCTCCCGACTCGAAGGCGATCCGTCCAGCCTCCACCGCTAGTCGAAATGCCCCTGCCACAGCAGAGGGATCTCCCGCGATCGCGATGGCCGTATTCACCAGAACAGCATCAGCACCCATCTCCAATGCCTCCGCCGCATGACTCGGCCTCCCGAGTCCGGCATCCACGATCACCGGTACGGTCGCCTGATCGATGATGATTTCAATTTGTCTTCGTGTCGCAATTCCCTGATTGGATCCGATGGGAGATCCCAGTGGCATCACAGCTGCAGTGCCAACATCCTGCAATCGCTTGGCCAGAACCGGATCAGCATTGATATAGGGGAGCACGACAAAGCCTTCCTTCACAAGAATTTCTGCTGCCTTGAGCGTCTCGATAGGATCCGGCATCAGATACACAGGATCTGGATGAATCTCCAGCTTTACCCATTTCGGCAAACCGGAGGAAACCGCGAGACGTGCCAAGCGCACGGCCTCCTCAGCAGTGACGGCGCCTGATGTATTCGGGAGAATGAGATAGCGCGAAGGATCGATGAAGTCCAGAATATCGGCGTAAGAGTCCTTGTTTCCGCTTAGGTCAGCCCGACGCAGGGCGACCGTCACGATTTCGGTTCCCGATGTTGCGAGAGCATCGCGCATAACCTCGTTCGACGAAAATTTCCCCGTTCCGATCAGGAGACGGGAATTGAAAGAGCGATCAGCTATCTGAAGTGGAGTCGTCACGGTGACAAATGGGTAAATTCTACTGAATCGGAATCCCCACAGGAATCCCTATTATCGATACCAGACGGTACGACCGGAGCGAAAAAGAGCCACAAAAAAAGCCTCCCCGATTTTGACAGGGAGGCTTTTTGAAGTCTTTCCAAGCAGGAAAGCGATAACAACCAAAACCAAATAATGAATAGATCGGAGCTACCACACCCCAGACCAACAACATTAGGACACTAAATCAAATTCTTCAAATCGTCCAGAAAAATTTTCAATTTTAAACGTCAATTTTAAAAAAAATATCAATTTTGCGATTATTTCTGAGCTTTGAGTAGATCCCGAATTTCCGAAAGCAGCGTGACTTCCGCACTCGGGGCGGGAGCTTCCTCTGCAGCAGCCGGTTCAGCTTTCTTCAACGCAGCCATGAATTTGTTGATCACGATGAACAAGACGAACGCGAGAATCAGAAAGCTAATAAAAGCCGTGATGAAATTTCCGTAGGTCAGCAGATTGACTCCATCGATCTTCTGCGCGTTGGCAAGCGCCGTTCCATCGGGCACTTCACCTTTTAGCACGAGATAATAATTGCTAAAATTCACACCTCCAGTAATTCGTCCGACGATGGGCATGATGAGGTCGTTCACTAGACTCGTCACCACAGTTCCGAAGGCTCCCCCGATGACGATACCGACCGCCATATCAACTAAATTCCCTTTGAATGCGAACTCTTTAAACTCTGCGAATGTTTTTTTGATCATGAGAACTCAATTTTGCAAAGAGAAGTTCCCAATGTAAAGATTCTTTCAATCTTAATACTCAATTTTTATTTTTGAGAAACCCCATCCCGATACAGTTCTTGCAGCACCTCTGCTAGGATACGGAATCCAGCGGCGATAACCTCTTCGGACTGGGTATAACTAACACGGATGCACTCTTCTGCGTGCGGCCAGTCAGCGGTATCGAGACCGAAGAAAAACGGGCGTCCAGGCACGATCACCAGCCCCGCCGCTTTTAGTCGCTGATACAGAGTACGCGAATTCACCGGCAATCCGGGAAACCAAAGCCATAAAAAGAATGCTCCCTCATTCTTGTGAATCCGCCAGGGAATATCATTCGGTAGCAGTTCATGCACCAAGGCGAGAGCACGCTCGGCGCGGCGATGATAATAAGGACGGATCACCTGATCAACGAGTTGTCGGAGGCGACCTGAAAGCAGGAGTGGGCGCACCAGCGACTGGCCGAAATTGTTATTCGCCAATCCAACATTCGAAGTCATCGCGCGGATCTCTGAGACGATATCCGGGCGGGCGATTACGATTCCTGTTCGGCCACCTGGCAGCCCCAGCTTGCTCAGACTCATCGTCAGGATTATATCCTCATCCCATCGTGGTGTTGCATCGGTGAAAATGACTCCGGGAAATGGCAGGCCGTAGGCATTGTCAACGATTAGGGGCAATCCATGCGCCCGAGAGACTTGATGCAGTCGATTCATTTCTTGATCGCTCAACACGTTGCTGCTGGGATTGGTGGGACGCGATACGGTAATCGCTCCATGAGTCTCGTCCGGATGGAGGTGATCGAAATCGATGTGATACTTGAAGCTACGCTCACCAATCTCCTCAATCAGAGGACGACATGCGTCAAACAGTGCTCCCGCCGACACACCCTGATCTCCATAGCCGATGTACTCCGGCACCAGAGGCAGCAAGATGCGCTTCACCCCCCCATCGGGCATGAGTCCGGCGAATCGATTGAGTAGGAAAAAGAACGCCGTCTGCCCGCCATTCGTCACGGCGACGTTCTCTCGCGTGAGAGTCCATCCATATTCATGATTGAGAAACTGTGCCACGGCCTCGCAAAACGCAGGATTCCCCACTGGTGGATCATAGTCACCGAGAACACGATCAAACTCTCCCGATCCATCCTCCAAAAGCTCTCGCATTCTCTCGCGCCAGATTGTCTCCATCTCCGGGATATGCGCTGGATTCCCACCTCCCATCATTCTTACACGCCCATCTCCCGCTGCGAGCGCCTGACCGAGATCGTCCATCAACTCGACAATGCCGGATTCGGCAGCGAGATTACATGCAAATACAGATTTCGGCCATGATGGAGAACTCATGCTTGCTACTTGCACGAATCCGAAAGCACTGGCAAGCTCGGAAGTGAAGGTTGCGTGCTTTCTGTTCATTCGTTCCTCATGTCCTCTCTCCCCGTCGCCCTGACCATCGCCGGATCAGACTGTTCCTGCGGGGCAGGCTTGCAGGCAGATCTGAAAACCTTCGCAGCCAATGGAGTGTACGGAGTCTGTGCAGTCAGCGCGATCGTCGCCGAAGCCCCTGGTCGGGTCGATGCTATTCAAATCATCGACTCTACCCTGTTACATTCTCAATTAAATAGGGTTGAATCCTCTTTCCCCTTGTCATCCGTGAAAACAGGAATGCTTGGGAATTCTGAAATCGTTCGCGTGGTCGTCGATTTCATCCGAGAACATTCAGAGCTTCCCTTGGTCGTCGATCCCGTGATCTGTGCCAGCACTGGAACACCTCTACTGGATGAGGATGGACTGAATCTGATGAAGGCAGAACTGCTCCCTCTAGCCCGCTTGATCACTCCGAATCTCTCAGAGGCAGAAATTCTTCTGAAAAAGTCAATTCGGACAGACAAAGATTTTTTTCATGCGGCACAGCAAATCCATGATCTCTATGGCTGTAACGTTCTCCTGAAAGGTGGGCACTTTCTCCTGAATGATGCCCCTGATCAGATCGCGGATTACGCATGGATAGACGGACAATCTTTCTCCTCGACACGCCCTCGACTGAATGTCCCCGACGTTCACGGCACCGGATGCACTCTATCCGCAGCGATCACAGCACGACTTGCGAGAAGAGAAGATCTTCACGAGTCGATAAAAAATGCGATCTCCTACATGAATGCGAGTCTTCAGAACTATCACCGTTGGGAGAATCAAAACGGAGGCAGCGAAGCGTTGAACCATTTCCCTGCTGCGTTAGACTTCCTGTAAGATCCCTATCCATGTCATACGAAGAAGAAAGAATAATGAGGGCCTTGCCACATCAGCGCTCTGTTTTCAGACTCAGTAGGATTACGCTGCTGACGGGGATTCTCTTCCTTGGATTCGGGCTGATCACACATCCGCTCAGAGGGGATGATGCATCAATGCCAGCAGCCGCTCCTGCTCAGCCGCCGATCCCCCCTGCTCCACCGCGAGTAACCCCAGCCCCCCGTCTCCGGGCTCTGGTAAATGGTCTCGATCAGGCTGCTTTGCAGGAAGCCTTCCGCCTGCTCTCATCCGACTCGATCCAGGCAGAACAACTCAATCCACTGGAAGTGAATCGCGCTGCTCTTCAGGGACTATTGGAGCGTCTTGATTTCGGGGCCTTCCTTCTTGCGACCGAGAGCAAAGCAGACCGCGACTCTCCTTTCGCTTTTTATCGCGCACGGATCGATTCATCACTCGTTTACGTCCGCTTTGGACGCTATACCGAAGAGGAAGTCGGAAAGTTCGATTCCGCCCTATCCGAGTTTCAGACTGAGACATCCACCACGCACCTCATTCTAGATCTGCGCTCACCTCAACCCCAAGCCGACTTTGAGATCGCATCTGCCCTGCTCAGTCGCTTCCGTCCACCGAACGAGCTACTTTTCAAAATTCGTCGTCCTGGGAGCGAGCGCTCAACCCTCTTCATCTCTTCGCCTGTCAGCTCTGGCTGCCGTCTTCAGCCTGTTCTTTTGGTCGATCAGGATACGGGTAATGTAGGAGAAATCATCGCTGCCGTGCTCAAGCGTGCCACAGGTTGTTTGATCGTAGGGGAGCAGACTCCGGGACTAGCGGTGGAATACCGCGATGTCCCTCTGAGCGAAAGTCGCATTCTGCGTTTTGCCACTGCGGAAGTCGTGCTGGAGGATAATAGCTCGATCTTTCATCGAGGGATTACCCCTGATCTGATCACCGCCACTGTGCCGAAAACGAAATATGAAATCTTCCGCTCGCTCGACCACGGAGGCTCTCTCCACGATCAGCTCTTCCGCAAGCCCCGCCCTCGTATGAACGAAGCTGCACTGGTCACTCGCACCGATCCCGAGATCGACTACCATCTGCTCATCAGCCAAGGGAAGACTACCCCTTGGGATCTGCCTCCTCAGGAAGATCGTGCTCTGCAACAGACCGTTGACCTCCTAGGAATGGCTAAATTTCTTTCCCTCTCACCGAAACCTCTCAAATGAGCCAGCGTGAGGCAGAGCAGGAACTCGACGCACTGGCTTCCACCGGACTCCTGCGACGACTGCGCCGCCTTGATTCGCCCCAAGGACGCTCGGTAAAACTCGACGGGCAGTCCGCTGTTCTGAATTTTTCCTCGAATGACTATCTCGGTCTCGCACACGACCCGGAACTGATCGCCATTTTTCAAGAGCACACAGCCCGCTACGGAACGGGTTCGGGGGCTTCTCGCTTGGTCTGTGGTACGATGAGCACCCATCTGGAGCTGGAGGATGCGATGGCAGATCTGAAGCACACGCAGGCTGCTCTTACTTTCACCTCCGGCTTCGCCGCCGCAACTGGAACAATCTCCGCTCTGTGTAAAAAGGATGACATCCTCATCCTCGACAAGCTCTGTCACGCCTCACTCATCGATGGTGCTCGCCTTAGCGGAGCGACGCTGCGGATCTTTCCTCATAACGATCTCGACCGCTTGGAACAACATCTGGACTGG
>JBDHQE010000168.1:0-7820 GCA_039806885.1 Verrucomicrobiales bacterium
GCAAGCTCACCTTTGCACGGATCCTAGTACGATTAATAGGGTCTTTTCGATTCAGTGACCACGCGCTGGACGCCAAAGATAGAGCCACTTTTCTGAAATGTAGCGTCCACCAGGATCGCGAAGCTCACAACTCATATCGATTTGATCTGTTCCCTCAGCCGGTTCAAAGACGAAAAATACTCTCAGAACGCGATTCATTCGATCTCCGTCACGAGGTCCGATGTCCGAGGGCAAATCCTCACCGTAGGATCCTGTCAGATCGACGACTCCGGCGTAGATTAGCTTCGCATCGTCACGACTCAGCGTAACGACAGGCTCGACTTCCTTCGGTCGAATCCAGACCGGGTCGTCGGGGCGCGAGGGCTGGGAGGGCCTTTTCTCAAATTCTAGCACCATCAGGATCTGATTCGGTCGTTCGACTGGATGACCGCTGCTGGTGGAACGCACCTGAAAAAGATGGTGCGGCGGTATCTCTGCTCTCCACAGGAGCCGATAGCGGAACCGAAAAGGCACCCCGACTTGAGGTGGGATCGCTGGTTCCCAAGTCGTTACAATATTATCGTCCGTCTCAGCAGTTGTAGGCAACTCAATCAGATGCACTCGACCATCCTCGAAGCCTTCGAGCGGTTCAACGGTCACACTGGGGCGCTGATGATAACGAGCCTCGGGATCCTTGTAGGAGGCGAAAGCACGGTCGCGTTGCAAGAGAGACCACGAGCGAGGACTCTTCAAACTGAAGACACAGTGCCGCGTTTCATCTTTCGTGACCTCCAGAGGACGGAGTAGATACCCACCCTCTCCCGTCGCTATCAGTAAGGCGTCACTATCATGGACCTCTGGGCGAAAATCATAGGGCTTCGGATCAGTACCCTCACCGAACCAAAACATGGAGGAAAAAGGTGTGAGTCCCAACTGTTGCACCGGCCGTCGCAAGGTGATTTCCGCCTCCACGTCCATGATTGTCGTAATCCCGGGCGTAGTCGTGAATCGATACGCTCCCGCGACACTGGGACCGTTGAGCAGAGCATTGGTAACCAAGGATTTTGAATTCCCTTCCGGCTTCTCGATGTAAAATCTGGAAAAGCTTGGAAACTCTTCGGGGACATCCTTCAGTCCACTGTTGATCGAAAGTGCCCTTGCAGAGACACCATAACGACTGTGAGCTGGAATCGCCCGAAAATAGCTCGCCCCGAGGAAAACTAGAAACTCCTCTCTGTCATCCGAGTTGAGAAATGTTTTCGCCCGCCATCCAGCGTAGCGATTGGGCAAACGGATCTCGGGAGAGCTCAGTAGATTCCCGTAATCAAAGCGCTCCTTTATAAACGGGATCCTCAGAGCGACATTATCTTTCACCTCGAACAGATCGACCAATTCACGCGCAAGCCAGCCTACGTGAAAGAATTCGAGCGAGAACGGACTCTCGTGCATCCACAGTCCCGACGCCTCTCGGAACTCGATCTCGCGGTGTTGATCGTAGCTCAGATTCCGCCAATACTCCCCTACCTCTTCAGACGGTGGGCCATAGGGTTCGGAAGCGAGTCGACGGGCCTCCTCACAGAGCTGATCGAAAGAAAACGCGACTCCCTCGCTCTCGGCATTCGTAGCGACAGGAAAGAAGAAGCAGATAACAACGAGAAGGAGTCGCCACCAGAGGGAATGCATTGCGAAAAGCATGTTTCAGATTCAACTCGAATCAAAAAGACTTCATTCCACATCCGGAGCCTCTAAGCAAATTTGAGAATAGAAAAAATGTTAATTCTCTTAAACAAATTATTTCTCATAAAAATATCACATATGATAAAAATACAATTTTGTGATTTCATTCTTGCAAAAATTTCGTCACAGTTTTATTTTCTCGAAACATGACCAAGGACAACACCGCTTTAGCAGACCGCGCCAAAAGGGCGCGTCGCATTATCAAGAATCCCAATCTTTATAAGGTCTGTTTCGGCTGTGAGTCGATCGTGGCGAGCAAGGTGAACATCTGTCCGAACTGCCATGCCTATCATTTTGAAGAAAACGAGGATTTCGTAATCCACCAGGCGAGAGTGCTTTCGACACGTGAGCAAAACTCCGTCGTGGCAAATGATCTGCTTTGACGCAGATAAAATTATTTCTGAAAGACCGAGCAGCTTCGAGAGAAACTCCTTGCAAATCTGTCCAGAGACGGCATTTTTCCCCTCCCTGCCGGAACCATTACTTTCATGAGTCCCGCATCAAAAGGGTAGATTCCAGAGCGGTCAAATGGGGCAGACTGTAAATCTGCTGGTTATACCTTCGAAGGTTCGAATCCTTCTCTACCCACTCCTTTCTCTGGCCCACTGAATTGCCGCATCGCAGAGGCTGGTATTCAGATTTCGTGAACAGCGAGCATTGAATTTCCAAACTTCAGGATTGTCATTCGATCTCTTTCACCTGATAATCCGCACTCATGGAATCGACGCGTATCGCTATGGAGTACATCTGGCTCATCGCCGGAGCGATCCTGATTCTGTTCGAATTCGTTACTTTCGGCTTTATCGTGATCTTTTTCGGCTTGGGGGCGATCATTACGGCCATCACTACGTGGATCGGCATGACCCCTGGCATCGCCGGGCAAACTCTTGTCTTTGGAGTTTCCTCCGTCGTATTGCTTTTCACCCTGCGGAAACTTCTCAAACAAGTCTTTATCGGAAGAACCGAGGGGGTCAGCGATTCTGATGATGACTTCATCGGGCGCGAAGCTCCGGTTCTTCTCGATATACCCGGAGGAAACGGGGACGGACGGATCGAAGTAAAAGGGAGTGAGTGGAATGCCCGAGCCGATCACCCGATTCCCCAAGGTGCCATCGTACGTATCGAACGTCGTGATGGGTTCACCTTTTATGTGCGCGACATTTAGCCGCTTAACTGATTTTCAACTCTGATCGGATCATCAATTTCATTCTCCCACATCCATGAACTATCTGCTCGCTGACGCCGTATTTCCTATCCTATTCACGATCATCCTAGTTGGGATCGTGGTCATCTCTCTGATAAAAACTGCTTGCGTCGTCCCACAGCGACAGGCCTTTGTCGTGGAGCGTCTCGGCAAATACAGCCGTACTCTGGAGGCAGGATTCCATATTCTCTTCCCCTTCATTGACCGGATCGCTTACAAGCACTCGCTCAAGGAAATGACACAGGACGTCCGAGAGCAGACTTGTATTACCAAGGACAACATCGCGATCGAGGTGGACGGAATTCTCTACATGCAAGTTCTCGATGCAAAAGCCGCCTCATACGGTATCGAGAATTATATGCAAGCTGCAGCCCAACTTGCGCAAACGACGCTGCGATCAGAAATCGGGAAAATCGAACTAGACCGCACCTTCGAGGAGCGCGAGTCGATCAACGCCTCCGTGATCAATGCTCTAGACAAGGCGTCGGCACCGTGGGGACTGAAGATCACCCGATACGAAATCGCCAATATCAAGCCGCCGCAATCCGTGCAAGACGCTCTGGAAAAGCAGATGCGAGCCGAACGCGAACGCCGAGCCCAGATCGCAATCTCTGAGGGACAACGTGAGTCTCAGATCAATGTCGCCGAAGGGGAAAAGCAGGATCAGATCAAGCGATCCGAGGCTAAACGACTCGCCCAAGTAAATGAGGCGGAGGGGAAAGCACGTGAGATCGAACTGATCGCTACGGCGACGGCTAACGGCATTCGCATGATCGCCGATGCGATCCGCTCACCTGGCGGTCAAGAGGCCGTCAGTCTCCGCATCGCAGAGCAATATGTGCAGGAATTCGGCAACCTAGCGAAACAAGGCAATACCTTGATCATTCCGCAGAATCTCTCGGACATCGGGGGCACCGTCGCATCACTCGCGCGCATCATGCAGACTGGAGCGACCCCTACACATCCAACGAATCAGCAACAGCGTGGACCTGCCGGTCCCCCGCCGATGCAGCGTTGATCGGGAGAAATCCTCTCCATCTCTATTGCGCCCATCAAGCTCTGGGCACGCCATGACGGCTCTTGCCTCGGGAACCAATCCAACCGATCAGAAAGCATGCTTATTTTTTCGTCTCTATCGCTGCTTTCCCCTGTTTCATGAATCCTTCTCTACGTTTCC
This sequence comes from Verrucomicrobiales bacterium, assembly GCA_039806885.1. Taxonomy (GTDB): domain Bacteria; phylum Verrucomicrobiota; class Verrucomicrobiia; order Verrucomicrobiales; family DEV007; genus Arctic95D-9. The sequence continues at coordinate 4,098 of JBDHQE010000168.1, forward strand.
TTCTGATCCTTTTGTTTCCTACCCTACTCCTTCTCCCCGTACGCGCCGAAGTCGTGCGAATAGAAATCAGGGACCGCACCTCCTTTGCAGAAGGCAAATCTTGGGGATCGTCTGGTCCCTACGAGCGAATCCGAGGTCGCTTGTATCTGGAAACCGATCCAGCAAATCCCGCGAATGAACGAATCGCAGATCTAAAAAATGCCGCCGTCAATGAGGGCGGAAAGGTCGAGAGCTGGACGGACTTCTTTTTGCTGAAACCAGTGGATGCCATGAAGGGTAATGGACAGCTCCTCTACGACGTAAATAACCGGGGAAACAAGCTCGCGCTGTGGACTTTCAACGACGGTCTGCGCACGAATGATCCTCAGTCGGTCGAGCACGCTGGAAATGGATTTCTGATGAAACACGGATTTTCAGTTCTGTGGTGTGGATGGAATGGCGAAGTTCAGGCGGATGACACGCATCGTCTGCTCTGTCAGCTCCCCATCGCCACGGATCATGGAAAGACGATCACCGGAAGAGCATTCTTCGAGTTCTGCACCTCGATTCCCATGCAGAGCCGAGCCTTTTCTTGGAGTCCCTGGGGAATCGGTGCCGCCTATGCCACCGAGCGTCTTGACAATGCGAACGCCACACTAACTGTTCGCCCAGATCGGCGATCTGAGGGAACCGAGATTCCTCGATCCGAGTGGGCCTTCGGCGAATGGAAAGACGGAAAGCTCATTCCCGATCCGACCACGCTCTATCTCAAGGATGGAATGAAACCCGGGTTTTTGTACGATCTGGTGTACACCGCTAAAGACCCTCGTGTCACAGGTCTAGGACTAGCAGCACTGCGCGACTGCATCGCCTACTTCCGCTCAGATTCGAAAGAAAACCCTCTGGCCGGAAGCGTGAAGAAGGCCCACATCTTCGGTATTTCGCAATCGGGACGAGTGATCCAACATCTTCTCTACGAAGGAATGAATCGGGATGAAGCCGGAAATCTCGTTTTCGACGGAGCGCTGATTCACGTTCCCGGAGCAGGAAAGGGAATGTTCAACTACCGCTTCCGTATGAGCACGGAATTTGGCACACAGCATGAAGGTCACCTATCCGGTAGCGAGTTCTTCCCGATGGCTCCCGTCTCTACTATCGATCCAGTGACCGGAGAAAGCGGAAACCTGCTCGCCCGATCCCGAGCCTCGAACAGCGTACCTCGAATCCTGATCACGCAGACTTCTACTGAATACTGGAACCGAGCTGCTGCCTTGTTGCATACCGACGTAGAGGGAAAATCTGATCTTATCCTGCCTGACGATGTCAGAATTTACTTGGTGGCCGGTGCCGAGCATTTAGGTCAGAGCGATGGCACGCCTGGTGATTGTCAGCAGCCGCGAAATACGCTCGATGATCGTGGTCCGGTTCTCCGTGCTATGTTGATGAACCTAGTTCACTGGGTAGAGGACGATACTCCGCCTCCACCAAGCCGTTATCCGCGAATCGACGATGGCACTCTCGTGGAATTCAATGCGTGGAAGAATCAGTTCCCAAAAATTGCAGGTCACAATTTACCTCTCTATCCCTACATTCCTTCTCGTCTCGACTTCGGCCCTCGCTTTCTAACACAGGGGATCGCAGACACTGTGCCGCCCGAGGAAGGCGAGCCGTTTCATGTGCTGGTTCCTGCGGTCACCGTCGATGGAATCGATCAGGCAGGAATCGTTCTCCCTCAAATTGCGGCACCTCTGGGAACGTACACCGGCTGGAATCTCCGCTCGCCAAAAGTCGGTGCTGAGACCATGCTCTCCGCTCTCGACGGAATGTTCATCCCCTTCGCGAAAACTCGTTCCGAACGCGAAGCCAAGGGAGATCCGCGACTCTCCCTTGAGGAGCGCTACCCTAGCCGAGCAGACTACATCACGCGACTCACCGAGTCGGCGCATCAGCTTCAAAAAGAGAATTTTCTCTTAGAGGAAGACACTCAAAAAATCATTGATGTCGCTCAAGAGGCGGCCTGGTGAGAGAAAATCCTATCTCACCGATTCCTCTTCTTTAATCCTTCTCCTCACTCTCATCTGTCCACCAGTAGAGAATCCGACCACAGTTTTCGCAGTGGGCGATTTGCTTCTCAGCTTTCACGTTGACGATGGTGGATTTGACCACGCGGACGAAGCAGCCCTGACAAACTCCGTCCACCAGTCCTACGACGGCTTGACCATTCTTGGAGCGAAACAGTCGCTCATATCCGTCGAGTACAGTCGCGTCGATTCGACTGGCGAGAGGATTCCTTTCCTCAATAATTGAGCTACGCTCCTCCTCTTTTCTCTTCGCAAGAATCTCCAGGTCTGCGAGATCCTTCTCGACCTCGACTTCACTTTCTTTCAGAATGCGTCGTGCTTCATCGAGCGAAATTCTTTGAGAATCAGCGATCTCCATCATCTCGATCTGACGATCTTCCAGCCCACTGATTTCGCCCTGATAGCGCTCAATTTCCCCACTCAACCGCTGATACTCCTCGTTCTTCCGAGTTTCGTACTGCAGCGCTTTCATTTTGGAAACTGAATCACGACGGGTTTTTACATCCAGTTCGATTTCACGAATCGCGATCTCAGTCTGCTGCATCTTCTGCTTTGCTGATTCCACAATCGCACGCTTTCCCTCCAAGCGATCTCGAATTTCATTCGCCACTTGAGGAATATTCGCCAGTTCCTTCACGATGGCCTTCACGGCTTGATCTTGATGCTGGATGCGCAGGAGAGTTTCGACTTCAGGGAGCATAACGGGTAACTAAAAAATAAATTGTAGCATCGGCCCGCCGGAAAATGTTCCCATCATCACAGCCAGCTAGGGAGTCCACATCGAGCTTCGACCGCGACAGCACTCGTGAGCCGCGATTCCCAACCTCCCCCCTCATCTGCAGGGAGGCCGATCCACGAACGACAGCCACCAAAACTCTTTCGATCCTTCAGAACCCACGGTTCGGCCAACTTCCAAGCTCGAATCGTCGCCCATGAAATGCCGGGTTCATCCCCCCATTCAAAACGGTCCTTCACGATTTCATCCCGCCAGATATGATAGGGACGCAGGCGCTCGACTTCGTGCCAATCGGTGATCCGACCCACGGAAATCGTCTCAATATAAACAGAGAAAACTACGTCGTCCTCAGCCAAATCTGCCGGACTCTCCCAAGAACGCAAAGTCCCGTCGTCAAACGGTAGCACTTGCTCGGACTGCTCATGAAACAGGCTAGGAAAGAGAAAGAATCGGTCGTGCAGCCACTGGAATCCTACTTTTCCCTCTGAGATTCCCCCCTTTCTTAATAGCAGACTCTGCTCTCCATCGACGATGGCATCGGCGACGAGCTTCCATTCTTTGAAGGCAATCGGCCTCCACTCTGGATCAAGTAAAAGAGACATTCTGACAAGCACACAATGACAGTAGAGCCTGCATTTTGCAAGACTCCTTAATTTATCCGTTGAAATTGCCTCTTACTTGCTTAGACTCCATGTTCCTGCCGACGGGTATTTCTCTCAGTAGAGTGAGTTTCTGCTCGCTGAGAAAAATATTCGTAGAAGCGATTTTAAATGGTGGCTGTAGTTCAGCGGTAGAGCCCCGGATTGTGATTCCGGTTGTCGCGGGTTCGAATCCCGTCAGCCACCCCGCTTTCTTTCCAGATTCTTTCCAGATTCTTTCCAGATTCTTTCCAGATTCTTTCCAGATTCTTTCCAGATTCTTTCCAGA
>JBDHQE010000169.1:0-7817 GCA_039806885.1 Verrucomicrobiales bacterium
TCTCCGCTCGATCTCTATCGCACCATTGCCACCGGGCTCAACGGCACTCCCATGATCGGCTTCGCCGACGCGCTGAAAGAACAAGAAATCTGGGAACTGGTCGCCTGGATCGACGAACTCGGGAAGCAAGCCGAAGCACGAGGCGACCGCCCTAACACACCCGTAATCGAGCTACCAGGGAAGAAAGAGTAAAAACGGACGCTCGCAAATCCGGAGAGATGTCTCACTCAATCCACCTTTTCTCCAAACGTGAGAGTCGATGGATTTAACTATTGAACTCACGCATCAGACGCTTGAATGATCGCGGGCGTTTCTGAGGTAGTGAGCGTATTCGACCGACGCCGGAATTTTTCCGTGAACCACATGATAACAACGTAAAAAACTGGCGTGAGAAAGAGTCCGAAGAAAGTAACGCCAAGCATCCCGAAGAAGACAGCAGTGCCGAGAGCTTGCCTCATCTCAGCACCAGCTCCTGTGCTAATCACGAGTGGAATCATGCTCAGAATGAACGCGAACGAGGTCATCAGAATCGCACGCAAGCGTTGTTTACACGCCTCGACGGCAGCATCCCAGCGGCTCTTCCCTTCACGATCCTGAATCTGCTTGGCAAACTCGACAATAAGGATGGCGTTCTTACACGCGAGGCCGACGAGTACGACGAAACCTATCTGTGTGAAGATATTATTGTCCATCCCTCGCAGCCAGACTCCGCTGATCGCACTGAGTAAGCACATCGGCACGATTAGAATGATCGCAAGTGGCAGGCTCCAGCTCTCATACTGCGCAGCGAGCACGAAGAATACGAAGAGAACACAGAGGGGAAAGATGAAAAGCGCGGCGTTCCCAGCGATCTTTTCCTGAAGCGCCATTTCGGTCCATTCCGTGCCGAAACTCGTGGGTAATACCTCGCGAGCGAGACGCTCGACACTAGCCAATGCCTCGCCACTACTCGTTCCAGGCATAGGCTGGCCACTGAGGTCGGCCGCAGGATAGAGATTATAGCGTGTGACCTTATCCGGACCACTCGTGTCGAGGACAGTCGCGAGGGTTCCGAGTGGGACCATGCCGCCGCTGGCATTGCGTGTGCGCAGCTCGCGGATGTCATTGCGGTGCAGACGATACTGAGCATCCGCCTGTGCAGTGACACGGTAGGTGCGCCCATAGAGATTGAAATCGTTCACATAGGCCCCGCCTAGATAAGTCTGAAGAGTACTGAAGACATTTCCGAGTGGTACGTTCATCGTCTTCGCCTTAGTCCGATCCACATTCAACCAGATCTGCGGAACATCCGCCCGGAATGTCGTGAGATTACCGACCAGCCCATCCGTCTCATTCGCCTTCTTCATCATCTCAGAAGCCTGCTCCTGCAAAGCATCTAGCCCCTCCCCACCGCGGTCCTGAATCATCAGTTTATAACCACCAGCATTACCGATACCATTGACGGGTGGTGGCGGAAAAACAGCCACAAAAGCCTCTGGTATCTCCGCAGTATAGCGTCGCCGCAGATTTGCTAGGATTCCATCCATGCTGGTCTCCGCCGTATCACGCTTCTCGTAATCATCGAACGTGATGAAAAGCGTGCCAGCATTGGACTGGTTGCCTCCGCCCATCAGATTCATGCCTACGATTTCGATGACAGACGCAACGCCGGGCGTCTCGCGTGCAATTTTGCTCATCTTTTCTGTCACCGCTTCGCTCCGATTAAGGGTCGCTGCATCGGGAAGCTGGGCAACGGCGAAAACGAAGCCACGGTCCTGGGAGGGAATGAAACCACTCGGCACTACTTTGAATCCGAACATCGTTAGCCCGAGAAGTCCTACATAAACCAGCAAGACAAGCGCCGAGATCCGCACCAGTCGGGCGACTGTTGCACCATAGACCTGCGTGCTCCAGTCGAAGAGTTTATTGAAACCTCGGAAAAACCAGCCGAACAGGATGTCGATCAAGCGTTGAAACCAATCTCGCTTCGCACTGGGCGACTGGAGAAGAATTGCGCCGAGAGCCGGTGAGAGCGTGAGCGAATTGAACGCAGAGATCAGAGTAGAAACGGAGATGGTCAGAGCGAATTGGCGAAAGAACTGACCAGGGATGCCCCCCATGAATGCGGTCGGGATGAAAACAGCTGAGAGCACGAGGGCGATGGCTACAACGGGACCGCTCACTTCATCCATCGCCTTACGCGATGCCTCACGCGCACCGAGACCTCTGGCGATGTGATGCTCAATATTCTCCACCACGACGATCGCATCATCCACCACGATTCCTATGGCAAGTACGAGACCGAACAGCGAAAGATTATTCAGCGAGAAGCCGAGCAGGCTCATCGCGGCGAACGTACCGACGAGCGAAACGGGAATCGCAATCAGTGGGATGAGAGAAGCGCGCCAGTTCTGCAAAAAGACGAGCACGACGAGCACGACTAAGACGACTGCCTCGAGAAGCGTATTCCGCACCTCCTGAATCGATTGTCGCACCGAGATCGTGGGATCATAGGCGATGCGATAGTCGAGTCCCGGCGGAAAAAATTGCTTCAACTCATCCATTCGTGCTCGAACGGCATCCGATGTCTCAATCTGATTCGTACCTGGAAGTTGAAAAACACCGATACCAATAGAGGGCTGGCCATCGAGAAAACTCGTAGTGGCGTAATCACGGGCCGCCAGTTCGATCCGCGCCACGTCGCCGAGACGCACGACTTTCCCATCCTTACCAGTCTTGATCACGATATTCGCAAACTCCTTTTCGTCTGAGAGCCGTCCGTGTGCACGAACGACATATTGAAAAGCAGTCGCTCCCTTCGGTATGGGTGCGGCACCGAGCATACCAGCAGCAACCTGCACATTCTGTTCCTGAATCGCGGTGACCACCTCCTGCGCCGTGAGATCGCGTGCAGCGACTTTGTGCGGATCAAGCCAGACACGCATAGAATAATCACGTGCCCCAAATACCGAGATATCGCCCACGCCTTGGACACGGGCAAGCTGATCGCGCACTTGGAGCAGCGCATAGTTGCTGATGAAGAGCGAGTCTAACGAGTTGTCGGGCGAGATAAGATTGACGACCATCGTAATGTCCGGTGATCGCTTGCGCGTGGTGACACCGTTGCGACGCACCTCCTCTGGCAGCATGGGAGTGGCGATCGCGACGCGGTTTTGCACGAGTACCTGCGCGGTGTCGAGATCGGTTCCCGTCTTGAAGGTCACCGTCAGCGCCATCGTCCCGTCGTTAGACGATTGCGACGACATGTAAAGCATGTTCTCGACGCCATTGACCTCCTGCTCAATCGGCGTAGCGACGGTTTCCGAGACGGTCTGTGCGTCCGCGCCCGGATAAACCGCAATGACCTGAATGGTCGGTGGAGCGATTTCAGGATACTGCGCAATCGGCAAGGTTACGAGAGCGATCCCTCCGACGAGAAGAATGACGATACTCAGCACAGAGGCGAAGATCGGCCGATCGATAAAGAAGTGGGCGAATTTCATAGACAGCGCACGTTCTCTAGAGTGCTACTTCCCAGCCTCCGCAGGCTCTATCGCAGGCGGCTGACTCGGCTCTACCAACATCCCTGGTCGCAGCATTTGTAATCGGGTCGAAACCACCTGATCGCCAGCCTCGAGTCCTGAGCGCACCACGCGCAAGCCCTCGTTTAAATTACCGATTTCGAGATTGCGTCGTTCTAAGGTTTTATCTGACCTCACCACATAGACAAACTTCACGCCTTGCTGGGAGCTGATCACCTCATCCGGAATCAGTACAGTAGGCGATGGCGGCCCGCCCGAGACGCGCATTCGCACGAAGAAACCCGGCATGAGCAACGGATCCCACGATTTAAAAACACCCCGCACGCGCAAGGTGCCGGTCGTCGGATCGAGCCTATTATCCACGAAATCGAGATAGCCTTCGTGCGGGAAGCCTTTCTCATTACCGAGCTGTACAAATGCAGGCACCTTCTCATCACGCACCGATTTTCGCTTTCCTTGCGCACGCAGTTCCATGAAACGAAGCACCGCGTTCTCATCCGCATCCACATAGGCGTAGAGTGAATCGATGGAGATGATGGTCGTGAGTATGCCTTCGGCACCTCCAGTCGGCTGAACAAGATTGCCGACTGTCACGCGCACATCGCTCAGACGCCCCGCGATCGGCGACTCGATTCTGGTGAACCCTAAACTGAGTGCGGCAGCTTCCTTCGCAGCTTTCGCTGCACTCACACCAGCCTTCGCCTGCTGTAGTGCAGCCGCCTTTTGATCGAGATCCTGTGCGGAGATGGCCTGAGAATTGATCAATCCCTTCGCCCGATCAAACTCCACCTGCGCGAGTTTGAGCTGCGCCTCCACTTGTTCGAGCATTGCACTGGCGCGGTCTAAGTCCGCTTGGTAAGGTCGAGGATCGATTGTAAACAGCGGAACGCCTTTTTCCACTATATCGCCCGCTTTGAAATGCACCTCGGTCAAATAGCCAGAGACTCGCGACCGAATCTCCACTGCATCGACTGCCTCCATCCGACCAGTGAATTCATCCCACGCGGTAACGTCTCTCTCGACAGCAGTAATGACATTGACTGGCAACGGTCCCTTCGGGGGAACGCTGTTCGGAGGATTCTTGCATCCGAGGAGAATGAGTGCGACTGCGCAGCCAAAGAATGTTCTAGATTGTAGGAGTTGATGGACTGCTCTCATATCATCGCACTCGGATTATCCCTGATCGATACTATTTTAACTTTGACCTAACTATTGGAGTCGATGAGCTATTTGACAAACCCTAAAAACTCTGATCTGCATCTCATAGGCATCGGCTAGAGCATTTTTTCGCCTGCGAAAGTGATACGACTTCCGACACAAAGACAATCCAGTAGCGAGCGAGGACGCTCGCAAATCCGTTAGAGAATCTCGTAATCCCCTCGCCTTCTTCCCCGCACGCGGAATCATTATTTTCGAGCGATGATCAGCAATCCCACCACCATCAGAATCCCTCCTGTCAGCGTGCGCAAAGTAATCTGCTCTTTCAGAATCAGAGCTGCGAGAAGAACCGCAACAATGATGCTGCCTTTGTCAATCAGTGCGACAGTGGAGACCTCCCCTTCCTTAATCGCCTTGTAATAGAACACCCACGAAACAGCAGTCGTAACACCCGAAAGGCCGAGCCAGAAGTAGTTGGCTCGACTCAACGTAGACAACTGGCTGCCGGGGACAACCACCATGGCGAAAGCCAACACAAAGACGAAGACGAAACAGGTGCGTACGGCCAGCCCCAATTCGCTAGAGATGCCTGAAAGTCCGATCTTAGCAATCACCGACGTAAATCCGGCAAATACCATCGAAACCACTGCATAAAGAATCCAGGGCTTCATCAGGAATCAGAATTCAGAAAACCGCCGAAGCTCATAGGGAAAACAACACGATGACACAGCCGGATTCTATTGACTGATCGCCTGATTCACTGAGGCTTCGAATACATCCATCGTGCACTTTTCACGCTCTTTGACGTATTTCAGCGCTTTGCTGACCTTGGCTTTGGCGGTGGCGTAGTCCTTGTGAATGAAGATCAGCTCTTTGTACATCTTGTCCACACTATCGGACTTTTCATCGAGATCGAAAAGCCATTCTTCGAGCCCCAAATCTTTGAGCATCCATGCTTTGCGCCCGGCCTCGATGAAGCGAGGGTGAAGAATCGGCGTGCCTACCGCCAGCGCCATGATCATGGAGTGTGCCTCCATGGTGACGACAGTCTCGGCGGACTCATAGACGGAATACGCGAGATCGGGTAGCCAGAATTCCTCCATCAGGATGACCTTATCGAGAACATTCTTCGGAAGCTGGTCGTAAATCAGTTCCTTCGCAGGAATGATCTCGGACTTCACTTCAGGCGCGATCAGAACTTTATTCCCGGTTTCTTCGATGTAACGAGTCACAAGTTCGCGCAGCTTTTTCGCATGAAGATTTTCACGAGCACTGTGCGGTTCGATGAAGCCCTGATTGCTACGACCTGAGCGAATCGTGAGAGTGATGTACTCATGCTCTTTCAGACCATGCTTGCTCATGAACTCCTGATAGCCACTCGCCTTCTTCGTGGGGGTAAAGTTAAAGGTGGCATCGGGACCATATTCCAGGATCTTCGTTGTAACGCCAGAGTCTTTTAGATACTGCAATGAGTTACCGTCGCGACAAAAGACGAAATCAGCATCATTCAAAACCGGCACGAGGAGTTCATTGGCGGGCCAGGCGAAGCGCTCGAACGAATGACTGTAGATGCCGTAGTGCTTGCCGTGCTTTTGAGCGAGAATGAGCGGCCACCAGAAGTGCAGGGTAGAAGACATGGAGTATTTCCAACGTCCATACGAGAGCACGGTGCCGGAATTAAACAGGATGAAATCAGATCGATCAAAAGCCTCGCGAAAGACTTTAGCTCGCTTTTCATAGGGGGTTCCGTATGCCTGATCGAGGCTTGGATCATCCTGAATCGCCTTGAACACATCGCGCGAAATCGGAGTTTTGACATCATTGATGAAAGGTGTCGGGATTACTGAAACATTGGAGAAATTATTCGTGAAGTAATCGACGACATTTTCCTGATAAGAATTGGCTACGAGTATGATCTCAGAATTGGGGAAGCGATCTCGGATGAGATTGATCATCCCAGGGGTGATTCCGATGTCGCCAATATTTCCGAAACTCCATGTAAAAGTCACCATCACTACAGGTGCCTTCTTTTCTTGAGCTACTGAGCTGGTAGTCTTCTCCGCATTTTGAGCACTCGCACGATCTGCGATAAAGAATCCGAAGGCGGCGATTCCTAGGGCGAGGCTAAAAAGGTATCCTACTTTAGTTCTCATAATCAATCGGATGTTAAGGGGTTAAAAGATGGGTTATCAGCGTCCCCATCGCGCCCATTCCAAACCAGGTCGAGCTGCCTGAAAGCTGACGATGCGAGTGTGCTCGACCTCGGTGACGTAAACAGTGCGCCCATCGGGACCACCGAAGCAGAGATTGCTGGGCTTGCTCCCAGGCAGGTAAATCTCGTCCAAAATCTCTCCTTTCGGTGATACGACGACCACAGTGCCTTTTCCGTAGCGAGAAACGTAGAGATTGCCATCGACATCGCAGCGCATCCCGTCGAAGCCGAAGTCGGGGAATTCATGCAGGAGACGCTTGTCCGTGAGGGTCTTCTGGGCTGTAATTGTGAAGGCCCAAATCTTGCGCTGTTCACTCTCATTGACGTAGAGAGTCCTGCCGTCAGGACTGATATCGATCCCATTGGCAGTCCCCATTTCGCCATCGAGCAGAGTCACCGTGCCATCGGTGTCGATACGCCAGATCTGGCCCGTTTTTTCCTTCCAGTTTGGGTCGCTGGCATAGAGAGTGCCGTCCTCGGCGATAGCTAGATCATTCGGCTGACTCATTTTCGGCTCGTGCGCGAAGGTGCTTATCTTCTTCGTCGTGGGATCAATACGGAGGATATTATGTCCCGTGTAATCGGCGACATACATGATTCCTTTTTTGTCAAAGCGGATACCATTGGGCGTACTACCCTCGGGGAGGGTAACGAAGACCTCTCCTTTACCGTCGGGGGTAATTTTACCGATGTTGGCTTTCTCCCCGAAGGCGACGGCGTAGAGATTGCCATCGCGATCACAGGCGGGTCCTTCAATGCCCCCTGTGAAGAGCGCAGGATCGGTGAACGGCTGCGCGACAGTCTTCGGAGGAGCGGGAGTCTTTTTCGCACGATCCTGATCACCACCGTATTCGAGAGCGTTCGCCTCTAGTTGCTCATGCGTGGGGCGAGTCACTTCGATCCCGCTTTCCGGAATCTCCAATCGC
>JBDHQE010000170.1:0-7802 GCA_039806885.1 Verrucomicrobiales bacterium
TTCAGCATTCAGCATTCAGCATTCAGCATTCAGCATTCAGCATTCAGCATTCAGCATTCAGCATTCAGCATTCAGGACACCTCCGCCCTGTTGGCTCACTACCGCAGCGAAGTGGGAGCGGAGCTTGTCCAAGAGATCTTTGATCGGGATGATGCTACCATTCTCCTTTGCAGCGTGAGCCAAGTCGAGATGATCCGTCGCTTGAGACATTTGGGTGTGCCGGACACGGAAGCATGGGAAACCGTAGAGACTTACCGGCTCATGGCCAGCGAGATTGTCGCTGTGGATGTAGCAGTGGCCCAAGAAGGAGATCGTCTCCAAAGGGCATCTTCTGATCGGCTTCCTTTGGTGGATTCCTTGATTGCCGGTGCCGCCAGCATGAGGAAGGCCACATTGGTCAGCCGCGATCAGTACATGCGTCAGATACCCGCGGATCGCTTGTCTCAACTTGACCTCCAAGCTCCCTCTCGGTGATCTCAAATATCTCCGAGACGGATTACCTTCCTCAACATACGATCACACCAACCACAGGGAGAACAAAACGAGGACAGCGCCGATTACGAGATTCATTCGGAACCCGACACGAATCATTTCCCTTTGCGGCAGTCGACCACTACCAAAGACGAGAGCGTTCGTCGGTGTGCCCACGGGCATCATGAAGGCACAGGAAGCTGCTAAGCCAACCGGTACAGCGAGCTTTTCAGGAGGAAATCCCAATTCGTTCGCAAAGATGATAAACAGCGGGACAAAGAGAAAAGTAATCGCGGTATTACTCGTCAGCTCGGTCAAGAAAATCACTGTGTACACTACAGCAGCAATGATGAGCGGAGTCGGCCAAGCCCGAGTAAAATCAGCTAAGTTCTCCGCTATGAACTGACTGCCCCCCGTATATTGACTCTCCATCAACACCCCCAGAGTCAGACCGCCCCCGAAAAGCAACAAAACGCCCCAGTTAGTCAGGCTGTCTATCTGCTTCCAGCTCACTAATCCGGTACTCGCATAGATCACCAAAGCGGTGAGAGCAATCATGGCATCCAGTCCCCGCACTCCTCCGAGTGCCTTTGAGAGAGGGCCAGAGCCCATCCAGGCGACCACAGTCAGTAAAAATATAATCAGCGTCGCTACCCGAACTCGAGTCCACTCAAACTCCTCTTTCTGCTCACTCGATTTGATTTTCAAATCGGAATCAATAGGCAAGGTCCGCCACAGGACGAAAAGGCAGACGGGTTCTAATATAAAAAAGGCAGGAACTCCGTAACGTAACCATTCAGAGAAAGTAAGATTCAAATGAGTCGCCGTAATGGCGCTCGTCGTCGTGCCAATGATGGTCGTGATCCCTCCTAGAGAGACAGAGTACGCTAGCCCCAGTAGGATAAGAACCGTTGCGCGATATCTGGTCTCCTGAGAGCAGCTTTCATCCAGATCGTCCAACATGCCCAATGCCACGGGTAGGAGCATGGCAGTCGTCGCCGTATTAGCGACCCACATGGAAATGAAACCTGCAGAAAGCCACAAAGCCAAGCAAGAGAGCCGAAAACTGCCCCCCGCTAACTTCACGAGCTTTTGCGCCATCCAACGATCAATTTTCTGGGCAGACAAAGCGGCAGCAATACCAAAACTCCCCAAGAAAAGGAAGATCAGAGGATGCGAAAAGCTAGCCAGGGCCGCCTGTGGATCCATCGTCCCTGTTCCGACCGCGAGAATAGGGATCAGTAAGGACGTGACCGCTAGCGGCAGAGCTTCTGTAAACCACAGGAAACCCGAAACGCAGAAAATCGCAATTCCGGTGGCCACATTTCCATCTGCGATTACTCCAGAATACCTCACAAAAAGATACAGTATCACCGCAGATATACACAGAGGAGTCCGCTGCAAATAAAAAGCTTTCTTCGTTTCCACGGGGGAAGAATCAGTCATCACCGATGCGTGATACGGGAAAGATCGACCGAGGTCAAGAATGTCCTACGCCACGATAAGGAACAATCGCCCCAGCAATCCTATCTACGATGAATTAGGTAAGGGTATCTGCGATCTACTCCACCACCATCTGATCGACGATATGGCGCGCGATTGCCAGCGATGCCGTGGCCCCTGGCGAGGGAGCATTCAGCACATGCAGCTGACCAGGAGCACTTTGAAAAAGGAAGTCCATTACGAGAGAGCCATCCCGCTTCATCGCTTGGGCACGCACGCCTGCGAAACCGCCTTCTCCGAGATGACTATCCTCCACGGCGGGAACGAGCCTTTGCAGATTCCGAAGAAACACGCTGCGAAAGCAAGAGTTCGTAAATTCTCCAAGAGTCGCCTTGGGATACCGAAGCAAGAACTTCCATAGTCCCGGCCACGAAAGTGCGGACAGAGCATCACGCGCCGAGAAGGAGGTCTTGTGATAACCCTCTCGCCTCATCGCCAACACCGCATTGGGCCCTGCCTCCAGCCCACCCTGTATCATGCGGGTAAAGTGAACTCCTAAAAAAGGAAACGCCGGGTTGGGTGTCGGGTAGACCAAATGATTCACTAGATGCTCCCCTTCTCCCACGAGTCGAAAATATTCTCCTCGAAACGGAACAATACGGCACGGAGGCGTGTTCCCACTGTCACGGCAAATCCGATCAGAATGCAGCCCTCCACAATTTAATAAGAAATCAGCTCGTATCGGGTCTCCAGACGTGTCGATCACCTGTCCCTCAGAGCTGCGGTGCAATCCGACGAACCCGACCCCTGTCCGCACCTCATGACCAGCCAATATCAGGAGATCGCGCATTTTTTGAGCTACTTCGGAGTAGTTCACGATTCCCTCTTGAGGCACCAATAGCGCTGCCTTTGCCCGAACATTCGGTTCTCGCTCTTTTAACTCCTCTGGACTGAGCCAACGCAGATCATCCAATCCATTTGCTCGTCCTCGTGACTCTAATTCGCGCAAGCGTAGCACCTCAGAATCATCCACAGCGACAACTACTTTCCCACAAATTTCATGAGAGATCCCGTGTTCTACGCAAAATTCCGTCATTCTGCGTATCCCCTCCACTGCCAGACGAGCCTTAGTAGATCCTGGTTTGTAATAGAGTCCACAATGCAATACGCCACTGTTGTGACCCGTTTGGTGACGTCCCACTTCACTTTCCTTCTCGAGTACGATAATACGGGAAAATCGATTCCGTCGAGCCGCCTCCAAGGCAGAGGCCAAGCCGATAATTCCTCCCCCGACAACGCACAGGGTAGTGTCCGAACGATGGTTCATATTGTTTTATCTATTGCTTCTCGCCACAGCCAACCTTTACGCTCCACCACTAACGATAAACAAGCTGACCCCGAAAAATTATTCGTCTAGATAAGGTTCACGGTTTTTCGTCGCGAAGATGAAATGATAATGGAGGCTGGTACGAGTCGATAGAAGGGCTGGACTTCGCTGGCATCCCTGCCGGGATACAGATGGAATGTGACCTCAACAAATGATCCTGTCGCCTTCCAGTGTCAAATCTGACTCAGACAATCTTGTCTGAGTCTTTCCGCACGAGATCACAGACAGGATTGTCTGTGCTACCTTGACCCTGTATTCGGGTATCTGGGTTGGCTCAAATTCGAGGCACTGACTGGACCATCAGAATCGTTACCTTCTACTTTCGAAATCTTCACTGCTTCTTCGCAGTTGGTTTCGGGATACTTTTGATATACTCGATGATCGAGTCGATCTCGAAGTCCTTCAATACACCGAGATAGGAAGGCATCCCAACTCCAGTGCGTTCCATCTCATATCCATTCTGGACTCGACGCGAAGGATCGAGTATGGACTCGCGCAGGTAGGATTCGTCCACTTTTTTCAGCAAGGTACCGTCAGTGAATTCACGACTGGCCTGCCACAGGCCAACCCACGGTGGTCCGACAGTGAGAGAGGCTCCGCCACCGACAGTCGCGGGGGCTACAGGTGAAGGAATATCAGGATCGCCCGTCGCATGGCAGGCGATACAACCATACTGGATGACAAGCTTTCTCCCCAGCTCAGCGGAGGGCTCGACAGTCGCAGCCACGAGATCTGCCCGAGGTGTCAGATCGACTTTGTTATCCGAGAACCCGTTCTGCGCTAGGTCAATATCACCTAGTTTGAATACGCTGAGATACACGTTTTTCACATCGTCCTCACCCGGTACAGGCACCCGATACGTTAACCGCAAAGCTTCGGATGGACGCATGTCAGCGATTCCGAGAAAGATGCTCTTTCGATCCTGAGAAAGCTTAGCGCTCAGGACAGGAAGAGCGTCTTGGCCCGGTTCGTCGTTCAGTTTATAATTGCCGGACCCATACTGAAAGGTTTGATGATAATTCCATCGATCCGCAGAATAGCGACCTAGATCAGTCGCTAGCTCCGGTGAGAGCGGTTGATCGAAGCTTAGCAACAGCCCTCGCTTCTCCGCCCGAATGTCACGCGGTAGCCAGGATGTTTTTCCACCGGGATGCACGCGAAAAAGTCCGCTGATCTGAACTCCGGAACTCCCGAAAATCTGAAATCCCACGAGATAGAGTCGCCCGTCCACCGGATTCACTCGCCCGTTGAGCAATCCAGTCGGAAAGCCAGATAGAATGGAGGCCACGGCCCCCTGTTCATGATTCGGATCGAGATAGACTTTAAAAATCTCCGGTCGCCCGTATCCGATATGGACCAGCGCCTCGTCGAGTCCGGCCATGTGGAGCGGAGACTTTCCGGTCCGCTGGATCCAGACCTGACTTGCACCGGATTGATTGACGAAATGTGGAATCCAAAGCTCTGGCAGATCGATGGGAGCGGGGTGCGTCACATCACCTTTGAATTTTTCCGGCTGAAATCCAAAATAGCGACCTTTCTCTACGTCGTAGATAGGAGTGCCTGGTTTCCAATTGCCCTGCTGATCGCTTGCCGTCAGAAGTCCTGTCTTGAAATTGTAGCCGAGATAGGGCTGACGAAATCCAGTAGCGACAACTTCGTAAGAGTCTCCATCGGGGGCGACCTTGATCACAGTCCCATTCAGTTTGCCAATGGTTCCGCCCATTTGCCCACCCAATGCTAGATAAAAGCTGCCATCGGGTAGAGCGATGCAGTCCATCGCATACTGGCGCGTTTCCGCGGACTGGGCGAAGATATTCGACACATTCTGATACCAATCAGCCTCGCCATTCCCATCCGTATCACGTAGGGCGACGATTCCGTTGCGGTCGAAGACATAGATCACCCCGTCGTGAATCGCAATACTCTGAGGCTCGTTCAAACCAGAGGCGAAGCGGCTCCACGCGCAGCCGTTGTCAGACTCGAGTCCTGAGACGATCCATACGTCGCCATCAAAGGTGACGCACGCAGCCCGTCCATCGGGAAAAAACTCCAGATCTGCCAGCCGGACATTTCGCTTCCAAGGATTGGTCGTCGGCAGGGGAAAGTTATCATACACCCAGGCGGCATCTTTCGCCGGAGGTGTCGGGGCACCTGTCTTCACACCCTCATTCCACCGCCGACTCGGTGCTTTGATCGCAGGAAATTCTCCTCCGTTCGCAGTCGTCACCGTACCCCCTTGGGTAATGGTAATCTGGTGAACGCTCGGAGTGTCCGAAGGATCGAGCACGAGCCAATCACGATCCCCCACTCCCGAGCGAATCCAGAGTTTCTCCTTGCGCGGATCGACTTGGATCAGACGGATAATCGTGCCATCACCGTCGCCAATGGCCAGCCGTTCTCGCACCGTCGTCGAGGCGATCCTGTATTCAATCTGCGCACCACCTTCCAGCAATCGAATCCCGAGAAAACGTCCGAGCAAAGGCGGCAGCCCCCCGAGTCCGGTCTCATCGGGTTCCGCACGACCTCGATCACGAGGATCCTTCAGCATAGGCTTTTCACCGGACGAAATACCGGGAGCGAGCGACTGAGCCAACCAAGGGCGTCCGTAGGGCTGGGGCAAATCGCCCAGCTTCTCGCCGATGGGAGCTTTTTGATTCGGTAGACGATAGCTGCCCGAAGCCATCCCCACCATCGAGAGATACTCCTGATCCGAATTCTGTTCCCAGAACAGCGCCCACCGAAGCAAGTCAGGATCAAAGCAGCCAAAAAGACCATCCGTACCGTCGCCGACGGGCACGATGATTCCTCGCGGGATGAGATTATTCGCCACTGGGTGCTCTCCAAATTGTCGCGCATCTAGGGTCTGCGTAAAAAACGGACTCCCCTCCTCAATGTAGGATCCAAACGACGAATCGAGCGCGAGATGCGCCTTGTCTTGGGCATAGACAGGCAAACTGAAGAAAGGGAGCGAAGCGAAGCATGGCACGAAGCCATATCGGGCAAAAAAGTCAGTAAAAAGGCGCATGGAAAATGCTATTCTGCCCGAAGTTCATTTTTACGCAAGACACGCGATGGCGAGAGCACAGCCCATTTTTACGCTTCCTGATCTCTCCGAAGATTTCTCAGTGGGCTGCTTGCCATTCACGCGAAAACATGACACCCTTTCTGCTTAGAGTAATCAACCACTCACTCTTCTTCGCTTTTTATCTTCTCGTTCCCCACCTATCCTCATCCTATGGACATCCGCATCGAAGACTACGAACTCCTCGGAAAGTTTTATCTCGGTCGCAGCTACGATCTTGACCAGAAAGCCCTAGGTGACGACCTGATTCTTTACGATTCCAAAGACCTCGTCACCCACGGGGTCGTGCTCGGCATGACGGGATCGGGGAAGACTGGTCTCTGCATGGCTCTATTGGAGGAAGCTGCGATGGACGGAATCCCCGCCATCGTGATCGATCCGAAAGGCGACATCGCAGACCTAATGCTGACTTTCCCCGATCTGGATGCGGCCAGCTTTCGTCCTTGGATCAACGAAGACGACGCTGCGAAAAAGGGACTGTCGCCTGATGAATTCGCTGCGAAGACCGCCGATACGTGGAAGAAAGGCCTCGCTGATTGGGGCCAATCGGGAGAGCGGATCCGCCAGTTTCGCGAAAAAGTCGATGTTTCGATCTACACCCCTGGTTCCAATGCAGGACTACCCGTCTCCATCCTTGGATCACTCGACGTGCCGGCATTCGAAATTCTCGATGATGCCGAGGCTCTCTCCGAGCGGATCGAATCGACCGTATCGAGCCTTCTCTCGCTCGTAGGAATCACCGCCGATCCTCTCCAATCTCCGGAGCATATTCTGCTATCGAATATCTTTCTCCACTCATGGAAAGAAGGTCAGGGAGTCTCCCTAGAGCTGCTCATCCGTCATATCCAGGTTCCACCTTTTGACAAAGTGGGAGTGATGAGTCTCGATACGGTATGCCCGCAGAAAACCCGGCTCGATCTGGCGATGAAGATGAACAATCTCCTCGCCTCCCCCGGGTTCTCAACCTGGCTAGAAGGCGAGTCCCTAGACATCAAGCGAATGCTCCACACGCCCGAGGGAAAGCCGCGCATTACGATCTTTTCCATCGCCCATCTCAGTGATGCGGAGCGCATGTTCTTCGTCTCACTTCTCTTCAATCAGACATTGGGATGGATGCGGACGCAGACGGGGACGACCAGCCTACGGGCGCTCCTCTACATGGACGAAATCTATGGCTATCTACCGCCTACGGCCATGCCTCCGTCGAAGAAGCCGCTGATGACCATGCTGAAGCAGGCTCGTGCCTTCGGTCTGGGGGTCCTCTTGGCCACACAAAACCCCGTCGATCTCGATTACAAGGCTCTCTCGAATATCGGCACCTGGTGGCTGGGACGGCTGCAAACCGAACGCGATAAAGCTCGCGTGCTCGATGGCCTAGAAGGCGCGGCAGCTGCCACCAACACACAATTTAGTCGCTCG
>JBDHQE010000171.1:0-7796 GCA_039806885.1 Verrucomicrobiales bacterium
AGACTCAGAATCGTAGTGCAGCATAAACTTCGCTCCCAGATAAGAAGCACTAGGCTTCGTCACGCCATCGGCTTTCATCTGACACTCAAAAATTAACGTACAACCTCGATAATTACTGAGATCGATCGGTAGCATCGTCGAATGAGCTTCCTTGATCGACTCGGGATTCACATCGACTCGCAGAACAGTTCCGCGCCCGCTTTCCTCCACCCAACTCGCCGACTTCGATAATTTCCAAGGTTCTCTTTCCGCAGGCGAATCAAAGTCGGTGGAAAAAACTATCTCACCGGGAGTGGGAGCAGCTGATACGCTACCGAGAAAGCAAAGAACGATTGCACTAAGTGCCGAGGGCAAATGATGGGCGATCTTCATGGAATTCTGCGAATTTTGATCAATATAGGCTGTTCGCTGACACGAGTTTCTCGATTCAATTTGGAACAGCCTACAATTCTCACTTTTATTTCGGCAAAGTCTTTCAATAATTCACTCAATACACAATCTTAGAAAGTGGAGATTCGCATTTTCCACAGTTTGATCAGTGAACGAGCAGCGAGCTTACGACACTCTGTGTACCGGCTCCTTTCGTGGCGCGAATCCACCTCTTGCAGTCTGGCGATTTCTGACACCAGTATGTCATAGAAACGTTGCATCTTCCCCACACGTCACTCCCTCACCCATGACAACACTCTCCCGCCGTGCGCTTCTTCGTCAAGGCACCCTCTGTTTCGCTGCTCTCGGCAGTCAAGAACTCCTCGCTGCTGATCCGACAGCCAAGCCCCTTGTCCGCGTCGGTCTCCTGACCGACCTACACTACGGAGACAAAGAGCCGAAAATTAATCGTTACTACCGAGAGACCCTCGCCAAGCTCGATGAATGTGTCGAGCTGATGAACAAGGAGCGGCCTGACTGCGTAGTAGAACTCGGCGACTTCATCGACCAGGCGGAAACTGTAGAAGAGGAAGCGGCTTGGCTCGACACCATCGAATCACACTATGCGAAGCTCGAAGTCCCTCGGCATTATATCCTAGGGAATCACTGCGTCGCCACACTAACGAAAGACGAGTTCGTCTCACATACGAAGATGGCTCCCGATTGCCGCAGCGCCTTTCAGATCAATGGAGTCACTTTCCTCCTGCTCGACGCCTGCTTCCGCCATGACGGCGTCCCCTATGGTCGAAAAAATTCCGACTGGCGCGATAGTTTCATCCCAGCGGAAGAAGCCCAGTGGATTCGCGACGAACTGGCGAAGGCGGACGGCCCCGTGGTCGTACTGACACATCAGCGACTGGACGCCAGTAAAGTGCACGCAGTGAGAAACGCTCCTGAAATCCGAGCGATCTTGGAAGCCTCTGGGAAAGTGTCGGCAGTCTTCCAGGGGCATTCACATAAGAACGATTTGCAGGAAATCGCGGCTATTCCGTATTGCACCTTGCCAGCGATGATCGAAGGGAGCGGCGAGGAGCATAACAGCTATGCCATGCTGGAGGTGCTGCCGGACAGCTCTCTGCGTCTCCACGGATATCGACAGCAGATCTCACGTGAGTTTTCAAAAGCTTGAGATTCATATCGAAAAAATCTCGACTCGACTCTCACTCCTCCGCAATCGCGCCACGCGAAAGCGGAGATCAGTCGTATAAAATACTTTTTGCATCGTTCCCGGCCTCGCTTACCCTTCGGCATGGAAAGATTTTATCTTGGAATTGGTTTGGGAATGCAGGAGATGATCGTCATCTTCTTGATGGTGCTGCTTCTATTCGGCGCAAAAAAAATTCCTGAACTGGCACGTGGGATCGGTAAAGGTATGGGCGAATTCAAGAAGGCGAAGCAAGAGTTCGAGCGTGAAATCCAAGTCGGTGAAGACGAAGGCAAGAAGAACTGGGACAAACCAGCCGAGTCTAAGCCATCGAGTCACTCAGATCACGACTGACCTTTTACTCGCTTTCGAGGCATGTCTTTTAAAAAAGCCGCTTGGGTTTCCTTAGCGGCTTTTTTATTTGTCTCGGACACTCTCTCGCTCCCGGCATCGGAACCATCATCCTCTACATCAGATGATACGCCGAAATCACTTACATTAGTTGCTTATAATCTAAGGAATTATCTCTCAATGGAGCGTCGTGTGAATGGCATCGTCGTTCCCGATGCTCCCAAGCCACCCGGAGAAGTCGATGCAATTATCGAAGGCTTATCCGCGATCCGGCCGGATATTCTCGGAGTGGAGGAAATTGGCGACGCCTCATTTTTAGCAGATCTTCAGACTCGCCTAGCTGCTCAGGGAATCGATCTGCCCTACACGGAACTGGTGCCGGATTCGTCCGGAAGGAATCAAAACATCGCTCTACTCTCTCGATTCCCAATTCTGGAAAGCAATTCGCGCAGAGACTACACCTACGTAATTGACGGAGTTCGCTATCCGCTTCAACGAGGTATTCTCGATGTGACGATTCTAGTCACTCCTCACTATCGCCTCCGCTATATCGGACTCCATTTGAAGTCAAAACGTCCAGTTCCCGGCGGGGACGAATCCCTCATTCGCCTGAACGAAGCTCGCCTAGTTCGCACCCATATCGACCACATTTTCGCAGCTACGCCAGATGTGAACTTGATCGTGGCTGGCGACTTCAACGAGCTACGCAGTGAGGCTCCGCTCAAGGCGCTGCAGGGAGCATTCGGAGCACCAGGCTATCTTACTGCACTCACACTGGCGGATCGATTCGGATTCCGATGGACACATCACTGGACCTATGCGGATCTATATTCTCGCTTTGATTACGTCCTCTATTCCAAGGGGATCTCTCGTGAAATCGATATGAAACACTCCTCGATCTATCACTGGGAAAACTGGGATCGAGCGAGCGACCATCGCCCTCTCGTCGTTCGGATCCATCCTCAGGATCGGTGAATCTAAGTTCGAGAGAACGCTTTCGGGGAATACGCAGACCGAGCTTGCCTTTTTGAGTTCCCGGTCCCATCCTTGCGGGAATCCCTGCTTCTTTTTTCGCCTGTATCCCCTCTCATGGAGATCGCATTTCTCTTCATCCTCCTGATTACTGCCGTCCTTCTTTTCATCACGGAAAAGATTCCTGTCGACGTGATCACCATCCTACTATTGGCGGCACTCACGGCAACGGGAATTTTGACGCCGAAAGAAGCCTTCGCAGGTTTTAGCAGTGAGATTATCGTGATTCTCGGCTCAATTTTTGTCGTCGGAGCAGCGCTCCAACGTTGCGGTTTGCTGGAGGCGGGAGCGGCGGCTCTCATGCGCATTTCGGATGCCAAGCCGAGGAAGCTCACGGCCCTGCTGATGGGGGTGACTTCCTTCTTCTCCGCTTTCATGAATAATACGACGGTAACGGCGCTTTTTGTCTCTCCAGCGGCAAGTCTAGCCCAATCGACAGGCATCAGCCCGTCTCGCCTCCTGATGCCGCTGGCCTTCGCCTCCATCATGGGGGGAACCTGCACACTGATCGGTACCTCGACCAACGTGGCAGTCAGCGGATATATCGCCAATCTGGGAATGAAACCGATCGGAATGTTCGAGACGACTCTCGTCGGCTGCATCGTAATCGTGGTGGGTATCATTTACTTCATGCTCTTCGGAGATCGACTGCTCCCGAATGTAACGGGAGATACTGCAATCAGCCCGGAGGCTATTCGTGACTATCTCTGTGAGGTCGTCGTGACTCCCAAGTCACCACTGATCGGTCAGAGCACATTCGATTGGGATCTAAATATGGTGGGATTCCGCTTGGTGCGTATCGAGCGTAATGGACGCAGTCTGCTCCCGGCTGCCGACCTATTGATCGAAGGTGACGATCTCCTGCTAGTGCAGGGAAAAGTGACCGATCTGCTGCGGATCAATAAAATCGAAGGCCTCGAGTTTCGCGCCTCTCTGGAACCCAGTGATGTGAGCGGTCGTCACGGCGATCTCATGGTCGCGGAGGCAGTGATTCTTCCGCAGTCGGACATCGCCGGTCTCACCCTGCGAGAGTCGGATCTGCGACGAAAGTTCGATTTGATGGTGTTGGCGATCAGTCGTCACGGACACTCTCATCTGCGTGATATGGGCAGCATGACACTGCGTCGCGGCGACGTGCTGCTAGTTCAAGGGCATGCGGATCGGCTCAATTCGCTTCGACGCACGGCCGGATTTGCCGTGCTGGATGAGTATGAGCCTCCGGTGCTACGCTGGCGGCAGGGTATCATCTCGATCTTGCTCTTTCTCTCTGCTATGCTTGTCGGAGCGGTCGGATGGCTCCCACTGTCGGTCGCCTTCCTCATCGCCGCCGTCGGAGTAGTGCTGGTGGGGGCACTGCCAGGCGACCAAGTGCGAGAGGTGATCGACTGGCGACTGCTGATATTAATTGGTGGGATGACAGCTTTCGGCACGGCGATGGATAAAACCGGAACGGCCAAAATGATCGCTGAGATTCTGGTGAATACTCTGGGACCGCTTGGAGATACGGCTGTAATGGCTGGATTTTTCGTTCTCACCGTCCTATTAACTCAGCCAATGTCGAACGCAGCCGCTGCACTAGTCGTGTTACCAGTCGCTCTGGGAGCGGCTGCCGAATTGGGTGCTAATCCCAGATCTTTCGCGATCGCCGTAATGCTCGCCGCATCCTTCTCTCTGATGGCACCTTTGGAGCCATCCTGTGTCATCATCTATGGGCCAGGGAGATATCGATTCTTCGACTTCATCCGCGTGGGTGGTGGACTGACCTTGATACTGGCCGTAATTCTGATTCCTCTCATTCTCGTGCTCTGGCCACTCCACTAATTCAGTAATCGACACGCAATTTAAAAAATTCGCGCCTATCGCCATTCTGATTGTTCATTCTGTTGATCAAATGACGAGATTGATCCAGAATCCCCACTGTCGATCTTAGATCGACAGAATGCAGAAATCCCCTTCTTCTCCGCCCTGGCCCCTCGCGCTAATTGCGCTAGGGGTGGTCTTCGGTGACATCGGCACGAGTCCTCTCTATGCGCTGCGGGAGTGTCTCGCACACTCGAATTTTCCGGGAGATGGCACTCATCCGGAAATGATCTACGGACCGATCTCTCTGATCTTTTGGTCGCTCACAGTAATGGTGTCGATAAAATACCTCACTTTTCTCTGTCGAGCCACGGCCCAGGGGGAAGGCGGCACATTCGCCCTGCTTTCTCTGTTGGCGGGCAAGGCATCAGAAGATCGATCACACCCTCTGTCTCCGCGTCTCATTGCAGTACTGCTCTTCGGGGCTTCATTGCTCTACGGAGACGGTATGATTACACCGGCGATCTCTGTCATGTCAGCGATTGAGGGGCTGAAGCAGGTCCGGGCGGACATTCCACAGTCCGTGGTAATGGCGATCTCCGCCGGGATTCTGATCGCTCTATTCTTAATGCAAAGACACGGGACATCTCGCATCGGACGGGCATTCGGCCCCATCATGGTGATCTGGTTTCTCGTGATCGGCTCTCTCGGACTGTTTCGCTTCTGCGAGCATCCTCACATCATCGTGGCACTTTCCCCTCACTGGGGTGCATCTTACCTCCTAGGACACGGGCTTCACGGAATCGTGGTGATGGGGACAGTGCTACTCGCCGTGACTGGCTGCGAGGCACTCTACGCCGACATTGGACACTTCGGCGCCACTCCACTACGAAAAGCGTGGTTTTTTCTCGCTTATCCAGCTCTGACGCTAAACTATCTCGGCCAAGGAGCCTCCGTATTGATGCACCCCGCAACTGCCGAAAACCCGTTTTTCCATCTCGCTCCTGAACCGCTCATTATTCCTCTCGTAATCCTAGCAGGCATCGCCACAGTGATCGCATCGCAAGCGATGATTACAGGAGTCTTCTCCCTGACCCAGCAGGCAGTGCATCTAGGATACCTGCCGAGACTCCGAATCATACACACGAACCCAGAAATCCGGGGTCAAATCTATATGCCGCAGGTAAACTTCATCCTGATGACAGCTTGTCTAGCTCTAGTGCTAGGCTTCCGAACCTCCAGCAATCTGGCATCCGCCTACGGACTGTCCGTGTCGATGGAAATGCTGCTGACGAGCATCCTGTTTGGACTCGTTCTCCGGCGTGTCTGGAACTGGCCTTGGTGGAAGACTCTGTTACCACTGGGATTATTTGCTATTTTTGAATATGCCTTTTTCATCGGCAGTCTCGTAAAACTGCTGCAGGGAGCTTGGTTCCCGCTAGTCGTTGCAATCGGAGTGTGGCTAACGATGCGCATCTGGACTGATGGCAGGACAATACTATTCCAAGCGACACGAAAGGGCCGCCTTCCAGTGAAACATCTGGTCGATGATATCAAGGCGGGGCATGTAATCCGCGTCCCTGGAACAGCGGTATTCATGTCGGCTTCGGCAGATGGAATGCCACTCTCTCTCCTGCATCATCTGAAACACAATAAATCACTGCACAAGCGCGTGGTTTTACTGACCGTTTCATTCGCAGGTGAACCTCGCGTATCGAAGTCGAAGCGAAGTGAGGTCAGCGAATACATGGAGGATTTTTATCGTGTCATACTTCGATACGGCTTCGCAGAGAATCCGAGCGTGGTCAAGGATCTCTGTGCCGCTCTCCGGGATCGCACGGAAATCAAACCGGGAGGAATCAGTTTTTACCAAAGTCGCGAGGTTTTACTGACAAGTGGTCCAGGGAAAATGGCGAAATGGAAAAAGCGACTATTTGTCGCGCTCTCCCGCATTTCCCGCCCCGCGACGGGTTATTTCGACCTACCCCATCGTCAGGTGATCGAAATCGGAATCCAGCTCGAACTCTAACGGTGTGCCCGCACTACTTTACAGAACTTGTAATCGCAGTGAACGGGTTATTCTCAATCTCTCGATCCGGGCTTAATCTTTAGCGTCAGATCTTTGCCATCTCTTTTCACGGAAATCGTCGTCTCCTCGCCCACCTTCAACCCGGCCATCGCCTCGGTATAATCATAGATGTTGAGAATCTTCTCCTTCCCTAGGCCGATAATCACATCGCCTCCTTTCACTCCCGCGACTCCAGCGGGACCTTTTTCGGCGACTCCACTCAGCTTCACGCCCTGGATATCACTCTGGCTGTAGTCGGGAATGGTGCCCAGATAAACGCGAAATCCCCGACTCCCTTTGTTCTTTGGAGGATCGACTTTGACGTATTTCGGGGCATCGGTCCGTGTGGCCAGATCGCGCACGATCAGACTGAACAAACGAGCGATTTTTGTCGCTTCAGGATAATGAATCTTCTCCGCTGTATCACGCGGTGAGTGATAGTCCTCATGCGCTCCGGTGAAGGCACTGAGGATGGGGACTTTGCGCAGGTAAAAGGGCGTCGCATCGGTGGGCAGGTAGGTATCATGCTGAAGTGTCAGCGGAAGCCCTATCGGAACATTCCGTCGCTCAATCACACCGGGCCAGAAGTCACTGGATCCGATCCCCTGCACCACCAGCGTATCCTTCAGCCGCCCGATCATATCGAGATTCAGGTAAGATGAGATCAGCAGATCGAGAGGCGCATCCTCTTTACCTAGCGCAGATTTTGCCAGATCGCGCACGAAGTAGGACGACCCGAGCAGCCCCAGTTCCTCTCCTGACCATGCGGCGAAGATGATATCGCGCTTCAAATCAAGTTTTCCCTGAGAGCGCTGATCGGCGAGATATTCGGCGATCTCCAGTAGTCCAGCGACTCCGGAAGCGTTGTCGTCTGCTCCTAGATGAATCTGATCTCGCTCGTCCGCGTGAGCGAGGGAACTAGGTCCTGCCTTCGGTCCTAAGTGGTCCACATGTGCCCCGATCATCACCGCA
>JBDHQE010000172.1:0-7783 GCA_039806885.1 Verrucomicrobiales bacterium
GACTACCCTCTCTCCCTGGCAGAGTGAAAAAGATGAAGATTTAGCGAAAAGTAAGCGAAAGTAGTGCCAGAAGGAAATTTTCTTAGTTGTAATATCCTGATTAATAGTCGCTTACATTTTCGCCTGTTAAAGATGGGTTAAGTCACCTTGCCATTTTTACGGAGAAGAAAAGATCACGTCGCCTTTCTCCTGTCCAAGAAGGAATCCAGTCGTCTCTGAATCGCCTCGATCACCTTCGGGGTATAAGGAAGCACGAGAAACCAAGGCACAGTAAGTAGCACAAAAGCTAAGGCACCCATGTAAGTATCACTGAACCAATGCGCCCCTACCATGATGCGTGGCGCGGTGAGTAGGATGATCAGCAGGACACTGGTCCACGCAATCCATCTTCGGGAAAAGTGAAACAGGAAAGCGGAAAAGATGATCAAGATGATCCCATGATTGCTGGGGAAGCACTTGGCTGAAACTTCTCGATGGGGAATATCGACGATCTTCGAGAGTCGCTTTGCCCCTTCGATCGAGATTGTCGGACTTGGGCGATGATATGTAATCGTCAGCTTACATAGAAGATGGATCACCAAAAAGGCGAACAACATCCAGAGGATCACGCTCGCCCAGTAGCGCCGCCGATCCGGTCGCGAACAGGAAGCTATCGCCGGAATTAGTAGAGTGCTCATCACGCCCGCCATGACAAAGTCAAAGCCCTTCGTATTCAGGAGCGCCAGAATTTTGGCCCACATGGGATACTGTGGATCGATGAATTGATTGAAAAAACGAAAGATTCCCTCGTCGAGAGCAATCCAGAGGTGGGGGGCCAGCACTAGCCAGCTCAGAATCAGAGCGATTCCGATCAGGGCACATACGGCGACTTTACGAATACCCGCTTTCATAGATCGAAGAATGGAAGCGATTCTCGCTCACCAGCAACTGTAATCTCACGGATGATCTGAATTGTCTCCCTTTTTCTTTTCAGGCACCGGTTCGGGATGCTCAAAGACCGATGCTTCGGTAAACTGCACCGCTTCTCCGGAAAATGCAGCAGCTGTCAGCACCGCCTGACCAGCGAGAGGGACCTCCAACTCCTCCGCGTAGAGCCGATGACTCAGCAGCGCTTCCTTCGGACGATCTTCTTCATCGCGCCAAACACGCCCCGAGACTTCCCATTTCGTCCCAGATTGAGTGACAGACAACTCCAGATGTAGAGGCTCCCCTAGCTTCTGTGCAAACTCGACTCGAGCGAGCACAGCTCCGCGCCTGATCAGCTCCATCTCGTTGCGAGAAGGAGCAGTTCGCCACTGAACGCCATTCTTCCCATACAGTCCGACTCCAAAACGTGACAATATTCTCCCCTGCCCTGGCGCGATGACTCGAGCCTCGACTCGTGCCGATTTCTCCCGAATCTCGGGGCCGAATACACACCAGGCATCGACCAGCGGCACAGACCGCGCACACCAATCCTTCCCGTCTGACGATGCCGCCCAACGCCCGGACAAAGTGGTCAATCCGCCCGCCGCCTTCCCCATCGAGTCCTTCAGGGTCGCGACAGGATGATTCTCCGGAGGGCCTTTTGGAGGCTCGGGTTTCGGCGGAGTTGGGCTTCGACGCGGTCCTCGACGCGAGCGCTTCGCAGTTTTCGCCAAGACAGAATCCCGAGAAAGAAACGCCCAGAACAAACAAATCAGAACCGAACGCCGTGTCATTCTCGTCGAATCGCATCGAGCAATTTCCCCCGCAGAACCGTCCGTGCCGCGATCATACAAAAGAGCAATCCACCGAGTAGCACGGCGACATTGATTCCAATCAGCAGCCACCAAGGTAGAGCGGCGACACCCCCCATCAACTTCGGAAACACGGCGATCACAGCTGCCACGATTCCGATCAGCACCCCGGTCAGATGCAGAAACCAATGCTCCGCCAGCACCATACGGGCGAGACGCTGTCGGGTAAACCCCATCGCCTGCATGACGCCGAGCTGTCCACGTCGCTCGGCGACGTTCCGTCCGACCACCACAGCCAGCCCCAGCGTCCCGAGCAGCAGGCCCAGCCCTCCCAAGGTGGAAAAGATGCTCAGATACGTATTTTGCACGGCATTGAACTCGTCCAACTTCGCCCAAGCAGGGCGCATCTCCAGTCCTAGATCACCGAACATGCGAGTCATTCGCTCGGCGACCGCTTGTAAGGCCTCAGTGCGGCCTCCGTCGAGTAGAAAAAAACGGAAGCCGCCCGCATCCGGAAAGAAGCGGATATAATTCGTCGTGTCGATCAGCACACAGCCTTGCAGAATCGAGGTATCGAGAAAACCGACGATACGCACGTTGAAAACCTCACCCGAAACCGTCTGATAGCGGATGATGTCACCGAGATTCTTGCCCAGTGCATAGATGGCCGTATTTTGGTCGATTACTCCGGGCACGACAGACCTTCCATCCTCCATTTTATCGGTAATGGAGAGCAAACGCCACGGGCTTTCCCCCTCTTTGATCTCGCCCAGCGTGCGGACGAAATGAAAAGGATTGATCGCAGCGATTCTCTCCACATCGACGGCCATCAGACGAGGCGACTGAGCACGATTGAGATTGAGACAGCTCGCATCATCTCCATCACTGACGCGAAAGGAGAGAACAGAAAAGTCCTCCTTCAGAGAATCGAGGCCGTATTTCTTTCGCCCTTCCATCCCATTCAGATCTTCATAGATCGGCAGAGTCGATTCTCCCACATAGGCGAACCCACCCGTTCCCGAATCTCGTCGCTCAGCTCCTCGCGATCCCTCCAAGCGGAATGAATTGATCGCAGTCACGACGAAGACGCCGGCAGCCATCAGACCGATCACCGCAAGACTGCGCCCTCGACGGCGCACAGCATAGCGTCGCCCCAGCGCTTCGAGGCTACTCAAGGACGAATGGGACGAATGCATTCGCGAACGCAGAACCGTCCCCATCCAGAGCGACACTACGGCGACTCCCCACGCCGCAGCGAAGAATCCGGCTCCGAAAAAGAGCCCCTGCTCAGCGATCGTGCCCGCCTGACGCGGTGCGAACAGACACCCCAGCACGCCCAGCAGACAAACAATCACGAGAACCCGATCCCATCGATGTTTCTTTGCAGGAAAAGATTCCTCATCACCCACTCCCGAAATCAAAGCACTCGGTGGAATGGTGAAAATACGTCGACTGGCGAACCAGACGACAGCGAGAGCGACGCACACGGTCGTGGCAAAGGCGATTCCAAGTGACTGCGGATTCAGAAAATACACAAACTCCATCCCCGCAGCAGCGTCTCGCCACACCCCTGACATCCCATGAAGCGCGAGACGAGTGTACACATACCCGCCCAGAAGGCCAAGCCCCGCACCCACGACCGCCAGGAGTGAAGACTCCGACAGAAATAGTCTCCGAATGCGTCGATGCGAAAACCCGAGCGCCAAGAGCAGCCCGATTTCAGATGAACGCTGCTCAATCCCAAACACAAAGACTAGTCCAGTCAGGATCAGAGCCGCCACGATCAGAAAAAAGCTCATGCTCGCAAAAAGACTGCCGAAGTCGAAGGAATTCGATACAGCCGCCGCAGCCTCGTCGCGGAGCGCCCGAGTGCTCATTCCCAGATCGGCGAGCCGCAGATGCGGGCGCATGGCCTCTGCTAAGCCATCAGAATCTACTTTCACTTCTGCCTTTGGACGAAAGCGGAGAGCCGTGGCACTTCCGAAGCGATTCGCCCACATCTCACGGGCTGCCGCCCAAGACACGAACGCTTTCGGAGTCGTACGGTAGCGATTCCAGTAGTCATCGTCCTTCGGTCGAATTCGACTGCGGTCAATGGGGATACCCGGCTCCCAGTCATCGAGACTGTCCACGTCGAATATTCCCGGAAACTCCGGTGTCCACGACCGATCCCAGCCATTGTGCTCTAGAGGCTGGATAGAAACGACGGTAAAGCTCTTCTGTTCCTCCACTAGCGCTCGCCCCATACCGACAACATCGTAGGACAGTCGAACGCGATCTCCGATCTTCGCGCCGATATCCTCAGCCAGCCAATCAGAGAGAATGATGCCATCTTCCGCCAAGCCAGCCGGAACGATCTCGTTCAGTCGCGGAGCCACGCTGGAGATGATCGAATACGGCGTGCCCTTCTCGCTCGGCTCCCTGGCTACATCCGTCGCCAGATAAGTGAGCGAGGGCGCACTCTCCGACGAGATGGCTTCGACTGCCGAAACGATCCCATCGTCGAGAAAAACGCGAGAACCGGTGAGTTGAAATACATCACCTTCGAGCTTTTTCACCACCACCTGCACATCGTCTAAACTCCAGCGAGACTCCACCGCTTGCGCCAGCGACTCCGCCGTGACGGCCTGATCAGCTAACAAGAGATTCGCTCGCCCTGCCAACTCTGCCACGGCAGCAAGCCGATCCTGGCGGACGAACAGCGTGGCGGGCGGAACCTGTTCTGGCTTCAGGGAATAATGCCCGAAGTCCTCCGTCCCCAGAATCGAGCTCAGCACCACAGTAAAAGGTGTCGTCTGCTCCGATTCGCCGGAGAGCGGAGCGTCCTTCGAAAGTGCCGCCGGAATCTCGATACGGACGATCACAGTATCGCCTGACTTCACGCCCAAGCGCTCAGCTAGGACGCTGTTGGCTGCGGCAAAGCGCTCGTCAGAGAAGCCGTCAGGTACTTTCTGTGAATGCGAAAGCGACCAGAAGCGCTCATCGACTCCTACGATCTGAACTTTGTTCGCTCGTCGCCCACCTTCCTGGCTCGAGGCAGTGCCATTGAGCTGAATGACAGGAGCGACGATTGAACCCTCTTGAATCGCCGACTGAACCCTGTCAGATAAGCCAGTCGTAAAAAAACGCTCTCCTCCGAGAAACGCTGAGCCGATCCGAGAGAGACGGGCATCGGAATTTCGACGCAGGCTTTCCTTTACCGAATCTCCGACGACGAACGCCCCGCTCAGAATCGCGGATGTAAGGGCGACTCCGATCAGAACGGGGAGATGCAGCTTCCAATAGTGCTGGAGCGAGGCCCGAAGAAAGCGCAGCGCCGTCATTCCACATCCTCCAGATGCCCACGATGCAGCGACCGGACTGAGCCCAGACGCGAGGCGAGACTGCGATCATGCGTCACCACGATCAGCGCCAGAGCTTCGCTCTCGTTAAGCTCCACCAGCAGATTCATCAGGCGAACGGCGTTGTCCTCATCCAGAGCACCCGTCGGCTCATCGGCCAGCAGAATGCGCGGAGAATTGATCAAGGCACGAACCACAGCCACGCGCTGCCTTTCACCACCGGAAAGCTGGGACGGATAGCTCTCCAGCTTATCAGCGAGTCCCATCCGATCAAACAGCCGTCGCGCCCGCTGCTCCACGACTGCCGGATCAGGTCGCATCTTCAGTGCCAGAGTCGCCACCAGCACGTTCTCCAGTGCCGTGCATTGCGGGAGAAGATGGTGCATTTGGAAAACGAAACCGATCTTCTCCGAGCGGATTTCTGCTAACGCTGTCTCTGGTAAACTCCCAGTGTCGGTGCCGTCGATCACGATCTGTCCCTCTGACGGCACATCCAGCGTCCCGATCAGATTCAGGAGCGTGCTTTTTCCACACCCTGACGGTCCGACGATGGCGAAGCGTTCGCCCGCCTTGATCACGAGGTCGAGTCCATCGAGAATCCGACGCGGTTCCGAGCCTCCTCCCTGCGCAGAGCCATACCATTTGGAAACGCGCCGCAGCTCCACGATGGGCTGAGAATTCTCGATCATGATCCTCGGAACCGATTTCTCAGTCTGCCATCAGCTCCTTCACACGAGCTTCGATCGCCTTTGCCCAGATTTCATATCCCTCTGCGTTCGGATGGAGCAGATCAGGCATAATGTCCTTGGACAGCGTGCCATCAGATTCGAGGAACTTCTTGTTAATATCCATGAAGAAGACGTTTTTCCCATCATCCAGCCGAGAGATGATGGCGTTCGCCTTTTCATTCGTCACACGCATTGCATCGGTCGGATGGGCGCTACGAGGGAAGATCGCTAGGAGCAGGATCTTCATCTGAGGCTGTTTCTCACGCAGTACACGCACGATCTCCGCCACACCTTTTGCCGTCTCTTCGGCTGTGCTATTAAAAATTCTCCCGCCGTGCTCCGCGGCGGCACGTCCGCTATGCCCCGTATTATTTGTGCCGATCATTAGCACCGTCAGCTTCGGATGCAGGCCCTCATAATTACCATTGCGAAGACGCCACAGGACGTGTTCCGTGCGATCTCCGCCCACGCCGAAATTCACGGCTCCCAGCGGTGCCCAGTATTTCTCCCAGACATCCTTTCCACGACCGCTCCAGCCTTGCGTAATCGAGTCACCGAGAAAGACGAGCGGTGCTTTACCTTCCTTCGATATTTTGTTAAACGACTCATGCAGAGCCTCCTTTCCCGGATGGGGTACGGGGGTCAACGCGAGACTGGCAGGCTCCTCGGCAGAGGCGGTGAGGAAAGCGAATGCCGCAGTGGCGACGAGACAGGCGAATAGAGAAGAACGTTTCATCGGCGGATAGATTCTCGCTTTCCTTCGCTCCGTGCAAGAACGGAAATGCGGAAATGCGAGGAGGAAAATCGGATTCACGCCTCACCAATCCCCGCATCCTGCATGGCCTGACGTAGAATCGCGAGCGCTGGCTGATAGTCCTCTAATCCTACATATTCGACGAAGATCGGAGCATCTGGCGTGTATTTCGCTGCCAGAGAGACGAATTCTCGATAGTCCAAGTCGCCCAATCCGGCGGCGACACCCTTCTGGACGTGCAGTTTGCGATCCTTCGCATGCATCGCATCGATCATCGGAGCGAGCTGCTGGAACATTTCAGGCAGATCATTCACTTCGATAATATTAGCCGGATCTAGCAATGCTCGAATTCGTGGAGAGCTCACCTCCTCTAGATAAACACGGAGTCGCTTGGCGCTGGAGAAGAAGCTCCAGTGAGACGCCTCCATCAGTACCTTCGCATCGTATTTCTCAGCCATTTCCGCTAGACGCTGCCCCATCTCGATCATCAGAGGCCAAGTCTCGTCCTGGAATTCTCGTGCGAGCCGAGTCATGGGAGCCTTCGGATCAAAGTAATGACCCGATTCTGTGCTGAAGGTGCGAACGCCCATGGATTGCCCGATTTTCATCATCTGCTCAAAGTAGGTCAGATTCGCTTCGCGTTCGGCTTCCTCTGGATGGATCAGATTGGCATAAACTCCCAAGTTGTGAATCTCGATCCCGGCATCACGATAAATCGCAGCGACTTCACGAGCGATTGCAGGAGTCACGGACGAGAGATCGACTGGCTGGTTATATTTCCAAAGACTCTTGTCGATCTGAGTCAGAGTGAACTGGATCCGTTTGATTCCAGATGAAGCCAGTTCCTTTGCAAGCTCGACATTCGACATCCCTTGAAAGCCCAGCGTCGCCACTCCGATTTTCAGCTTTCTCTGCGTTTCCGATGCTTCAGAAGAATATCCGGAGAGCAGAGATGCCGCAGAGACAGCGCCCAACTGAGCGAATAGTTCACGACGAGTGGTCCGAGGAGAATCTCCCTTCATATTCTTTGTTATCAAAGATCGACGAGCAGTGTCGAGAAAAATCAGGGCAAGGGTTTCAGTAAGTCCTCCCGAGAGAACGCCAATACTGGGGGCACACCCATCATCCGAACAAAAAAGTCCTCGATGACATACTGACTCGACCTCGCGAAGACCAGGCTCCAGATTCTCCCTTGGCTTGCATCGCTCGGAGTCACCACGAAATCGTGAGATGAAGCAGTAT
>JBDHQE010000173.1:0-7766 GCA_039806885.1 Verrucomicrobiales bacterium
ACATTGATCACCGTGCCGATGGGCAGATACTCCACCGATGAGACCTGTGTGGCTCCCGCTCCCAAACTGGCGCTGGCATCAGAACTTAGCACAGGCTGATTGATCACACTGCGGAAGGAGACTTCTCGATTATCCAGCGTGACCATGCGCGGATAGGACACCATGCGCGTCTTCCGATCGCTGTAGATTGCCCGAAGTTTTAAATTCAAGTCACTGTAACTGAGCACTGCCGTCGGAAGTGCATAACCGCTGACGCGATTGAGATTGAGCGGCCCCTCATTTTCGGAGAGGGAAACATTGAGTCCTTCCTGCCCCAGCACGCCATTCCAGTCGATTCCCAGTTCAGAATTCGGATCTCGGCTTGTCTCCACGAACTTGACTTCGACCGCAATCATCGGCTGCGGGCGATCCGCAGAGGCCAGATAGGCCTCGATCCACTGGTGCTGCTGGCGGGTTGCGACGACATAGAGAGTATTCGAATCGCTATTCCAGATGACTTTCGACTGACCGGATGCTTGATTCCCACCGCCCTGTCCGGAGTTTGGTTCGACAACTTGAGCGAAATTTCCCTGATTCATTGCGACAGGGACAGAAAGGTCCGGTTGCCCCTGAAAGCCTCCCATCGAAAAGCGCCCCATATTATCGACTGAAGCAGTCGGAGCGAGAGACGCCACGTTCCCCGTGGTAGGAATATTAAGAATATTCTGAATATCCTCGAGAATTCTGGAAGGCTCGACCACGAAGAAGTCAGGGGCACCCTGTAGATTGAGTCCGGATGAAGCTGACTGACCACTCTGCGAAGAGGAACTCCCACCGCTCCCCATTGCACTCTGAGTATTCTTAGTCACCAATTCCTGAGCATTATAATTAATCTCATAGATCCGTCCGATCAGTTCCTGATCATTCGCAGGACGTAGGTACCAGATACCGCTGTCGTAGATTAGGGTAACTCCGTTCGCCTTCGCCAAGGTCTCTAGCGCCGAGAACGGAGCTGCGTTGATCGTAAACGTTACCAAATTCGCAGCAGAAGTATTCCCCTCGGGTAAACCGAAGAATCCGATTCCTGCATCTTCCGCCATCAGACGCATTACGTCACTAAGTACGGCCTTGGAGAAACTGTACTGTCGCGGCGGCGCATTCCGAAGGGCGTACGCAGCAGCCTCGTAAGCCGGGGAGTTGGAGAGCGCTAAATGCGGATTGCCCTGCCCCATCAAGGGGGAAGTAGCACACACGAGGGCGAATAAGGAGGCGAAAAATGAACGATTCATTTGAAATTTATAGAAAATACAGTAAACTTAGTAATCCGTAAAGTCGTTATTTCGGAGAAATCATTAATTCCCACCTGTCTATTTTTGAAATTTTTTGCATTCTTAAATTTTTATTATAGATTTCATAAATTTCATGAATTTTATTTTAACTCAATTGCGAAAACAAAATGGCTTCACCCTTGTGGAGCTTCTCTTGATGCTTGGGATCCTCGCGATTTTATCAACGATGAGTGCGGTAGCAGTCTCGCAGATCGGCCGTAACGCACAGCGGCAAAAGACAGAAACTGACGTAAGAATCGTGAATCAAGCCATTGCACTCTATTTATCGAACGGTGGCTCTCTCGATTATCTCACAGATCCGAATGCCGTTCTGACAAAGCTGAAAACCACTCGTTCCAACATTGAAAAGAAGAGATTCGTCGGCGCAGGGACAGGGCAAATGATTGACGCCAAACTCGTCGCCGTTCCCGTCGATGCAGATAGTTGGAAGTCTCGGGCTAGTTATGATCCCGTAGCAAAACGCTTCACTCTCTCCACCAGCAATCCTGGTGTGGAATTTGAAATTGATCCCTCCTTGGTGAATTCTCCTCCACCCACGGAATGGAGAAGCTCGGGTTCGGTATCGTATTCACAATCGACTGGCTGGGTATGGGATTATTCTTACGCCTATAATACTGGCCCGAACTCAGGCCCTTCTACCTTCAACGTGAATCCACTGATAACGGACACCACCATCCCGGGTAATGGAGTCACTCCTCCACCCGTTGTCCCTCCCGTTGACCCAGGTCCCTCTGGCCCTGTCGATCCGCCAGTGGTGCCACCCATCCCTCCGGTGCGGCTACCGACACCGATCTTTAATCCTGCGGGAGGCGCAGCTCTGGAGAGTAAATTTCCACTCGCTGTATCGATCACGAATTTGCCCGATTCATCATCCGGAACAGCTGTTTATCAATTAGATGGTGGTTCTTGGACTCCCTACACCGGCCCTGTTTCTGTGTCGCCGAATTCTACCCTGCGGGCACAATTCCTCACGGTCGACAGCACTCAGTTCCGCGATAGTATCCAGGCAAGTGCTTTTTATTATCCCGTACCCGAAAGCCTCGGCGGCACAGTCGGAGCAGAATTCCATTCCCCAACAGGTGGCTCGAATCTGGTTTACGAGATCACGGAAGAGGGTACCCGATTCTCCCACGGAGATCCGGTCTTCATCCTCGATGGAACTCCCATTCTCTCTGGAGACCCTAATGTCGTCTCGTTCTCCTCGACGGCTTTCAACGACATCGTACCAGGGCAGAAATTCAAACTAGGCGACTTTTACTACCATAACGGCTCCACTTATTACGATTCTCATGCAACGGGAGTCAGTCTTCACATAGTCATCGAATTACCAGATCGAGGTCAAACCTTAGATTTCAATATCACGATGGATCTCGTAAATACGCCGAACGATCCGGATGACCCCGACGCGAGTGCAGACTTTGTGAGACTGACCAATCTTTCTCAGAATCTTCCTCTCATGATCAACGGAGTCCCCTACAAGATCGTGCTCGAATTCGGTGCGACTGACTCCTTCGGCTTTTCGACGGGAAATCAGTTCCACGTTTACGAAGGAGCAACCGGACAGGGAGAACTGCTCGGTACTTTCCTCCCTAGATAATCATACTCTCACCCATCTTTCTACCCACCATGCAAGGAATCGACGAAAGAAGCCCTCTCGGAAACCGAATTCTGCACCTAGCGCAGAAGTACAATATCAGTGACTTCTACATCACCCCCCGCGAACAGCTCTCCTATAAGATGAACGGAGATCTCGTCATCGACTCCTTCATCTACCAGCCGGAGCACGAGATGCCAGTGACACCTGGCACGCTCGACTACGCCATGCAGATTGGGCCACTTCGCTTCCGTGTGAACCAACTGGTGACGCGCGGACGACTCCGCTGGGTCATGCGTCTCCTGCCGAGCAATATCCCTGCTCCCCAACAAATATCACTGCCTCCTCAAGCGATGAAAGCTTATCTGGAAGCAAAGAATGGACTCTTTCTCGTCTGTGGAGCCACTGGATCGGGTAAATCGACAACGATCGCATCCATGATCAAAGCGAGAGCAGAGCGCCGTCGAGAACACATCATTACTTTCGAGGATCCGATCGAATACATCCTGCCGACCAATCTTCCTTCTCTGATAACTCAACGAGAGATGGGCTCGGACGAGCTCGACTTCGCTCGCTCACTACGTGCGTCACTCCGTCAGGCTCCCGACGTTATCATGGTCGGAGAAATCCGCGATGGAGAGACCGCAGAGATCGCCCTTCAGGCAGCCGAGACCGGACACGTGGTGATCGCGACCATGCATACCTCTTCTGCTGCTCAGACCGTACAGCGCTTTCTAAAACTGGTTCCATCCGAGCGCATGGAGAATGCCATGCTCTCCTTCGCAGATTCGATGAGAATGATCCTCTGTCAGCAACTTCTCTTCGATAGCCAGCAAGAACGCCGCTTCCCGGTTCACGAGGTACTCTTTCCCTATGATTCCGTCACAGGCATGATCCGCCGTGGCGACTTCAAGCGGCTCGATCATGAACTCGAAACCGGCACTACGAAGGGAATGATGAACTTCGAGCACAGCCTGAAGATGCGAGAATTCGAAGGCTGGCATTCTTCCACTCCGCCAAAGACAGGCTATACCGAGCACGAGGTGGCCGAATATCTGATTCGTGAAACGACCCTCCCTGATCAACAAGCAGCCCTCTCCCGCTGACATCTTATGGAATTCAAAGACATTAAAGACGTTCTCACCTTTGCAGCATTCCGCCCTGAGTCCGATAATCCTCGGTTCAACTGGGGCCAGCGTTTTCCCAAACGCAAATCCATGGGCATACATCAATCGGAAAGGACTCGTGGAAAACACTGCGGAATCTGACGGCGAATTCGTAGAAGTAGCCCCTCAGATGGCGGACGTATGGAAAGCGAATACGGAAGATGGCTGGATCGGGATTTCTCTGAATCAACGCTTTATCATCGGATTAGAGCATAACCTCTCTCGGAAAAAAGGCTGGGAGGAAGAACTGCGTCTGAGTCCCAAATCGATCCTTGGGACCAAGTATGACCGCAGCAAGCGCTATGCGATCCAGCACAATGCGGAGACCAGCGCCAGTCTGGTAATGGCCTGTGATGATTCGATGGTGAAATCGATCGAAGAAACGATGCGTGGACTCAATCTACGTCCTGCACGCATTTGCATAGGACTCTTCGCTATGATGGGTCATCTCCTCAATCGCATCTCTGAAGATACAGCCATGAAGGGTCAGGATCTCGTGATTCTTGGCTGGCTCGATGGCTCCCTATGTCTGGTGCGTCAAAAAGGAGGGCAATGGCAAGACGTTCGATGTCGGAGCGGCATTACTCCTGGCGACGATGTCACCATCACACAAATGATTCGTCCCTTTATCGAGAGGGCAGAACCTTCAACTCGAATCCTGATTATGGAGGACAAGAAGCAAGGAAGTTTCTCCACCAACTATCTCGATCAATTCCAAAATATGCATGTAACAGACGTTACAGAGGAATTTCATCTCTGGAATATCCTGTCGAAATATTGATTTCTGATACGCTTCTAGCACCGCATCTCCTCGTATCTCACCCAATGAACTATCTCATCCACGACATCAAATCGGAACGTCAGAATGTGTCCGGCGGACTCCCTGTCGGCTACAAGCTAATCCCCATTCTATTTTATCTAGTGTCCGCCAGTTCTATCGCCCTCAGCGCATATTTTTATCTAAGCAAGAAGGCCTACGAAACAGCGGAATCGGATTATCAGAATCGCACCTCACAAGCGCAGTCCGAAGAAGGGTCACTCCAAGCCAAGCAAAAGACTATCGTTGCAGAATCCAAGAAAGCAGAAGTCGTAGCAAAATGGCTGGAGGGTTCTCGCCCTCTCCAACCCGTCACCGTGGTGATCGGCCGCAGCATCAATAAAGAGTCGACCATCGCAGAGTTGTCACTCGAACGAAACCCCGATATACCCGCTCATACCTTCATGCAGCTCAAAGTTGACGGGGGCAGTGCTGGCCAGATCGAAAACAGCCTCGATTCGATCTATGCCCTGGGATATGAGACGTACTCCGCTCAGCAAGTCAAAGGAGAAAAGTCCACCGATTTTCAGGCCACCCTGATCCATAAATCAAAGTAACCATCCTCTACGTCCCCTCCCATGAAAAACCATCAGTCCGCATGCTTCCTGCTCCTCTTCGTCATCGGAGCGATGCTCTATGGAGTGAACTCTCTACGGAACTCAACTTCTGCACAGCGCGATGCCATGCAGAAAGCACTGGTAGAAACAGAAGCGGCCACCCAACAGGCTCAACTCGCCCAAATCCAGCTCAAAACCCTTGAGGCAAAGACCGCTCAGTTACGCGATATTTACAATCAGTGGAAGCCTCACTTCGAGACCCTGCATTCTGCTCCTGAAGTCGAGCAGCGCATCGTCGAACTGATTCGAGAAGGCAAGGTCTTTCTGGTTTCTCAGAAATTTCAGCCGATTGATGTGGAAAAGGGATCTCTGATTCCCCAAGCACTTTCAGCGGACCTTGTCGTAGAGGATGATTACACTCAGGCACTCAATTGGCTTGGGCGCCTCGAGGAATCACTCCCCAGTTGCCGGATTACTAAGTGTGTTCTGAGTCGCGGTGATCGCGGCAATGACATTCACCTCGTCCTTCAGGTTCAGGTGCCTATCCTCGGTTCCTGAGTTCGTGTTTATCACCTCTCTCTTATCTCCATGAATGCTTCTCCCTCACGATATATTCCTGCGATTGCATTTCTGATCGGTCTGCTTTGCCTACCATGCACGGCACTCGCACAAGATCCCACAGTGATTCCCCCCCTCGATGCAGAACCTCCGGCTTCATCCTACTCTCCGATGAGGCTCATCGAAATGCGCCCGGATGAAAAACGCCCGCTTCTTCTGTCAGCGGACGAACGCAATCCTTACGCAAAAAGAAGTCCTGAAACTGAAAAGGCAAAGGATGAAGTGAACGAGGAAGAACTCCAAATAAGAAAACGTCTGGAATCCCTGTCCATTACAGGACGAAGCCAAGGCAGCAACGGCCTACGTATTCTCCTCGGTGACATTATTCTCGAGAAAAATGTAATCCTCCCCCCCATCCTGCCGGATCAAACCGAAAGACTTCGTGTCGCCGAGATCGGAGGCGACATGGTAGTTCTCGACTGGCTCGACCCGACAAGTGGAAAGGCAACAGGAAAGACCATGCAGATCGCCTACGATCTAACTCCCAGTGTCAGCTATGCCTTGCACGGGCAGTCTGCCAGCGAAGCTCGCACCGAAACCGACCCTACTGGCGGCGTGGGAAGTGCGGGTCCTGCGATGGGCGTGATTCGCCCTGATCAGAACAAAAAGCATCCTGACATCCAAAACACTGCTGAGAAAGCATCTCCTTCGATTCCCAGAAGCGTTTATCAGGCGGGCCAGTAACTCGATTGATTCTATAGAGCATGATCCGCGTATCGAAACAGAATCAGTCATACCGTGGTTGGACCTTCGTAGAACTCTTGGTCGCAGTTGCTCTGTCTGCCGTCATGATGGGAGCGGCTGCCATCGTTCTCGCTGCGATTACCGCGAATTCCAAGCGACTCACTACAATCGTAAATGTTGATATTGGCTCTGCGACGAAATCTGCTTTTTACGGTCAGTCTGGATCGACCGTACAGGTATATTCAGCACCTAACTACGGTCGATCCGCGCAGGCGGCGAATTTCCGCGAACTTCTGAATGAAGATGCCGTAGGGGCCTCTTTCGTTCACTGCCTCCCCCGTCAATTAGCCAATCAGTTTCATCCGGAGTTTCTCCGCTTTACAGCCGGTGACGTGGGTTCGACCGACGATCCTCCGGCACTTGATACGCCCGAGGCATTTCGGCAGTTTCTCATGACTGTGGAGCCGGACAGCGCATTGACCTTCACTACTGCGATTCGGAACATTCCGGATCCAAGCACACTCAACACCAGCATCTTCATCGTGTCTCCCAGTACAGATCCGGGTTATCTGCGTGTTAAAGCCATCTATGAAATCGATTATGTGAAAACGACGAATCCGGTCGGCACTTATGCTTCCGCTCGTCGCTATAAGAACGGAGTACTCACTCATTACTACGATGTCTTTTACCCTGACGGTATAGGCTCTCTCCCCATCCCAAGTTTTGTTGCCTTCGAGCATACGTCTCGAAAAGCCGTCTGGGAAGGGGTGGCAATTGATCGATTCAAAATCGCTGAGAAATCTCCTTTTTATTTTCTCTGGCTTCCTGATCCTGCGATCAATCCACACGCGATACCGAATGCAGCCATTACCGCACCGGCATCCTCCCCTCGAGCCGCCTATGAGAGAGTGGGAGCACGCAGTTCGGTGACTCTCGTGCTCCCCATGTTTCCTCAATTGTAATCAATCTACCCAGATGAATACTCAATTAATCCGATCACCT
>JBDHQE010000174.1:0-7731 GCA_039806885.1 Verrucomicrobiales bacterium
GACGGTCGTTGGCGATGAACTCCGAAAACAGACTGAGCACGAAGATCGCGATCAGCACGATCAGTGCCCCCATGGCACGCTTGATCTTTCCGAAGCGAGCGAGGCGTCGTCGGGTGTTGGGATCGAGGAGCTGGAATCGGGGCCAGGGCATAGTTTTACGAGTCCTTGCCGAAGGAAATGCGAGGATCGACGAGGACGTAACAGAAGTCGGAGAGAATGCGACCCACTAGCGCGACTAGGGAACCGAGGCCGAGGGTTCCCATGAAAATCATGTAATCTCGCCCGATGATGGCGTCGAGAGTGAGCAGTCCGATCCCGTTGATGGCGAACACTCGCTCGATCAGTACTGATCCGGCGAACATTACGGAGAGAATTCCGCCAAAGCCCGTCACGATGGGAATCAGTGCATTGCGCAGTGCATGTCCCCAAACGGCGCGACGCATGGTGCCACCTTTCGCTAAAACAGTGCGGGTGTAATCCTGCGTGATCTGATCGAGTAGGGAGTTTTTCATCAGGATGGTCAGGACGGCGAAGTCACCGATCACGTAGCAGAGCACGGGCAGGAACATGTGATGAGTCTGATCCTTCACCTGCTCCCATAATGTGAGTTGATCCCAGTTTTCGGATCGAAATCCGCCGATGGGGAACCAGTCGAAGAACTGGTCTGATGTCCCGCAGAAGAGGGTCTTCAGAATCATTCCGAAGGCAAAGGCGGGGATGGCATAGAGAACGAGTACGATCACAGAGGATAACATGTCGAAGCTCTGGCCATTGCGGAGAGCTTTGGTGATTCCGAGTGGGATACAAATCAGATAGGTGAGAACTAGTCCCGTGATACCGAAGGTGAGTGAGACGGGGAAGCGTTCCTTAATGAGCTGCCACACGGTTTTGTTGTTGTATTTGTATGATAGAGCGCTCATCCCCATTCCATCGTGGAAGAGCCATTTCTGATAGCGAGCGAGGAAGGGCTTGTCGAAACCGAACTCCCGTTCGATGGCGCGGCGCTGATCTTCCGTGATGCTCACGCCGTTGGCTGAGCCACGTCCTGCCTCGCCGCCTCCCATACCTCGCATCCGTGCGATTTCCTGCTCGACTGGTCCACCAGGGACGAATTGAGTGAGAGCGAAGACGAGAAAGGTGATTCCGAGAAAGGTCGGGATCACGAGTAGCAGTCTTCGGATGAAATAGCTGGTCCGCTCCATAGTCCTCGTGATCGGTAACGGAATAAGACAATCAACGTAGTGGAGTGATTTGCACAAAGCCTGCCGGAGCCGAATGCTTGGATACGAATGTCCTGTCAAAAAATATCTCACGGGGTGGAGTCGGGAGTTCCGCGCCGGAGGATCGCGCTGCCTTCAGGGCATCTGCTTGTAGGGAGTCGTTCCACCAGTAGTCTGTGGCAGCCCATTCGTCAGAGTATTTGCCCAGAACATGGTCAGGCGTCCCGAACTGATTCCAGTAGAGAAGCCGAATGTAGTCGATATGCCAGAGGAGGACGTAGGGAGTCTCCTCGAAGAGAATCTTATCGATCTTCCGGATTACGTCGTGACGGTCTGCCACGTTGAACATTTCCTTC
Source organism: Verrucomicrobiales bacterium (assembly GCA_039806885.1). GTDB lineage: Bacteria > Verrucomicrobiota > Verrucomicrobiia > Verrucomicrobiales > DEV007 > Arctic95D-9. The sequence continues at coordinate 1,577 of JBDHQE010000174.1, forward strand.
GTGCTTTCGATCAGCTTGTCCACCTCAGGATTGCGAAATCCGGTAATATTGTTTCCGGCCTTTAGATCGGCGGATTCGGACTCCCACATGCCCTCCGGATCCTTGATCGGCCCTGCTCCCCAAGCGGCCCATGTGATGTCAAAATTGTATTCGTCCATGTCCTTGGCCCAAGCCGCCCAGTCTTTTTGATCGATTTTCAGAGTGATGCCTACGTCTTTCAGTGCTTCCTCGTAGATGAGAAGGAACTTCGTCGTCGTCGGATCTCGAGTGAGAAAGGTCATGACGAAAGGCTTTCCGTCCTTCTCCAGCTTGCCTGTCGCTGCATTGACCACCCATCCGGCTTCCTTCAGCAGAGCACGAGCTTTCTCTACGTCAAACTCGACTGGCTGATTCGGGTTCGGATGTGATTCATCGTAGAGGTCCGGCCAGTAGGAACTGGTCAGAGTGTATTGGTCGAACATGATCGTTCGGTTCATCCGTTTCCGATCCAGTAGATGAGCCAGCGCTTTTCGGACTCGTATGTCACGATATGGCTCGCGGCGCATGTTCATCGCGAAGCCTTGGAATCCGATGGGATTGTAGTTGTGAATCGCTTGCTTCACGATCCAGTTTTTGTCAAAACGCTCGCCGGAGGTTTCCTTTATCCACTGGCTTGATGTATAGACGGCGAAAGAATCGAAATCACCTTTTTTGAAGGCTTCAAAAGCGACGTCCATCGCTGGATAGAAGCGATACTCGATAGTGGCGAAATTCAAGAGACCCTCCATCGTGGGATCCTCGACTCGCCAGTAGTCCTTTCGCTTCTCCATCCGAACAAAATGCGGCTCTGAGACCTGTCCCAGCTTGTAGGCTCCGGACACCACGGGGAACTCAAAGTTGACCTTATTAAAGTCCTGATCTTTCCACCAGTGCTTCGGTAGGATGGAGAAGGATCCGCAGGCCTGAAGGTTTTTCCAGTGAACCTCATCCGCATGGATGACGACGGTATTCTCGTCGGTAGCTTCGATCTTGACCAGCCTTTTCATCACGGATTGCAAGGCACCTGTCAGGTGATTCGGATCCTTCACCGCTTCGAAACTCCAGACTACGTCCTCAGAAGTGATCGGTTTGTCATCGCTCCACTTCGCCCGGGGATCGATGTGAAAGGTAAAGGTCTTTTTGTCTTCCGAAATCGTCCACTGATCCGCCAGCCCGGGTCTGTCCTCCAGCGTGAGCGCGTCCGAGTCAAGTAATGTCTCGAACATCAGACGGAAGATCTGGTGTGAGAAGACGTTATTGTCGATCTGGTAATTGAAGCTTTTCGGAAATTGTGAGCCGAAGGTAGTGAACTTACCGCCTGCTTCCGCGAGAGGAGATGCCAAGGGCGAAGGCACTGGCTTCCAGCTCGGCTCGGGGAAGTGCTGAGCAAAGATCGGGGAAGCCAGAGCGAGCAGGGGAATGGCGAGAAAAATGCGAAGCGTCATCAGAATCGGCGGTCGGCTGTTAGAGGATTGGCGAAGGGAGAGACATTCAGGGCACATCGAGTCCGTGACAGTCAGCGACTTCTTTTCGAAGAAACTGAACATCTCTTAAAGATACGGCGAACTTGCCGCACTCGCCACTAAAAAGGCAGATCGAAATCTCGGCCTGTGTTATCCGCCGTAGGACGTTTCCACACGCTGTGCCACGTCCTTGTATCCGTAGTCGGCCGCGTAGATCTGTTTGAGTGCGTCGAGATATTTTTCTTTGTTCCCGAGCTTCTCGTAGAGCAGGCCGACATTGTAGAGCAGCTCCTTTTTTGTGTCGTCGATGCCCGTGATTTCTCCGATGGCTTCTTCGAGCTGCCCGATGGCGAGATCGTTCATCCCCATATTGGAGTAACACTGACCGAGGTAGTTCATTACCTTGATCCGAAGATTCGGACTACGCTTCGCCATCTGCAGGTGCTGGATGGCGTCGCGATATTGGCCCGCTTTGTAAAGGCGGGAACCCAGCTCGTAGCGGAGTTCGTTGTCCGTCGGATTGCGATCTACGCGTTCCTTCGACTCGGCGATCAGAGTGTCCATCTGATTCTTTTCTGAGTCTGCGAGCTGCTGACGATATTGCTCGATGTCCGGATGATCCGGATTTTCCTCTACGAACTTCCGTAGTTGTTCGAGGTAGTTCTTCGTCACCGTTTCTCGAATCGACGCGACCTTTTTTTCTAGCGAAGGGTCGTTATTACTCAGATGCAGCGCCCATTCGTAAAACTGGAGTGATGTCTGGAAATCCTCAAGTTGCTCGTAGGTTTGAGCAAGCTTCTTGGACACCTCTAGATTGTTCTGATCCGCACTGTATTGTGCTAGCAGGGCTTCCGCCTGTGCCGCCAACATCTCAGGCGTCATCGCGGCGCGACCTTCGCTTTCCAGATTCTTCGCCTGATCCTTGTCCTTCAGTAAGTCGCGCCAATCTCCGCCGCTGTCCCACTTTTGAGAAGCGATCGATCCGCGCGCCGTAGCGTCCTTGTATTTTTTTGTCGCTTCGAGATCGCTGCGATCTTTCTCGACGATCATTCCGAAAACCTTCGCTGCTTCATCAAAAAAGCCACGATCCAAGTAGAAATCTCCTAACTTGTGATAAAATTTAATATTTGAGGGGTCGCCGTCGATCACCGTCTGCAGTGCGAATCCAGCCGTAGCATTGAGTCCCAAGGCAACGGCAGCTTCATGCAATAGCTCATTGCCTGAGGCGCTGAGTGGATCGGTGGCGAGCACCTCGCGCTCCAAATCAGCGATGACCTTAAGAGGGTCTTTCTTCAGGTGACTTTGGAGCTTCATCACCTTAATTCCTTCGCCGCCCATTTTCAGTCCCCGTTTGCCCTCGTTCTCCTTGATCGCTGCGAGTCGGAGTCTGCGTCGCCCTTCGAGGAAGCCAGGTTCTTTTGCCACCACTGCTTGCAGCAGGGTGAGCGCGTAGCCCCAGTTGCGCACTTCCATGGCGCTTTCGGCCTTTAGGACGAGATCTCGGTTTTTCTTGTCCAGTTCTCTCAGAGGGATGTCGTCTCTAAGTTGCGTGGCTTGAGTTGATGCATCGGACATGGCTTGAATCTACCGTTGGTGTGAAAAAATTAATCAGTGTGAAGTCTCCCGAGATTCGGGGCAGAGATTTTATCCAATCTCTGATTCTATGATTTAGCGAATCTTGTCGCATACGACAATGAAAATCTGCAAAGTTTTACTTCTTGTCTCAGAACCGGAAGAAACAGTAGTTCGCGAATGATCATCGGCATTACTCAAATCCTAGTAGCGCAGCGCGCAAAGATCGAGCAAGATGTTACGGTGAAACAGAGTTCTCCGGTTTGGTCGCATACAGATCGGGGCGTTAGCCTCTTGGCATCATTATGAAAAATCGTTATTTCCAGTTTTTATCTGAGTTTCGTTCTCTGCTTGTTCGATATGCATCTGTGGTCGCCATTGGAGCGGTCTTCTGTGGAGTCTGCGGATGGGAGGTTCTGCGTGCCGATGAGGCGGCGAAGACTAAGATCGTTTTTATTGCGGGAGCGCAGAGCCACCCATCAGGTCAGCACGAGTTCAATGCCGGATCGATTCTGCTGGCCCACGCACTGAACGAGCAGAGCGGGCTACCCGTCGATGTGCAGGTGGTGCATGATGGCTGGCCGCAGGACGAGAGCGTCTTCGACGGAGCGAAAGCAGTGATCATATATTCCGACGGAGGGGCAAAGCATCCGGTCGCCGGACACGAGAAAAAGATGGAGGAACTGATCGCCAAAAGCGTCGGGCTGATGTGTATGCACTTCGCCGTGGATGTCGATCCTGGCGAGCAGGGAGAGCGATTCACACGATGGATCGGTGGGTTCTATGAAGGTGGCTTCTCTGTCAATCCTCACTGGACTGCTCCTGTGAAGATTACTCGGGATCATCCCATCGGATATGGAGTATCGGACTATAAGGCCAACGATGAATGGTATTACAGTATCCGCTTTCCCGAGCCAAAGCCAGCTCTTGATATCGCTACGGCGATTCCAACGCGCGAATCGATCAATCGCTACATTCACTGGACCCCGTCAGGCGAGAAGGGCTTGGGAGTGCGACAGGCGCTGATGTGGGCAGTCGAACGTCCAGATGGAGGGCGAGGCGTCGGTTTTACCGGTGGACATTGGCATCGCAATTGGGCGATTGACGACTTCCGACGCATCGTTCTAAACGCGATCCTCTGGACAGCGAAAGTCGATGTGCCTGAGGGCGGTGTCGTGTCACAGCCGATCACAGAAGAGCAACTGAACGAGAATCTCGATCCGAAAAAGACGATGGAACACGTTGCTCTGCCCTCAGAGGCCGACTTGAATCAACCAGCAGCCGAGCCAGTCGAATATCGCTGGCCAAACAAGAAAAAATAAAGCGACTCCGGTGAAAATCGGCCTTCTTGACTCGGGTGTGGGCGGGCTATCCGTATTGCGGGAGATCCATCGCCTGCTGCCCGCTGCTGATCTTCACTATGTGGGGGATTCAGCGTGGTGCCCCTATGGGGCAAAGAGTCCCGAAACGATTCGGGAGCGGGTTTTTACGATCGCTGATTACCTGCTCCATCACGGAACCCAGATTTTGGTGATCGCATGTAATACGGCCACGATTCATGGAGTAGGAGCGCTGCGTGCTGAGTATCCGCTGCCTGTTGTGGGGATGGAGCCAGGGGTTCGCCCAGCCGCCGCGATCACCCGAACTGGAGTGATCGGAGTTCTCGCCACGGAGGCATCACTCGCCGGAGAGAAGTTTCATCGACTGGTTCACACACACGCACAGGGCGTCCGGGTGATTACACGACCCTGTCCACGATTCGTGCAGTTGGTGGAGCAGGGGATTCTGAATGGTCCGGAAGTTGATAAAGTCATCGATGAGGCGCTTCAGCCGCTATTGGCGGCTGGTGCGGATGTAATGGTGCTCGGGTGTACGCATTATCCATTTTTGGAACCTGTCATTTTGCAGAGAATTCCCCAGGAGGTGCAGGTCGTTGACACTGGCCCCGCAGTAGCTCGTCGAGTCGCTTCATTGCTCGCGTCGGAATCGATGGATATGGCTCCAGCGATGCAGGAGGGAAGAATTCTTGTCGAGACTACGGGGGCTCTGGAGCGTCTGCGGGAGATATTGCCACGGCTTCTCCCCGAGATGCAGGTCGAGTCTGGCCTATGCCGCCTAGGTGAATAGAGAAAGGGTGAATAAAGAAAGCTGGAGCGTCTGAGGTCTGCTTCTTTACTCCCGAAAACATCAATTCCTCCAGTCGCGAACTTGGTTCTGCATCTTAGAAGTTTGATCGACAGTATTGAGCGAAGGGGACGCCGTATAGGTGCCGTCACTGTTCAGTCCTGAAGTAGAAGCGCAGGAAGAAAGGCTCAGTAGCGGGAGAGTCAGAGTCAGAATGGTGAGAGACGAGAGAAGGATGGAAAGAAAAGACTTCATGTCACAAGTGTGTGAAAGTTTTTGTCTGGAATCAACAAAAAATGCGAAGGAGATATTGCGAAAACAGGGGGCTTGAAATGTGCACTACGTGACAACCGAAGATCATACGAATGTTGAACTTCCAAACGATTTTACCGTGTTCACGATTCGGATTTGTGACGCGTTCTTGCCTAAACTGATCTTCGGCGAACGGCGCGTGCTGGATACGAAAACCTTTCTCAAGAAGCGTAGTTTATGACTTTCATGCCAGACAAGCATCACCGCCGCAGCATTCGCCTGCCTGGATATGACTATGCGCAGGCGGGCGCGTATTTTGTGACCATTTGCGTGCAAAATCGCGAATGCCTGTTTGGCGATGTAATAGACGGTGCCATGCAATTGAATGATGCGGGACGGGTGGTTGCCGAAGAATGGGTGAAGACAGCTGAAATCCGAACCGAAATTGAACTGGATGAATTCGTGGTTATGCCGAATCATTTTCATGCCATTGTCTGGATCGCGGGCGCCCCCGTCATGGGCGATCACGCGGGCGATCACGCGGGCGATCACGCGGGCGATCACGCGGGCGACCGGCCGGTCGCCCCTACGGGCATCGTTGGTGGAAACGGTCCCAAACCACGATCTGTTGCCGCAGTGATGGCGGGATTTAACCCATCTTTAACAGGCGAAAATGTAAGCGACTATTAATCAGGATATTACAACTAAGAAAATTTCCTTCTGGCA
>JBDHQE010000175.1:0-7710 GCA_039806885.1 Verrucomicrobiales bacterium
TGTCGCACAGTCCAGAGTAAAGTTCCATCCCCCCCGAGAACGACCAGCAGATCGACTTCGCCTGCCAGCTTATCCAGCACAATCCCCCCCCGCATTCCCGTCAGACGTGCCGTTTCAGCCTCCAGCTTTACGACCTGTCCAACGGCGGCGAAGCGATCCACGAGATTGCGCAAGAGGGCCACAGCTCCCACTTTCTCAGGATTGGCCAGAATGCCTATGCGGAGTGCCTCAGCCATGCCAAAAATTCAGTATTCCCATCGGTGCCATGAATTGGCGATTCGACAAGCCCTAACCATGATTTTCTAAGAACTTCTGTTACATGATGCCGAATTTTCTCCACCGCTTCCTCGTGCAGAGCGGAGTCGCGCACGATCCCTCCTTTCCCGACTTTCTCCCGTCCCAGTTCGAATTGCGGCTTAATCAGGCAAATCAGATCACCGTCAGATTTCAGAATTCCGAACAAAGGACCGAGAATCAGCTCGAGGCTGATGAAGGAAAGATCGGCCACCACCAGATGGACAGACTCTGGCACACTCTCTGGATGGAGATATCGCAGATTGACCCCCTCACGGGACATTACGCGAGGATCACTCCGTAGCTTCCACGCGAGTTGATTGGTTCCCACATCATAGGCATATACTCTGGCAGCGCCGCGTTGCAACACGCAATCCGTAAAGCCACCGGTGGACGAACCGGCATCGAACACGACCCTTCCTTCCACCGCGATTCCGAACTCGTCTAGCGCCCTTTCCAGCTTCAATCCACCGCGACTCACATACTTCGGGCGAGTCTTGATCTCGATTCCGATTTCCGAATCAACTTTTTGGCCAGGTTTTAAAATCCCATCGATTCCATCCACTCTCACCTCGCCCGCCAGAATGAGCCGTTTCGCGAGTTCCCGAGACTCGCAGAGTCCGCGCTGCTGCATTAGCACGTCGAGACGTTCGCGAGTCATCGGAATTCTGATTTCGCCGCTAGGCGAAGAACCAGGCCAGATTCAGGGAATCCGTCGGATCTTCACATTGCGGAAGGAAACGACGTTCCCGTGATCCTGTAGGGCGATGTGCCCTTCCTTCGCTTTCCCAAACAGAGGGAACTTGGAAAACTTGCTCGCCGCGACTTTCGCATCCCAGTCCGCAGATCCCTTAACATACTCTGCGTATTTCGTCCCATTCATCATCTGGACACACTGTTCGGGAGTGACTTTCAGATCAATCGTATTCCACTCGCCTGCGGGTTTCGTCGCGTCCACGTCGGCGGGATAGAGTTGATATAGCCAGCCAGACTTTTGCGGATCCGTTCCGTCCACATTGTCCTGAATCTGCACCTCTGGTCCCGTTTTCCACGGAGTATTTTCCTCCTCCGTCACATGGAACATCAGCCCGCTATTGCCGCCCTTACTGATTTTATAATCCAGTTTGATCTCGAAGGCTCCGTAGGTCTCCTTAGTAATGATGTCACCTCCACCTTTTTCTGAGAGAGTGAAAGCACCATCTTCGACCTTCCAACGACCGTCGACTCCCTCTTTTTTGAAATTTCGCCACTGCGACAAATCCTTCCCATCGAAGAGCAGAGTCCAGCCTTCGGCCTTTTCCGCGTCTGAGAGAGTATTCGGTTCCTCAGCAAAAAGAGACACGCTAAAGGAAAAAACGGCGAGTAGAAGACAGCGAACGATCACAGATTTCATGCGGAACTTTTAGCACAGCACCCCATTCCCGGCAATCGCAATTCCAGCGACACCGGCAAGGAAAGCCATCATTCCGTCTGACCACTTTCGTTCGCTGCGGGAGGACGGATCATCAGCACGATCCCTACCGAAAGAAGGGCCACGGCAGTGAAGCATCCGAAAATAAGTGACAGACCGACTCCGTGGCTACGTAAAATCCCGAATCCCCAATCACCGAATCCACCACAGGAGATCGATACCAGATTCATGATCCCGTAACCCGTCGCTCGGAGATGGGGGCGGGCGATCTGACACAAAATCGGCATGTTATTGCAGTCAAAAAAGCCCCATCCGATTCCAAAGAGGATGAGAAAGGTGATCGCTAGAAGCAGAGTACCCGGATTCCCGAGTCCAAACAGAGCAGGCAGGAACAACACCATTCCGATGGCACTGACGTAAATCCGTCCTCGCTCGCTTCGTCGCATCCAACGATCCGCGAGAACCCCTCCGACCACAGCCCCGACAATCGTCGCGATCTGGACATAGAGCACGGCGATCACCCCCGCACGCCCCTGCGGCAGGTGAAACTGGTCTTTCAGGATCACCGGCATCCAGTCTTTGATCACCCAGCCTGCGATTGCGGGCAGAGTAAAGTAGATCACCAGCATTAGGTAATTTCGATTGCCCAGCAGCTCGCGAATCGTCCGCAACGGGGAACTGCGCACGTCTTCCTTCGCCTGAGTACCTCGATCCGGATTTTTCAAGAACAGGAAGAGTGGTATCGCATAGAGAATCCCCAGCACCCCAGCGGCATGAAAAGCCCAACGCCAACCCAGCGTAGGAGCATCTGCAACATGGCCGGCGAAGCCGCCGAGAATCAGACCGATGTATATCCCTGTCTGATGTACGCCCACCGCACGGGATCGAGTCGTCCCCACATGGAAGTCCGTAATCAGCGCGAGAGCCGCCGGGATATAAAAAGCCTCACTGATCCCCATCAGCGCCCGCGTAGCCACCAGTCCATGATAACTGGTGACATAACCCGTCATCGCCGTAACCCCGGACCAGGCAAAAAGGCTGAACACGATCACATGCTTCCGACTAAAACGATCCGCGATGTAACCTCCGATGGGACTGAGTCCTGCATACACCCACTTGAATGACGCCAGCACGAATCCCCACTGTGCATCGCTGGTCATTCCATCGATGGATTCGACCATAGAGGTCTTCATCGTCGCCAGCATCTGGCGGTCGAGGTAGTTCAGCACGGCCACCGGAATTAGCAGCGCTACCATGAGCCAAGCCGTTCGCGAGGCAGAGGGTGGCAGCAGAGGAGAATCAAACTTCATTCCGAGAAAATGGAGGGAAGCTCCGTTTCTGCAAATCAATACAAGCACGATTTGTGTTGAACTCGAATCTCGACTTTCGTAAAAAGCCCCCCGATGAAACTCGCACTGCTCTTCAGTCTATTTTCCTTACTCGCCCTCGCGATTCTAGCGAGTCCAGCTCAATCCGAGTCTCCGGCTTCACAGAAAGAGGCGCACGCTCGGATTCCCCATGTGATTCAAATCGGAGTCGATGCAGGTGGTGGTATTTACCTTGAGAAATTTCTGAAAGAACATCCCGCTGACTTCAAAAATTTCCAACGTCTGATCGACGAAGGGGCCTCGACTCTAAATGCGCGAACGGATTATTTCATCACCATCACCCAGCCGAATTTCACTTGCATGATTACAGGTCGCCCGGCTCAGGGACTCGATGGCATGAGCGAAGATATCGGACATCACTGGATGAAAAATTGGGATTTGCAAAAGGTAAAAGATCCCCAGTCAATCCACGATATGAACCCCGGAAAGCAATACCTGAGCAGTGTATTCGACGTGGTTCACGATGCGGGCTTCACGACTGGACTCTATTGGGAACCCAACAAATTCCACTACAATGTGGTCCTGAGCTACGGTCCAAAATACGGAAAAGAAGGTCCACATGGACGCAATAAAATCGATTTTGAAATCGGATCAAAAGAGGCTGCTGATCGACTAGCATTGTTACAGAAGAGCCAAGCCACATTTTCCTTTCTCTACTTCAACGACTGTGACAAAGCCGGGCATCAATTCGGCTATCTCAGTCAGGAATATTTGGATGCTTTCAAGCGCGTCGATAGATACATAGGTGATCTGCTGAAAATCGTGGACACCGATCCCGAATGGAAAGATCGTACCGTAATCATTCTTAGCGGAGACCACGGCGGCAAGCCACCTCGTGAAGGACATGGCGACATCACCGAGCCGAAGGTTTACACCATACCTGTCATCGTATGGGGAAAAGATGTGGCAAAGGGCGCTGATCTGTATGAGCTCAACAAGGACTCTCGCAAAAATCCCGGTAATGCCCGTCCCGCATACGGAGACGCGAACCAGCCCATCCGCAACGGCGACACCGGAAATCTCGTTCTTTCCCTCCTAGGCCTGCCTCCCATTCCAGGATCGTATATTAATCATAAACAGGATCTTAAGGTGCGGTAGCTGAAGGAGACGAATCATCGATTTCCGCTTCATCTCATAGAGCTAGCCCCCAAAAAGATGGCTTCCGTATCTGTGAGTCAGCAGCCTGTCTCCCGCAGAATCTCACTCACGCGTGATGAACTCATCCGTATTCATCAAGGCTCGCGCTACAGCAGTCCAAGCTGCCAGAGCGACAGGATCGGGCTCTGATTTAATTCCGCTCGAAATAGCTTTCACCGCAGCGGAATTCTGAGAAAAGGACTGATATTGCTGATCGTGAAAGCGAGCGACGAGTTCGCGTTCTTTCCCCGAGGGTGGGCGTGAGTAACACAGGCTAAAGGCGTGTTCAAGACGAGAGACATCATCAGAATCTTCGTGCAGCAATCGTGCGGCGAGTCCCTGAGCCAGTTCAAAAAGCCCTTCATCATTCGCGAGCATCAGTGACTGGAGCGGTGTATTGGAGCGAACCCGAGCAGTGCAGACGCTTTGAAAATCAGGCGAGTCAAAGGTTGTAAGCATCGGATAGGGTGCGCTGCGGTAAAATTGAATGTAAAGACTGCGACGGTACCGATCAGGAGCAGGTGCGGTTTCCCAACTTTTCTTCGTCTGGGTGAAGGCGTACACGCCATCAGGCTGCGGTGGTCGTATGCCGGGACCACCGATTTTCGAATCGAGGAGACCGCTCGCAGAGAGAGCTGTGTCGCGCACGATCTCAGCCTCCACACGCAGACGATTCTGGCGAGCCAGCAGTTGGTTCAGTGGATCGATTTCTCCCAATTCCGGTCGAGAGTGGGACGATCGTCGATAGGTGGCGGAAGTCACGATCTGTCGGTGCAGCCACTTCATCGACCAGCCGTGTTCAATAAAAGAACGGGCCAGCCAATCGAGCAGGGCGGGGTGAGTCGGAAAGGAACCCTGAGAACCAAAATCGTTCTCCGTCTCGACGATTCCACGCCCGAAATAGCGCATCCAAATGCGATTGACCGTCACCCGTGAGACCAGCGGATGGTCGGGGCGAGCGAGCCAGTGTGCGAAGTCGAGCCGATCAGGCCAATCTTTCTTTACGGCGTCTCCCGGCAGTGGTGGAAGCACCGCCGGGACACCCGGACGCAGCGGACCGGTTTTGCGATCCTGATCGAGGAAGCTGCCGCGCAGATGGATCAATGTATCGCGTCGAACAGGTAGATCACGCATGACCATGGTCTTCACAGAAGGCCCGAGTCCTAGCGCCTTTTCTGCGATCTGGAGTTGTTTCTCGGCAGTCTGTTTTTCATGGTCCACTTTGGCGAAAGCGCTGGCGAGGAGGCGACGCTGGGCGCTGCTTCGCTGATCGGATGCCGTGCACAGGGCCTCGGCCAATTCGTCCGCCGGTTTCGTAGATGCTTTTTCCAATGAGAGAGCCTCCTTTTCCCAGAGGAGCTGCCGCTTCGAAGTTGAAGAAATGACCGACTCTAAGGAAGCTCTCGCCTCGGACAAAGCCGCGATTTTCTCCGGAGCTGGCTGATTGAGAAAGAGTTCACCCTCACTGACTTCAACTGTCGCTCCGGTATTGTTGACATCCGTACCCTGATTGAAAAAGGCGAACATCTCGAAATACTCGCGCTGCGTGATGGGATCGAACTTGTGCGTGTGGCACTCAGCACAGCTCAAGGTTAACCCCAGCCAGACGGCACCCGTAGTATTCACCCGATCTGTGACAGCCTCGTTCCGGAACTGCTCTGGATCGGTGCCCCCTTCCTGATTGATCAATGTATTGCGGTGAAATCCTGAAGCGATGAATTGATCTTTAGTCGCTTGGGGTAGCAGATCACCTGCAATCTGTTCGATCGTGAAGCGATCAAAGGGCATGTCCTGATTGAGAGCGTGAATCACCCAGTCGCGGTAGGGCCACATACTGCGGTCACCGTCGATGCTGTAACCGTTCGAGTCCGCATAGCGAGCCTGATCGAGCCAGTGACGCCCCCAGCGCTCGCCATAGTGAGGTGAAGCCAGAAGCTGATCCGCCAGACGGGCTACTGCGGCATCAGCATCATCACGATACTCAGTCAGAAAAGACTGCACCCTGTCGGGTGGCGGAAGTAACCCTGTTAGATCGAGAAACATCCGACGGATCAATGTATTTGGGTCAGCTTCAGGTGACGGAGTGATCTCGTGTTTTTCCAGTTCTGCGAGTATGAAGCGATCGATGGGATTCCTGGCAGGCGTCTTCGTCTCGAGTGGATCGCTGTGAGAAAGGGGTAAAAAGGACCAGTGTAGCGTGTATTGGGCCCCATCAGCGATCCACGCACGCAGGAGGTCTTTTTCTTCAGGAGAAAGCCGCTTCTTTTCCTTCGGCGGCGGCATCATCTCGTCTGGATCACTGCTCAGAATCCGCGTAACCAGCTCGCTGCCTTTCGCGTCTCCCGGATGGATCACTCCCGCAGCTAGGACGACGTCTCGGCGGTCGAGCCGCAAGTCCGCCTTCCGCGTCGCTTCATCCGGGCCATGACAGGCGAAGCATTTATTCGAGAGGATGGGGAGTATGTCACGATTGAAATCCGGACCGCTCTCTGCGGCGAGAGACAATTTCGCGAATCCGCAGAGACAGGAGAGAATCGAAATCGCGAAGAACAAAGTCAGACTGACCGAACGCCGCCCCATAGATGAATGAGATCAGTATGACAAATCCATCGACGCACGCCAAGAAAAACCGCATCACTTCTTCGCTTCTCCGGCAGATGCGTCCGGAAATTTCAGGGTCGCGATGATCGGACGATGATCGGAGGCGACAGGTTCGGCGATCACTTGCACTTTCTCTACGACTTCAAAGCCACGGATGAACAGATAATCGATTTCCTGCCCGGGCTTGTCGGCGGGATAGGTTTTAGGTTCTCCGCTTTTTGGCACCGGAGTCCAGAGCTTCTCGATCTCGGCGAGAGGTGGCTTTCCTGGGACTACGTTGAAATCCCCTGCCAGAAGAGCCAGTGGCAGTTCTTTCCCGAGTTCCGACACCGTCTTCGCCTGTAGTCGCACCTTCTCCGGATCTTGGTAATCGAGATGAGTATCGATCACCGTGAACTCTCTCCCGTGAAGCCGAATCCGCACTTCCAAAGCGATCCGCTGTTCGCCCTCACCGGGGAGCAAATGGACCTGATGAGAGAGAATCTCGCCCTTCGTGAAGACCGCCAGCCCATATTCGCCCCCAGCAAAATTGATCGCTTTTCCGAAAATTCCCTGCATTTCCAGCAGCGACGCCAGTTTTTCCGCCTGATCCACTCCGTTGGAGCGAGTTGTCTTCTTGTCCACCTCCTGCACGAGAACGACATCTGGCTTCTGATCGGCGATGACGCGAGCCGTGCGTTCTAGCGTGATCTCATGATTGGGCGAATCCATGCCCCAGCCGTGTCGGATGTTGTATGACATCACGCGCAGAGGCTCTGCATCGACGACCGAATGACTGAGGAGCAGACTACCGAGCATCGTGATTAAAAGAGTGGATTTCATCGTTCTTTCCCGAGGGACGTGAAACGAAGGACCGGATTGAGACATTTGTCAAAATCC
>JBDHQE010000176.1:0-7687 GCA_039806885.1 Verrucomicrobiales bacterium
AACTTTATCCTAACTCCGTGTCGCGATGTTTATTCCCTAGATCCTGTCGATTCACGGACCCTCTCCTCTGTACTCCCCTGGCAAGAGAAGACGACAGCCAGTCTCTCGTCGCCCTCTACAACCCTGTCGGGTGGTCAATGAAACAGGTCTCGATTCCGGGAAACTCGATCGCCCAGCGCTCAGCTAGGGCCTTGACGCCAAAGGTCTCCGTAGCATAGTGCCCTGCATAGATCACGTTTACTCCTAGTTCTTCCGCTGCCGTGTAGCTCCAGTGCGGTCCCTCTCCGGTGAGCAGAGTGTCGATTCCAGTTGCTGCCAGAGCATAGATTTCCGACCCAGCAGCTCCAGTCACGACACCGAGTTTTTTAATCCGGCGCGGCCCTCCGGGGGCTAGGTGGGGCGTAGATCGAACGACTTGCGTCACTTTCTCAAGCAACTCATCGAGGGATAGATCGACTTCCGCCTGCAAGCCCAATTCTCGGCCCTTCCATGGGAAAAATGGAACCCCCTTCACTCCGAGGTCCAAGCTCTCCAGCAGCAGCGCATTATTCCCGATCTCTGGATGGAGGTCCAGCGGCAGATGTGCGGAATAGATCGCCAGCCCGTGCTTCATCGCTATCTTCAACTTACGATACAGCGCTCCTTCGATCCTCTGGGCACCCTGCCAGAAGAGTCCATGATGCACGACTAGTAGATCCGTATTCAGCGCACAGGCCTGCTCGATCACCGGGAGACAAGCATCCACAGCAGCTGCAATTTTCATGACTCCACTATCGCTCTCCAGTTGCAAGCCATTCAGGGCATTCGGATAATCCTGAATCGCATCCAAATCCAGCCACCGATTCGCGGCACTAACGAGTTCATGTAAATCGTGCATGGAAGTATCGTGCCACAAAGTCTTCAGAATCGAAACACTGAATCGCCACTGCTCGGGGAATAATGGCACCTGCGGGGCGTATATCCGCCCGTTGGTAACTTTCTCCCGTGAATTTAACATAGGCATCGGTTTCATTATGTCTCCTTATCGAATTCATCTCCTCTGCATTGCGACAGTAGGGGCCTCTCTCCTGTGCTCTCAGAGCGCAAGGGCCGAATCGGCCCCGCAGGGAGTGGTATCCTCGGCAGAATCTGCAATCCCCCAGCCTGTATCCTACCGCAACGATATCGTGCCTGTGATCGTCCACGCCGGATGCAATATGGGGGCCTGCCACGGTGCCGCCACGGGAAAGGGTGAATTATCGCTCTCGTTTCGTGGCGAAAATCCGGTGCGTGACCGTGATGCATTTCTGAAGCAGTTCATCGATATCAAAAATCCGGATAAAAGCCTGATGCTTCGCAAAGCAATTTTGGACGTGAAACACGGCGGGGGGAAACGTTTCGAGAAGGATTCCGAATCCTACGCCTTGCTCCGCCAATGGATCGCCGAAGGGGCGAAGCTCGATCTTCCTGGAGAGCCCACTCTCGTCCGCATCGAGGCCACACCGTCGGAGAAAGTTTTGCTCGAACCCGAGAACAAGCTCAAACTTTCAGTGACGGCCCATTACTCCGACGGAAGCAGTCGCGATGTCAATCGCTGGGCCATCTACGAGCCGACTAATCTGAATGTAGAAGTCGATGAATTGGGAAACGTGGAGAGTCACCAGCCGGGAGAAACAGTCGTCAACATTCGCTATCTCGGAATGCAGGCCCCGGTCCGCCTAGCCTTCGTCGCCGTTCGACCCGGGTATGTCTGGAGTGATCCTCCGACGAATAACTTCGTGGACGAAGCTCTGCGATCAAAGTGGAAACTCTTGCGAATGAATCCCTCCGATCTGTGCAATGATACGGTCTTCCTTCGCCGTGCCTTTCTCGACCTAATCGGCCTGATTCCCACTGAAAAAGAAGCTCGAGATTTTCTGGCGAACACTTCATCAGACAAGCGTCGCCAACTGATCGAATCGCTGTTGCAACGGCCTGAATTCGCCGACTTTTGGGCACTAAAATGGGCAGATCTGCTGCGAGTAGAGGAGAAAGTACTCGACCGCAAGGGAGTCGCAGTTTTTCACGATTGGATTCGGAAAAGTATTGTCGACAATAAGCCTATCGACCAGTTCGCCCGCGAAATCGTCTCGTCGCTCGGCAGCACTTACGAGGTCGCTGCCGCCAATTATTACCGCGCTTTGCGAACCCCAGATGATCGCGCTGAAGCAGTCGCTCAGATCTTCCTCGGCACGCGGATGAACTGTGCCAAGTGTCACAATCACCCCTTCGAAAAATGGACGATGGACGACTACTACCAGTTCTCCGCCGTTTTCGATGGGATCGACTATGATATCAAGGAGAACAATCGCTTCGACAAGAACGATAAGAATAACTTCGTGGGCGAACAGGTTGTACATCTCGCGGAGAAACGCATTCTGAAAGACCCCCGTAACGGCAAACTGCCTGCTCTTCGCTTCCTAGGAATGGACGAGCCGATTAGCTCCGATCCCCATCGACTCGAGAAGCTCGCCCAATGGATGTCGTCACCTGATCACCCCCTCTTCGCTCGGGTCCAAGTGAATCGCATCTGGTATCATTTGATGGGACGCGGCATCGTCGATCCCGTCGATGATTTCCGCGCCACCAATCCTCCGTCGAATCCGGCTCTCCTCGATGCTCTGGCTGCGGACTTCGTGAAAAACAAATTCGACTTGCGCCACACCATTCGCGTGATCTGCAATTCGCGGGCGTATCAGCTCTCTTCCCAACCCGAGGACAGCAATGCAGAGGACGAAAGCAATTTCACGCACGCCCTACCTCGCCGTCTATCCGCCGAGCAATTGCTCGACTCCGTCTCCATTGCCTTCGGAGCTCTTCCACGCTTTGAAGGATACGAGCAAGCCATGCGAGCAGCGCAGCTTCCCGGCGTGCAAGCCATTTACCGCCCGAAGAATCCCACGAACGGCGACAATTTCATCAAGCTATTTGGCAAACCGCCTCGTCTGGTCAATTCGGACACGGAGCGGAGCACGAATACCTCCTTGGCCCAGGTGTTCGAACTCACGAGCGGATCGACGCTTAACGACTTACTTACTACCCAAGACAACATTCTGGGGAAACTACTGAGCACAGAAAAAACGCCGGAGAAAGTGATCGACTCGCTCTACTGGACCCTGCTGAGCCGACCGCCCGCTCCGAAGGAACAGGCAGAAACCAGTTCCTACCTGTCGTCAGCGGAGAATCAGCGCACCGCCTTAGAGGACATCGCCTGGGCTCTTTTAAACTCGAAAGAATTCCTCCTGCGTCAATGAAATATCCTGCCTGCTCCGATTTCACCTCCGCCTCTGTTCGTCTTTCCCGTCGCCAATTGATCAAGGCGGGCGGGATGGCAGCGCTGGGCCTCAATGTGCCACACTGGCTCGCCGCCAGCGAGAGCGCCTACCCCGGCGGACGCCCGCAGGCACGAGCAAAATCTGTCATTTTTCTTTTCCAGTGGGGCGGCCCTTCTCACGTCGATATGTTCGATCTGAAGCTCGATGCACCTTCCGATTACCGAACGCCCTACAAGGGAATTCGCACCAGCAATCCGGATCTGATCACAAATGAGCATCTGCCTCGTGTCGCGAAAATCATGGATCGCTTCACAGTGATCCGCTCTGTGACCCATGGGATGAAAAATCATAATTCTGCGGGTTACTACGCTCTATCCGGACACGTTCCACCCTCGGACGATCAGCGACTGCGGGATTCTATCGACCTTCACCCCGCCTACGGCTCCGT
Source organism: Verrucomicrobiales bacterium (assembly GCA_039806885.1). Classification (GTDB taxonomy): domain Bacteria; phylum Verrucomicrobiota; class Verrucomicrobiia; order Verrucomicrobiales; family DEV007; genus Arctic95D-9. The sequence goes on from JBDHQE010000176.1 coordinate 3,742, forward strand.
GGTGGATCGTTTCGCTCCCAATCCCCCCGGAGCACTTCCCACCTTCGTCAGTTATCCCCACGTCGTCAGTGACGGCTCGCGCACTCCCGGGCAAGCAGCAAGTTTTCTTGGGAAAAAGCACGATCCACTTTTCGTTCCTCGCGACCCAAACGATCCGAACTTCAAGCTACCCGAACTGAGCCTGCCGAGCAATCTCAGCATAGACCGCCTCCATGCACGACGCGGTTTGCAGGAACTGATCGACCGGCAGTCACGCCTGCTCGACGATTCAGCTGAGGCTCAGGGTCTGGATGATTATTACAAAAACGCGATCGCCATGCTTAACAGTGAGAGCATGAGGATCGCTTTCGACCTCTCGACTGAGCCAGCAAAGATCCGTGATGCGTACGGACGGACCTCCTACGGACAGGGATGCCTGCTGGCCCGACGACTGGTGGAATACGGTGTAAAGTTCGTCACCTGCTATTTTTCCGCCGGAATCGGAGGCCAGAGCATCACTACCGGAGGATGGGATACGCACGGTTTCAATAACACGCGTATGTACCCCATCATCGAGCAGTACCACTTCCCCATTACCGAGACCACACTGCCAACACTGATTTACGACCTGGAGAATCGTGGTCTACTGGAGGAAACCTTGGTCGTGTGGATGGGGGAATTCGGACGTACTCCGAAGATCAATGCCAACGCCAGCCGCGATCATTGGCCCAAGTGTTACAGCGTACTCCTAGCCGGTGGCGGGGTTAAGGCGGGGTATATCTATGGAGCCAGCGACAAGACAGGCAGCGAAGTGATCGAGAAGCCCGTGCGCTTAGAAGATCTCGCTGCCACGATCTATTACCTCTTGGGAATTGATCCGACTCTGGAGTATCACGACACGCAGAATCGACCACTCATGATCTCGAGCGGCGAGCCGATTTTCGATGTTATCGCATGAGCGAACACGGCGGTGTGCCCTCTGCCGCAGTGTCGTACCTTGCTTCGCTCGCGGTGCTGCGCGATAATCGTAGCGATCAGTCTCGTAGACTCATTCGCCATGCTTCTCCATCGATCTTCTTTTTTACGTTTTCTATTCTCCTTGTTTCTTGGAATCTTCGCTCTGTCCCCTGATTTTTCTTTGGTCACGACAGTTACCGGAGCCGAATCTGCTCCTGTCCGCGATAAACATGTCGAGGCTCGTCTGTTAACGAATGTGGATGCGATGGAGCCGGGCGTCCCCTTCACCTTGGCACTGCGCTTCGATCTCGATCCCACTTGGCATACCTACTGGACTAATCCCGGTGAGGCAGGACTCATCCCCTCACTGAAACTCGATCTGCCGGAAGGCTTCGAAGTCGGGCCACTGCAGTTTCCTGTCCCGAAAAAGTTTATTATCGATTACGGCGCAGGGATCCGGGAGGCAGGTTTCGGGTATGAAACGACGGTAATTCATCCCCTCACGATTACTCCGCCCGCAAGTCTGACTCCCGGGCAGAAGCTCCTAATCCAAGGAAAGGCGTCATGGCTGATGTGTGACCCGAATACCTGCGTTCCAGGAAAGGCAAATCTGTCATTGGAACTCGTAGTCGCAGACAAAGCAACTCCCTCCCCGGAAGCAGCGCCCATCCAAGCAGCTCGCGATTCAATTCCTGTCCCCAGTCCCGACCCGATCTCGCTGGCCATCGATGGACAGAATGTAAGAATCTCTGCGAAAATCGCAGAAAAAGAGCTGCCCGCTGATGCGAAATTCGACTTCTATCCGTTGGTCAATCACGTATTCGATCCGTTCATTCATCCGGAAGTCAGTGTTTCGGGAGATGCGGTGACGATCACCGGAAAAAAGCACGCCTCACTGGAGAAGGCTGAGGATCTACCGAAGATGTTTTCGGGCGTACTGTCTGTCACGACGCCCGATCGAGTTACCGGATTCGAGATCTCGACAACGGGAAAATCAGAATCAACCGCAGCCACAGAGTTGAATTCTTCCCCCAGCTCTGATTCAGTAAAAATTGACGATCTCCCTTTCGGTGGCGGATTGCTGGGAGCGCTCTTGGCAGCCTTTCTCGGCGGGATAATTCTCAACATCATGCCTTGCGTCTTTCCTGTGATTTCGCTGAAAGTGATGTCCTTCGTTGGGCAAGCTGGGGAAAGCCGGAAGAAAGTGCTCGCCCATTCACTGGTTTTTGCACTGGGCATCCTCGTTTTCTTCTGGGTACTGACGGGAGTCATGCTGATCTTGAAGAACGCGGGTGGAGCCGATCTCGGCTGGGGGGTCCAACTCCGACAGCCCGGATTCGTCCTGACTCTGATTTTCATCATGGTAGGGGTGGCGCTAAGCCTTTTCGGAGTGATCGAGATTGGCTCTTCGATGACTACGGTCGGGGGAAATCTAACTTATCAATCGGGCTATGCGGGCAGCTTCTGGAGTGGTGCGCTGGCCGTGCTGCTAGCTACGCCCTGCACGGCTCCATTCATGGCCCCGGCCATCGGGTTCGCCTTGGTGCAGCCTGCTCCGATGATGTTCCTCATTTTCACCGCGATGGGACTCGGGCTGGCCGCTCCCTATTTCATTTTCGCCCTTTTTCCGAAACTACTCAAAGCGATCCCAGCACCGGGACCATGGATGGAATCATTCAAGCAATTCATGGGGTTCCCTATGCTGGCAGTGGCCGTATGGCTGATCGGAGTTCTGTCGAAGCAGCTCAGCGTAGCGGGATTGCAATGGGCACTGGCTTCGGTGCTGATCGGAGCTTTGGGAGTCTGGGTGCTCGGGAGATTTGGCGCTCCAGGACGATCTGAACGATCAAAAAAGATTGCGACTGGAGTCACCGCACTCATCGCCGGAACGACTCTCTGGCTGGCATGGGATTCGACGACAAAGGCAGCGCCTCCCAGCTCGATTAAAGTGAGTGATACCATCGCGCAACTGCGAGCCGAAGGGAAAAATGTCTTTGTCGATTTCACAGCAGAGTGGTGCATCACCTGCAAGGTCAACGAGCGGGTAGCGATCAAGACCGAGGCCGTGCAAGCAGCTTTCCGTGAACACAACATTGAGTTCGTGATCGCAGACTGGACGAATCAGGATGATGACATTGCCGCGATTCTGAAGGAACACGGGCGCGCCGGAGTGCCGATGTATCTGCTCTATCCGGCGGATACCAAGCGAGAAGTAATCCAGCTCAAAGATGGCTTCATTCTACCTTCCGACGTAATGGAGGCGATCGAGAAGCTGTAGGACACCTCTGATGATGGCGTATCTGGGGATTTTCAGCGACTCGTCAGGCTGACGCGATGCGGTGAGTGCCTTCGGGATTAGAAAGTTTTAGACGCAGAAGAACGGTGCCGCTGGAGGCATCGACCACGGGGCTGATAAAGGCGACGGTAGCGATCCCTGTCACGGAACCGATGAGTGATTTCACCGCAAGTTCGTCACCGATTTTCAGACCATCTAGGCGTTGGTGATCGACGTAGAGCAACAGATCAAGCTTCTCTAAATTGACCAGAGTCAGTAGCGGCCCCTCCTGTGGGAGCAGGGTGGCCCCGACCTCGCGATGAATCCTGGCAATCACTCCGTCAAAAGGAGCACGCAGAGTGCGCTGCTCGATTTCAGCCTCGATCTGTCGAGCCTCCAGTGCCGCCTCGGACTTAGCTTCGCGTGCGAGTTGCACATCTGCTGCAGCCACCTCGCGCTCCGCTCGGGCGCGAGAGAGTTCATCCGTATTCGCTCTGTCGCTAACGGCCAGTCTCTCGAGCTGTGTGAGTCTCTGCTCGCGCATGGTCAACGTAGCACTGGCGGACTGCTCAGCAGCAGTACTGGAAGCCCGCTCCATCGCAATCTCTCGACGAGCTTCAAAGGAGCGACAATCGAGCTGTGCAAGAATCTGCTCCTTTTTGACGGCATCACCTTCTTTTACGTTCAGGAGACGGAGCATTCCGGCCTCAGGGAAGGAAAGATCAATACGCTGAC
>JBDHQE010000177.1:0-7648 GCA_039806885.1 Verrucomicrobiales bacterium
ATTCAGTCTCGTCAGTTGGGCCTGAATGTTCCCTTCCTCGGCGGAGATGGATGGGAGGGATCGGATTTGCTAACCATCGGAAAGGAGGCGGTGGAGGGGGATTATTTCTCATCTCATTATTCGCCAGATCGCGGTTCTGCGAAGGCGAAGTCTTTTGTCGAGGCCTATCAGAAGCGCTGGGGCAAGACACCAGGGGCTATCGCTGCGCTGAGCTATGATGCAGCGATGATTCTGGTAGATGCGATTCGTCGTGCTGATGGTGTGGATCGAGCGAAAATCCGTGAGGCACTGGCTGCGACGAAGGACTTCGATGGAGTGACGGGAAAAATCACGATGAATGAGCATCGGGATGCGGTGAAGTCGGCAGTGATTCTTCAGATTAAGAACGGCGTTCCCACCTATCTGGAGACGATAGAACCCTGATCGTCACTTCCTGTGGATTCCTTTTTCCAACAGCTCGTCAACGGAGTCGCCCTAGGATCGATCTATGCATTGATCGCCTTGGGTTATACGATGGTGTATGGAGTGCTGCGGTTCATCAACTTCGCCCATGCGGACATCCTGATGCTGGGAGCCTTTTCGGCCTACTTTCTTTCGCCTGCGATTCAGCTAATTTTCCCTCTCCCTGGGATCGGTGGCGCTCTGGTGGTCATGTTGTTGGCAGCGATCATTTGCGCCGGAATCGGCGTCGGAGTGGAGTTCTGCGCCTATCGTCCCCTTCGGAAGCGACCGAATCTGGCTGTGCTGATCACGGCGATCGGAGTTTCGCTATTGATCGAATACACCTGTCAGCATCGAGCGGTCTTCGGGGCGGAGACGCGGCCATTCCCGCAGTTGATCGCGGAACGCAATCTGGATCTGGTGGGCTTGACCGTGAGTAATCTCGATGTGCTGGTGGTCGTGATGACGGTGATCCTGCTGGTGGTGATGTGGATGGTGGTGAATCGGACGAAAATCGGGACTGCGATGCGGGCGCTGTCCTTCAATCGCGAGGCTGCAGCTCTGATGGGAATCGATATCAACCGCGTGATCTCTTTCACGTTCGCGATGGGCTCAGCGCTGGCTGCGGTGGCGGGAGTCCTGTATGCACTGAAGGCTCCGGGCATCGAGCCTCTGATGGGGATTCATCCTGGGCTGCGAGCCTTCGTGGCAGCGGTGCTCGGTGGAATCGGAAATCTGCCTGGGGCATCGCTGGGAGGGTTGATTCTGGGCTTGCTCGAGACCTTTGCCGGAGGCATCGCTGGACTGTCGAATTATCGAGATGCGATCGCCTTTTCCATCCTCATCCTCATCCTGCTCTTCCGTCCTGCGGGGATTTTAGGGAAAAATTCTGTAGAAAAAGTATGAGTCTGAAGGGAGGAAAGCGATGGTTGCTGACGGGGTTTTTGCTCGCCGTCCTTTTGTCCTGGGCCTCCGGCTTTCTCAATCCCTATGACAGAGGCGTGTGGATCGATTCTGGGATACACAGGGCAGTTCAGCCTCGGTCACGCGGGATTTATGTCTGTCGGGGGTTATACGGCAGCGAAGCTGACGCTGGTTACCGTGGCGCTGATTCCTGCGTCGTTTCATCCTATCGCGTTTATGATCGCCTGTCTCCTCGGCGGCCTGGCAGCTGCTGTGGCGGGCTTAATCGTCGGGATTCCGTCTCTGCGCCTGAGAGGGGACTATCTGGCCATCGTGACGCTCGGGGCAGGGGAGATCATCCGCGTGATCTGGCAGAATACTGAGGCTGTGGGTGGAGCGAGCGGTCTGAGCGGGATCCCGAAGTCTACGACTCTGGGCTGGACTTTTGCCTTCGCGGTGCTCACCATTTATGTGGTTCTCTGTTTGGTCAATTCTACCTATGGACGAGGATTTATCGCCGTAGCGGATGATGAACTCGCTGCGGATGCGATGGGAATCAATCCTGTGCGTTACAAGGTGACTGCTTTCGTAGTGGGTGCTTTTTTTGCCGGAATCGCCGGAGCACTCTACGCACATCACAAGCAGACCATCGTGCCGACGGGCTTTGATTGGCTGAAGTCGGTCGATATCGTCGTGATGGTGATATTGGGCGGTATGGGGCGAACGCCGGGAGTGATCGTAGCAGCGATTCTCCTGACCTGGCTGCCGGAACAACTTCGCGTGATCGCAGATTATCGTATGATCGTCTATGCTCTACTGATCATCCTGCTGATGATCCTGAGACCACAGGGATTGTTCACTTTTAAAACGAGAAAAGGAGCTTCTGTTTCGTGAATTCATCCGATCCATTGCTAAGACTTCGTTCCGTCTCGATCCGCTTCGGGGGCTTGACTGCGGTTTCGGGTGTGGACTTCGAGATCGCTTCCCGTGAGATGGTGGGATTGATCGGACCGAACGGAGCTGGGAAAACGACGGTTTTTAATCTGATCACCGGTGTTTATCAGCCGACGGAGGGTGAAATCGAGTTCTGCGGTCAGTCGCTGATCGGATTGAAACCGAATGCTCTGACTCGTCTGGGGATCGCCCGGACCTTTCAGAATATCCGCCTGTTTCCTTCACTCTCAGTGTTCGACAATGTCCGAGCAGCAATGCAGGTCCGGAATCCCCATGGAATGTTGAGTGCTCTGTGGCGAGGAAAGAGCTTTTACAGTGGGGAGAATGCGGTGGAGAAAAGCGTGATGGAATTGCTCTCTATTTTTCACCTAGAGAGAATGCGATCCGATGCCGCAACCAGCCTGCCGTATGGAGCGCAGCGCAGACTAGAGATCGTACGTGCTCTGGCGACACAGCCTCGACTCCTGCTTCTGGATGAACCTGCTGCTGGGATGAATCCGGCGGAGAAGGAGGAACTGAAAGAATTAATTCGCTTCATTCATGAGAAATTCGAGATAGGAATCCTACTGGTGGAGCACGATATGGATGTAGTGATGGGAGTCTGTGAGCGCATCGTGGTACTGGAATACGGGAAAATGATCGCGGACGGATCACCGGAGGAGATTCGTGATCATCCTGCGGTGATCGAGGCGTATCTGGGAAACGAGGACGAGGATGACTGGAACGAGGAGGTGGCGAATGCTTGAGATCGAGGATTTACATGTCTCTTACGGTGCCATCCGGGCACTGCAGGGCGTATCTTTGAGTGTCCCGCAAGGGAAGATCGTCACTCTGATCGGGGCAAACGGAGCTGGGAAATCGACCTTGCTGCGCACGATTTCCGGCCTGCTCCGTGCGACGAGTGGATCGATTCGGTATGAGGGCGAGGACATCTCGCGCTTGGCTCCTCATCGGATCGTGTCTCGCGGCTTATGCCAAGTGCCCGAGGGGCGCATGATTTTCGCTAATTTGACCATCGCGGAGAACTTACGGATGGGAGCGTATTTGAGAAAAGATGCGGCAGGGATCGCGGAGGACTTAGACTACTGCTATCACTTGTTCCCGAGATTGAAAGAGAGGACGACACAGCTGGCCGGCACGATGAGTGGAGGGGAGCAGCAGATGCTTGCCATCGCTCGGGCACTGATGAGTCGGCCACGCTGTCTCATGCTGGACGAGCCATCGCTGGGGATCGCTCCGAAGCTGGTGCGCAATATTTTCCGACAGATTATCTCCATCAGTCGAGAGAGGGGGATCACCATCCTGCTAGTGGAACAGAATGCCAATCTCGCTCTGAAGCTCTCCTCCTACGGCTATGCTCTGGAGACAGGTCGCGTTTTCTGTGAAGGCAGCTCTGAGACCCTGCGCCAGGATCCGAAAGTGCGAGAGGCTTATTTGGGACGCTGAAGCGGTAAAGTCGATGTTATGTGCTGCCGATCAATAAGGTGCAGAGAAGATGGCTAGGAATCGCTGGGAAGATTCGGGAACTTTTTCTCAGGAAAATCATCACATCTTCTTGCAAAGACATCGCTCATTGGTTAAGGAATGTGAAGATGAATTCGCCTGGCAGATCTCTGATTCGATTCTGGAACTCCTCCATCGGGAAAAAGCTGATTGTTGCCCTGACAGGGCTGATCTTGCTGTTGTTCCTGCTCGGTCACATGACGGGAAATTTGCTCGTGTTCCAAGGACGTGACAGCATCAATGGTTATGCGGAGTTTCTCCACACCATGCTCCACGGTTGGGGGCTGTGGATTGCGCGGGCCGTATTGCTGGCGACCTTCGTTCTGCACATCGTTACGGCCGTTCTTGTGACGAGAGAAAATCGCGTCGCCCGGGATGTACCTTACGTGATTAATCGCACGAAACAGGTCTCTCGCAGCGCTCAAATGATGATCTGGACGGGACTGGCGATTGCAGCCTTCGTTGTGATTCACCTTCTCCACTTCACCATTCGGATCAATCCGGAACTGGCTGCGATGAAAGATCCTCTCGATCCGGAACGACATGATGTCTACGGAATGGTGATCAAGGGATTCCAGAATCCGATGGCAGTCCTGATATATATCGCTGCGATCACCCTGCTGTGCTCACACCTCAGCCACGGAATCGCTTCTGTCTTCCAGACTTTCGGTCTGCGCACGAGGAAGACGGATCGGACGATCCACTATCTCGGGCTGGCCTTGACTATACTTCTCTGGATCGGTTTTCTTTCCATTCCTCTGCTCGTCGCCATCGGTGTTTTGCATGACGGTGGGGCCGTGAATACTAGCTCCTTGAGCCCGTGGCTGAATTCCGTCGCCTCCTGATCCTCCTTTTCACAAGAATTTTTTCAAATTACGCCTCTCTGATTCATGGACAGCAATACCTCTGCCAGCATTCTCGACGCAGCGATTCCTGAGGGTCCTCTCGCGGAAAAATGGTCTCGCTACAAGTCTCATGCGAAGCTCATCAATCCGGCGAACAAGCGGAAATACTCGATCATCGTAGTCGGCTCGGGACTGGCGGGAGGATCGGCGGCGGCGACACTGTCGGAGCTGGGCTATCAGGTAAAATGTTTCTGCTTTCAGGATAGTCCCCGTCGTGCACACTCGATTGCGGCACAGGGTGGGATCAATTCCGCGAAGAATTATCAGAACGACGGAGACTCTGTGTGGCGTCTCTTTTATGATACGCTAAAAGGCGGCGATTTCCGTTCGCGTGAGGCCAATACCTATCGCTTGGCGGAGGTGAGTCTTCAGATCATCGACCAATGCGTCGCTCAGGGAGTTCCTTTTGCTCGCGAATACGGTGGAGGTCTGGCCAATCGCTCCTTCGGTGGAGCGCAGGTGAGTCGAACCTTTTATGCGCGCGGCCAAACGGGGCAGCAGCTTCTTCTGGGCTGTTATCAGGCGCTGGAGAAAGAGATTTCCAAGGGAGGGGTGAAAATGTATCCCCGTACGGAGATGCTAGATCTGGTCGTGGTGAATGGCCATGCCAAGGGAATCGTCGTGCGGAATCTCATTACGGGAGAAATCTCCAGTCACGCAGCGGATGCGGTCATCTTGGCGACTGGCGGCTACGGGAACGTCTTTTTCCTTTCTACCAATGCGATGGGCTGTAATGTGACTGCAGCGCTCCGGGCGTACAAAAAAGGAGCCTTTTTTGCTAATCCCTGTTACACTCAGATTCACCCCACCTGCATCCCGGTCAGTGGCGACTATCAGAGCAAGCTGACGCTCATGTCCGAGTCCCTGCGGAATGATGGACGAGTCTGGGTGCCGAAGTCGCGTGAGGATGCGGCAAAAATTCGGCGCGGAGAGCTGAAGGCGAGGGATATCCCTGAGGACGCTCGGGATTACTATCTGGAGCGGAAGTATCCGTCTTTCGGGAACCTGGCTCCGCGCGATATTTCCTCGCGATCAGCCAAGGAAGCTTGCGACGACGGGCGTGGTGTGGCAAAAACCGGCTTGGGCGTGTTTCTCGACTTTAGTGATGCGATCAAGCGACTGGGCAAGGATAAGATCGCCGAGCGCTACGGTAATCTGTTCCAGATGTACGAGAAAATTTCTGGAGAAAATCCCTACGAGGTTCCGATGAAGATCTATCCTGCAGTCCACTACACGATGGGTGGTCTCTGGGTCGATTACAACCTGATGTCGAACCTACCTGGCCTCCATGTGCTGGGCGAGGCGAACTTTTCAGATCACGGAGCGAATCGACTCGGAGCCAGTGCGCTCATGCAGGGGCTCGCGGACGGTTACTTCGTCATCCCTGCGACGATTTCGAATTATCTGGCCTCTCAAAAGCCCGGTTCGGTGAATACGGCGATGTCGGAATTCCGTCAAGTAGAGCAGGAGGTGAAAGAGCGCATCGATACGCTGATGACCGTTCAGGGAAAGAGGTCCGTAGATAGCTTCCACCGCGACCTAGGAATGCTGATGTGGCATAACTGTGGCATGTCTCGCACAGATGCCGGGCTGCGCGAAGCCTTGCAAAAGCTGCCAGGCATTCGGGAGGCCTTTTGGAAAGATGTTCGCATTCCGGGTCGTGCCGATGGGATGAATATGGAGCTGGAAAAGGCGTGGCGAGTTGCTGATTTTCTGGATTTTGCCGAAGTGATGTGCCACGACGCGCTCACCCGTGAAGAGAGCTGTGGGGCGCACTTTCGCGAGGAGCATCAGTTTACAGAAGAGGATGATGTCGTCCGCAACGGATACACGAATCCCGGTGAGGCGAAGCGGCACGACGACTTGTTCTGTCACGTCTCTGCATGGGAATACAAGGGCCCAGGAGTTGACCCCGTTCTGCACAAAGAGCCACTCGTATTCGATGAAGTTCCGCCGAGCGTTCGCAGCTACAAATAATTCATCCGGTCATTTTTACGCTCAATCTCGATCCCGTCTATGAATCTTACCTTAAAAGTCTGGCGTCAAAGCGGTCCACAGGCCACCGGTCATATCGAAACCTACGCGGCAGAAGACATTCCCGAGGAGGCATCCTTCTTGGAAATGCTCGACATCGTGAACGTGGGACTCATCGAGATCGGGGCGGAGCCGATTCATTTCGATCACGATTGCCGGGAGGGCATCTGCGGTGCTTGTTCTCTGACGATTGACGGAATTCCTCATAGCAAGGAAACTGGGGTCACTACCTGCCAGCTTCACATGCGGAAATTCTCTGATGGCGACACTATTTGGATCGAGCCGTTCCGGGCGCGAGCTTTCCCGGTGATCAAGGATCTGATGGTGGATCGCTCTGCTCTGGATCGCGTAATCGCCGCAGGCGGCTTCGTCGATGTGCGCACTGGTTCTGCACCGGAAGCGAACGCGATCCCGGTCGGGAAAGAGACGGCAGATGCGGTATTCGACGCCGCGACCTGTATTGGCTGTGGAGCCTGCGTAGCTGCTTGTCGCAACGCCAGCGCCATGCTCTTTACCGGTGCCAAGGTCTATCACCTCAACAATCTGCCTCAAGGACAGGAGGAAAAAGATCAGCGCGTGCTCGCGATGGTGCGCCAGATGGATGCCGAAGGCTTCGGTGACTGTTCGAATCACTTCGAATGTGAGGCCGTGTGCCCGAAGGGGATTAGTGTGGATGTGATCTCCAAGCTGAATCGCGATTACGCTGTCGCCGTTGCACGTGAGGGACTCGCGGACTGATGTGTGAGACTGGCGAACTGGCGGCGGCCCATCGATCACCGTGTAGGGTCGTTCTGCTGCCTCTGCAGCCTCTTCTACCGGGCTTTCGCCCGGGCTGTTTGAATTGACTTCCTCAGCCAGTAACGCTGAGGTGGAACGGCGCTACAGTGATCGAACTCGACACTCGTCGA
>JBDHQE010000008.1:0-39748 GCA_039806885.1 Verrucomicrobiales bacterium
CGCACTTTGCACGTCCGCCAGGCCACGGAAGCCGAGCCTGAACTGCAAGCAATCTACGATAAACTCCGACTACCCTCCCTCCCTGGCGGAGTGAAAAAGATGAAGATTTAGCGAAAAGTAAGCGAAAGTAGTGCCAGAAGGAAATTTTTTGAGTCGTAATATCCTGATTAATAGTCGCTTACATTTTCATCTGTTAAAGATGGGCTGACGTCCTGCGTATCGTTACAGATCGCGTGATAGAAATGGCGAAAACAGCTTCTCATCGCGCCATCATCTCTGTCTCTCAAAATGACTGGGGTGGCTGGTGTGAATGTGATAACTGCCGTGCGATCGAAGAGGAAGAAGGTGGCGTGGTATCAGGTCCATTGCTGCGTTTCGTTAATGCCGTCGCAGAGCAGGTGGAGAAGGTGCGTCCCGACATCGCCATCGATACCCTCGCCTATCAGAAGTCGCGTCGAGCTCCTAAGCTCGTCAAACCAAGGAAAAACGTGATCGTCCGTCTCTGTAGTATCGAGTGCTCTTTCTCTCATCCTCTGGCGGGAGACGGCCCCAACAAGGACTTTGCCGATGACATACGCGCTTGGTCAAAAATCTGCTCGCGCCTTTATATATGGGATTATGTGACGAATTTTCGCCACTACCTCCTCCCGCACCCTAACTTCCGTGTCTTACAGCCCAATCTCGCATTTTTTGCCGCTCATGGCGTAAAGGGTATATTCGAGCAAGGGAGCTATCAATCCCCTGGGGGTGAATTTCAAGAGCTCCGAAACTGGGTACTTGCCAAACTGATGGCGAATCCGAATGCAGATACGGATGCTCTCGTCGATGAATTTTTGGCAGCTTATTACGGTCCTGCCGCTCCGGAAATACGACAGTATTTTGATCTGATGCACAAGGCTGTGGACGAAACCGACACGCACCTCACCTGCTACACCAATGTCGATTCCAAATTTATCACGGCAGAGCGAATGCTAGAGGCGAATCGCCTATGGGGAGCGGCTGAAACCAAAGCTGTGGCGAGTGGTGATAAGGATTTGCTGGCAAGAGTGCAAGTCGGTCGGTTGCCGGTAGATTACACCCTGATCTTGCGTGGGCCCATGTGGAGACATTTTCACAGAGACTGGAACCCTAAGCGCCAAGGGAAGGAGTTACTAGATCACTTTTTTCATGCGGCAGAAGCTGCTAAGATCACCCACATCGCCGAATCAAAAACGCTGGAGGCGTTCCGTGCAGAAATGCTAATGCCGGCTCGCCATGCACCCAGCATACCGCCAGAGCTTACGAGGCTGGATCGTCAAGATTGGTACGATATACAGGATGACGGTTTTCGACTCGTAAAGGCAGGTACCTGGGTCACGAGCACTCCGGACTCACAGGCGAGCGATGGTGTAGCCGCTAAATTCTCTACCCAACATCTCGAGTGGGCCGTCTCTATCCCGTTTGATGCACCTGAGCTAGCTGCCAGTGGAGTCGGGCGCGATGGAGTCAAGAGTGCGTGGCGCGTACGACTGGCGATACGAACGGAACCAGTCGCCGATGTGAAACCGGATACCATGGCATTCACTTGTGGGATCTATGATGGATTGGCAAAGAAAGCTATCACTCACAAGCAAGTCCGCGTGTCTCAATTACTAGGGGAAGGTTACCAGTTCTATGATCTAGGAGTCCACGAACCTGGAGAGTTGCGCTACGTGTGGGTCGCACCAGCAAAAAATCCCGATCAGATCAAGGCTGTGTGGGTGGATAGATTACTGCTGACCCGAGAGGTGAAGTCCGCAGGTACCGACGCAGATAAAAGCGAGTGAGTTAAGGGAAGCTCCGGATACCGCCGCGAAATACGGACAAGCCTTCAATCACTTATCCTACGATATCGTCGCGCAGGGTGGGATCGTGGACTTCCAGAATCCCTTCGACTGTGTTGAGGATCCGTTCGATCGAAATCGGTTTTCCGAGCACATCCTTCACTCGCACATCACGCGCAAGAGAGTCTGGAAGACGGGGGTCATCGCGCTCGCGCACGAATACGACGCTAGGGACGTAACGATACGGACCTCGCCCGCTTGTACAGGCCCGGGAGACTAGCTCATACAACATCGGACCGCTCAGCTCTCCGATCCGCATTGCAAGGAAGAATAGCACGCACCGATGTTGCAACGCCAACTCAAAGGCGCGGATCGGATCTCCCGTGCTATACACTTTGGCTCCAGTGAATTGCTCAAGCGTTTCACGGATCAGGCGTGCCGTTGACGGGATCGGATGAGCGACGAGTACGACCCTAGGACTGCGAACAACTTCCTCAGTCACTGTTAAAATCTCGTCGCTATCGCTGCGGTGCTCTTTGAGTTCAGGAGATTCTGAGTCTTGTGATGCCTGAGGATGATCAGACTCGATGACTGATCGCTCCAATTCCTCGAACACGGTGATTTCTTCGTGGCTCACCACACGCGACTCTGTCTCCTCCGTTCCAGGAGCTTCGATTTCTTGCCCTGAAGTCGAGGGGAGTTTGCGCAAGGAGGTCCAGGTCCTTTTTGATGGATTGGGCATCCGACGAATTCAATCAGGTTTTGGGCGAATTCAGACTCTGCTATTTCTTCAGCTTCGGGGCGAGCCATTTGATCGTCTCATCTGCGATCACATTGTATCCGGCCAGATTCGGATGACGATCACTGAACCAGCCCGGCAGATGGCCGAGGACTGCATCCAGCTCGTTGTCCATCACGAGCACTGAACCATTGTGAACACGGGACTCTACGAGAGGCTTTAGCTCATTCGGCACTTTTTCCAGCGGAAAGCGACGGTAGTTCAGCATATTGGGTCCCTTTTCGAGTTCAGCAGAATAGCGTGGTTCTAGATCGAGAACTTCCAGCTTCTCCTCCGTAGCAACAGCACGGACTAGATTGTTGATTTCCTTGGTTGCTTCTTCGTTGGAGAAGGGAATTACGGTCATCAGGACGATCTGAGCGGCGGGATGATCCTTGCGCAACAGCTTGATCAGTTCCTTAAAGTCTTTCGGAAAATTTTCTGCGAAATTCTCACGCTTAGCACGGTCATTCAATCCGTAGCGAATAAAAATCCAGTCGATCCCCGGCAGATCAGCAGCGACTTTGGCGTAGCGTCCCGTGTCAAGGAAGCGACGAATAAATTCTCCGCTGAGGGCTGTATTGATGACATGGCTGGGCTTCGTCACGCCATTGGCCGTGAGTAGCAGTTCCATCATCGTCTCCAGATGTGGTCCCTCCGGTTTCAGGATTCTTGGAATACTGCCCTCGGCGGTGCTATCGCCGATGAGTAAAATTTGCGTTTTTCCCTCGACCTCAGCGAAGACACCAGTCGAGAGAGAAAACGCGAGAATCAGGTGGCAGAGAATTGTCCAGAAAGAATACGATCTCGATTCCATATCCTCATGTTCCCTCGTGGAGTCGAAGATGGAAAGAAAAATTCGTCTCAGATGATCAACTAAATGCGCCAGAGACTGTCCGCCGCTTCAGGGCTTCCAATTTTTTACGTAATCGATGCAGGCGGTGACTTCGGGAAGAGAGTTCTCCCAATTGAATTCATATTCGATCGAGATTGGTCCGCCGAATTCCTGTGTCTTCAATTCGGTGAGAAGCTCTGACATTCCTGCCTCGCCCTGACCGTAGGGCATGTCATGGGCTGAGCGCTCGAATCCGTTGAGATCTTTCAGGTGACTGCTGACGATACGCCCCTTCAGGAGACGCAGACACTCCAGCGGCTTCAGTCCCGAGCGCATCCAGTGCCCCGTATCAGCGCAGGCTCCGATGTGAGGGTCGCGATCTTTCACGATCTCCAAAATATAGTTCGGATCCCAGACCTTGTAGTTGGCGTCGTTCTCACGCTTAGGGTGGTTGTGAAATCCGACCTTGATGTCGTATTCTTTCGCTAGCTTTTCAAAGGTGTCGATCGCATCCACAGATTCCGTGTTGATCACGCGAATTCCCATAGTCTTCGCGAAGTCGAACACCTTTCGGCACTCGGCTTCGTCCTTGCTGAGAGCGACCACCCCGTAGGCTACGGCGATGACTCCGTGCTTCGCCAGCTTCGCCTTCACTTGCTCGATCACCTCGGGTGACGAATCGTGATTCCACTTCGTATCGGGTGCTTCGGGCGAAAGTTTTTGTCCAGGATAGAATTCGATCACCTTCGCTCCGGCGGCAGCGGTCTTTTCGATGGCTTCAAAGACGGAAAAGCGGTTGAAGGTGTAGGCCTGGCAGCCAATGGCGAATCCGTTCACGCGATTGGCGTCGGGAATTGGATCGGCGGTGAACGCTGGCAGTGCTAAGAAGCTGGCGGCGACGGTCAAAAGAGTTAATGCGGAGAGTTTCATCAGAAAGAATTCGGGGAAGCGAGGAAAGCTACGCGGTGGATTCACCGATGCAAGAGCTGCGCACTGCGGAAATGCGCCAAGCTAGGGGGTTCGACTCCCTGTGAGCGTTTCCTTTCGATTTTCAGGAAATTCTCAATTTATATGCTCTCTGTGCATTGTTTCCGAAGATGTCTGCCTGCTCATCTGGAGAAAGCTCTTTCACCCACGATTCGACGCAGTGAACCCATTCCGCATAGCCACCGCGAAGAAGACACACAGGCCAGTCGCTGCCGAAGAGAATGCGCTTCGATCCAAAGACTTCCAGCACCACGTCGAACCAAGGACGCATGAGATGGGGCGTCCACTGAGTGATTTCCGGCACGAGTTCGGTGATCATCCCGCTGAGCTTGCAAAAGACGTTCTCCCGTCGCGCCAGATCTCGTATTTCTGCCGTCCAGGCAGGGGAGATTCCGTCAGGACCGCCGATCTGAGGCTTGGCGATGTGGTCGAGTACGAAGGGCTGTAGGGGATGGCGATCCACGCATTGCGTAGCTGCACGCAATTGATCTTCATAGATGAGCAAATCGTAGGCGAGTCCGTGAGCATGCAGGGTCGCGAGGCCACGATTGAAATCTTCGCGCAGACAGTACTCACGATCTTTCATTCCCTGCAACACTTCTCGTAGGGCGACGGCTTTTGGGTGCTCGGCGAATCGGGCGACTTTTTCTTCCACATCTTCTGCAGTCAAATCCAGCCAACCGACCACCCCGAGAATCCAAGAGTGATCATCTGCGTATCCAAGCAGAAAATCATTCTCAGCCTCCTCGGTCCGGGCCTGCACAGACACGACGCCATCGATTCCAGCCTCATCGAGATTCTTCTTCAGATCCACCGGAGTAAAATCGCGCTTCAGAACGGCCATCGAATTGCCTATCCAGCCATAGGCCTCGGCAGAATAGTTCCAGAAGTGATGGTGAGAGTCGATGCGCATGGGAAATGAAGAGCACAGAATTCACCCCTCGTCATCTGCCAATGGCATAGAGCGCTTTCTCAGAGCGAAGGATTAGGAGATCGCCAGCCACGGCTGGAGTGGCTTGAAAGCGAGTGTGATCATCTTCGATCCGATTGACTCCGAAGAGCTTGAACTCGGGTCCTACTTCGATCACGAAAGTCCCGGCGCTACGACTGACGGCCAGGAGATGCTTCCCCACCAGAATCGGTGACGCATAGAATGCGTAACCTTTGCCCGTAGATTTGGAAAGATCGAGTCGCTCGCGATAGAGGATTTCGCCGGTATTGCTTTTCACGCAAAGGGCGATTCCGTCTTCGTTCACATTCATCAGTAGCTCGTCGAATTCTACAGGCATAGGCAGGTAGCTCTTGGCCGTCTGACTTTCCCACACCAGAGCATCAGCGCTGCGATCTCCCTCACCTCCACCTGAGATGACGGTGCCGAGAATTCTGGGAAATCCACCGAACAGAGCGATACGGCTGTTCGATAGGACGACGGGGCTGCCGGAGAGATTTCCATCCACGGGGATTTTGGAAAACCAGCGCACCGTCCCACTCATCGGATCGAGTCCCCGAATCTCGCCACGCATCGCCACGACTAGGTCAGTACGGGTGGGGGAGAGTGCTTGGATCGTTGGAGTGGAGTAGGTCTGCTCCAGCATAGGAGCTTCCATCCGCCAGCGTTCGGCGCCAGAGGAGGCGTCATAGGCGATCAGAGAGCGTGCTTCATCTCCCGCATTGACATAGACGAGTCCCCTGTGAGTCACCACACTACTCCCCGATCCCCAGAGTGCTTTGGAGGAAAGAGTTCCCGTGGGCGCGGACCAGAGCCGTTTTCCATTCAGGTCGTAAGCAAAGACGCCATTCTTTCCGTAAAAACAGAAAACGCGCTCACCATCCGTCGCTGGCGTGCTGCTGGCGTAACCGTGTTCGGGCAGATAGCCGACATATACATCCTCCGATAGTTTTGAAGGCTCGTCCGCCCTCCAGAGCACTACGCCAGTTTTTCGATCCACACAGAGGAGGTGTCGGACGAGATCGGAAGGCTGCGCAGTCGCGGTTTCCTCGGTTCCGTAGCCAGAGTAGCAGGTGACGAGGATTTTATCCCCGATGACAATCGGGGAAGAAGAACCTGGACCGGGCAGATCCAACTTCCATTTCAAATTTTCCTTTTCACTCCACTGCAGCGGGATATCGGCATCTGCGGCCATGCCTCGACCCTCCGGTCCACGGAATCGAGGCCAATGGGAGCGGGCTAGTTCTGATTTCTGTTCTGCTACAGCACGATCTGCCTCGTCAGCGAGCTTTTCGAGAGGTACGTCGGCGAGAGGGAAATCTCTCCATGTGTGAAAATCGAAATGCCACCATTCCGTCGGGATGGTCATGAATCCCTGTTTCAGCATGGCTTCTTGTAGGATGGCGCGGTTCTCCAGTGCTGTGGGTGGAAGCTGAGTGTAGGTGGCACCAGCTCGCAGAGAGAACTCGTCGAAGGGAGTGGGCATGGCGACCTCGACTCCTGTCTGAAGATCGACCAGTGTCAGATCGACAGCTGCTCCGCGATTGTGCTTGGACCCGAGTCGAGGATCGCCGACATAGCCAGGCAAGGGCGACTTTTCCCACATGAGATATTGCACAGAGTGCGGGCGATAGCCGTCCCAGAGTTTCAGCCCGAGGCCGCGACTAGCCAAGCTTTTATGAACGGCGACTACCGCTTCGGCTACAGCACGGCGAAGAAAGCATCGAGCCACAGGATAGAGCTGTTCCTTGCAGAAGTTGTCTGTCGTGGCGTAGGCGATCTCCGTGCGAATCGTCGGATCGAGCTGAATGACCTCTACGAAATCATCATCCGCAGCAGGAAGAGTGAAAGAGATGAGCGACAGGAGTCCGAAGAGAAGGGCGAGTCGATAGGTCATGAGAATAGCGCAGGCAATCTAAATTGTGGTCGAGCTCAGGACGAGTGCATTTGCTGGAGTTGATGGTGTTGTTTTCAATAGAAGTGGAATCTCATACTCATACACGGCCCTCCTCCTTGATGATAGCAAGCCAATCCGGGTGATCGCGGCATTCGAAGAGACCGCCGTTGAGGAAGGGAATGGTGGAGAACAGCTCGATGACCTCATCGGGGGCGATGGAAAAGAGCTGCTCGTAGCGGTAGAGGTTGTTGACGTCGTGAGTATTCCGATTTTTGACAAAGCCTTCATCGAGCGCAAAGGCTCGATAGGACTGGCTGCATCCATCTTTGCCCATGCGCTGGTTGAGTGTGGCGAAGAAGAGGTTTTGCAGGATGGCGTAGTAATTAGAGCCCGAATCACTCTGGGGATCAAAGTCCTTGAGAACGCCTGCCAGTTCTCGTGCGTCGAAGAGCGTTTCGGGGATGTGTTCGTCCTTTTTCTTGAGAAGCCGCCAATCGTGTCGCCTCAAGAAAGGCCGGACGGCAGGCGGGGTTGTCATCGGCCTAGGCGGAAAGGGCATTGGTATCTAGGATCATGAGCGATGTTCTTTATCGATCTGGCCGAAGGTTTCTTCGATGTCCGCTACGATGGATCGTGTTTCTTCCCGAAGATCGGCGAGCGCACCGAAGCCTCGCATCCAAGGCTTCTGGAGTGGCAGTGGCCTTGAGGAGATGGATTTGAGCTTTTCCATCAGAGCTTCAGCTACGAAGTCTTTAATTTTCATTCCGTTGAGAGCTGCGGTAGCCTTGATCTCGCGGAAGAGTGAGTCAGGGAGTTCGAGAGTTGTTTTCAACTGAGGAAGCTTTCCATATTTATGGATTTTTGCCAATGTTCTGATGAGGAGTGGTGGGTTATGCAGAGGCGGGCAAGATGCCTGCTCTACTATTGGATCAGGCGGAGCGCTTGTTTCTACTGTTGGAGTTGCCACTGTCCGGGGACTGTGGAGCCTAGATGATGGTCTAGGTGACGAGCTCCCAATCGTCAGCGTCGGCATGGGCGGATTCTTATTGAGTGTGCAGGAACCCGTCGCGGCCGGAGAAAAGATGGGTAGCAGAGCGTTTTTGAAAGGTGTTTTCGATGGTACGCAGAGCGCTTTGCACGAGTTTATCGTAGATGGTAGATTGAAGCGTGGGATGATTAGAGGAAGGCATGACGTGACAAAACTCCGTGTGGCACAATCATTCCTGTCTGTAATCTGCTCATCAAAGGAAGGCTGAGACAGAGATGTCTGGATCACATCACTTCCTTCAGCAGCACCTCTTTCCCCGTGTCGAGCGAGACTCTCCCAGCCTCCAAGGCGGCGATGACTTCGACTTCTTCATCGATGGGGACGGTGACCTTGTCGTGGAGAACTAGATCGAGGAAGTTTTCCAGAAGGTAGGTGTAGAGATCTTTCAGGCTGGGTTCGACGCGCAGACTGCCTTTTTCGCCATGAAGCTGGATCGAGAATCCTGCGTTCATGTATTCCCTAGCTCCTACGATAAGCAAAATATCGAGGTCGGATTGATGGCGAAGCCGCACGATGTTGCCATTTTCACGCCCTACATTATGCGCACTGATGACGCCGGGACCGAGCAGGGCATAGGCCATGGAGAGAGCGTGGATGCCATAGTAAATCAGATCACCAGGTCCGGTAACGGTACAAAGCCGAATCTTGCCCAGTTTCTGCATGTCTTCTTTCATCTGCAGGACATCGGGGATGAAGCGCAGACTGCTGGCGGACATGAATTTGGTTCCTGTCTCTTTCGCAATGGATGCAATTTTAGCCGCATCCTTCGCGTTCATGGCGAGTGGTTTGTCGCAGAATGTGGGCACTCCGGCGCGCAGGGCGGCTTCAGCGTATTTCCATTGTTCACCGCTGCCGTCATCGACGATCAAGGCCAGATCGACATCTTGGATACAGGCTTCGGGTGAGTCGGCGACCGTGGGGATGGAGCAGACGTCGGCCAGTGCGGCGGCATCGTCGCGATTGGGGTCCCACACTTTCACCACTTTGGCTCCGTCGATATGCTTGGTGGCACGGACGAAAGTTCCCGTAAAAGCCTTGGCCTTTTCCTCATCGAATCCATTAAAGGTCGTGGCAAATGCGGTCCCGTGGTGTGATCCTCGCGTGCGAGGCTGTGGAGTGCCGGTGTAAGAGGCACCATAGCTTCCTGCGGAAAGCAGACCGATGCGCAGTGTTTTTTTGTCCTCGCCGATCAACGAAATCCCGGAAGATGCGGTCGCTGCGACGGTAGAAGCGACGATGGCGCGGGAGATGAAGCGACGGCGGTCAAGGGGAGTGTTCATGGCAGAGGTGAAATGAAGGTAATAACAACTACGAGATTATTTACTGATGGGCTGAGAAATTCGCAGATAAGCGAAAAGATCGCGCAGTGCCTGGTCGTCGAGTCCCTCCAGCAGGCCTTCGGGCATAATGCTGCGTCCCATGGAATCCACGGACTCGATTTCGGAGGCTGGCAGGGTGAGATCCTGTCCGTCGAGTCCTCTGAGCAGTGTGACCTGATTGTCTCGGTCAAGAAGGAAACCACCCAGTGTTCGACCGTCTTTCGTCTTCACCGTGACGAACTGGAAGCCTTCGCGAATCTCAGCGTTGGGATTGATGATGCTGATGAGCATAGTGCCGAGGTTATCACGCTGATAATTGGTCAGATTGGGTCCGATTTTTCCCCCCTTGAAGAAGAGGGTGTGACAACTGGAGCAGCGCTGGTCAAAAATTTTCTCTCCGGCATAGGGGTTCCCACTGTTTTTCTTCAGCACGTCTTCAACGCGAGCGATGGTGGCATTAAAGTCCTGATCGACGGCGGGAGACTGCGGGAAGAGCTTCGCGGCCACGGTGCGCACGGACTCCACTGGATGAGAGCGCAACTGATCGGCTACGTCGCCGGGGACGAGATCCTTAGAGAGTTTTCCGCTCTCTAGGGCTGTCACCAGCTGGCTCGCCCATGCTGGACGACTGCTGAGCAGTGTGAAAGCGGCAGGCCGAATCTCTGCAGGCAACGTCGGGAGCAGAGTGAGCGCTTTTTCAGCGATCTCTTGTGTATCATAGGCACCAAGGGAGGAGAAGGCAGCTCGGCGCAGCTCGGTATCTCCATTGGTCTCGGCGATTTTTAGAAGAACGGGTACGGCTTCGTTGTTTTTGAGTTCGCCAAAGCTCCGAACGAAACGCAGACGCTCATCGAGAGCCGCTTTGGGATCGGCGATCAGGGTGAGAGCTTCCTTCACAGCTGCCGGGTCACCCTGGCGCAGACGAATGCCGAGAGGAGCGCCTCCCGCCTTAGCCATGGCGGAGATCAGCGCATCCGGCAGACCGGTCACTGTCCGTCCGCGATAGGCCTCCTCGAAGCCCTGGAGCAGGAATTTCGCAGCCTCTGCATCGGGAGCGAGCTGAAAGAGGGTAGAGAGGTGGATTAGATCCTGTTGCTTTTCCTCCATCGAGAGACGACGAGCGACGCGTGGGAGGATTTGCTCGCGCAGAATCGGTTTCTTCCATAGCTCGGGGTCTTTGAAGAAGGCGACCACCTCATCGACGGAGGCGGGCAGGTGAGCTTCCAGCACCCACCAGCAGAGCATGGGGATAAAGTCATCCTCCAGATCTTCGTCGTGTCCGACTAAAACTCCGAGCAAGGGGAGACCCTGAGCGATATCGAGCCGTCGAGCCGTGGCTGCCATTTGTGCACGAACTTCGGGGTCGGGTTCGGATTTTGCTTGATCCAGCAAGGCGGAAAAGGTCTCCAGCTCTAGCGGAAGAGCCTTTTTTCGCTCCGGTGCCTGCCCCAGATTGCGCTGGATGCCGTATTGGTCACCGAGCAGGCGGACGGTCCAGTTCCGCACGGAGGGATCGCTGTGACGGAGGCCGTGCAGAGCGGTTTCTTTGTCCAATCCCGTCATCTGAGACAGTGCCCACAATGCGTGAAGGGCCACGGTTCCGTCGGATCCGGCAATACGGACTTTCAATCCCGGTATAGTGGCGGGATCGGCACGTTCGGCGAGCAGGCGGACAGCCATTCGGCGATGCCATTTGTTCGGATAGCCGAGTAGGTCGAGCAGCTCTGCGGGAGTCTTCGTGGCGAGCGAGTAATCTTTCTCCAGCGGCTTCGTTTGATCGACGAGTCGATAAATTCGGCCTGTAGTCGGGTCGATCTGATTTTGATAATGCTGACCGTGAGCGATGTAGAACTCATACATGTCAGATATGTACATCGAACCATCGGGAGCGTTGGCTGCATAAACAGGACGGAAGGCGGGATCGCTGCTCTTCACGACTTTTCCGATGTCTTGAGTCTCGAAGTTCGCCCCCCTGTGAATCCAGCGCGAGGCGATGACCTCATTGTGCAGAGGATCGAGTGCCATCAGCACCCCTTTCAGCGGATCTGGCATGGCGCTGCCATCAGCGAAGGCTCCGAAGTGAGTGAAGCGCACCAACTTGTCCTCTGTCGCTAGGTGAGGCAGTTCACCGAAGGCATACGGATTGCGCGGAGGACCGAACTTGCCAGGATCGACGCCCTGCATTCGATAAAAACCACCTTGCATGAAATACCAGCCGCGGGTGTCGCCTCCATTGTGACCGGAATACAGGCGTCCGACGGAGTCAAATTCGAGCCCGAAGGTATTGCCACCGCCTTCGGAGAATATTTCGAAGGCACGAGTCGTCGGATGATAGCGCCATACCATGCAGCCTTCAAAGTAGGTGCCGGGGTCGTTCTCGGGGTCGAGTCCGGGACGCACGACGCGACAGGAGGCGGTGCTCCCCTGACCTCCATAGATCCAGCCGTCCGGCCCCCAGACGAGGCTGTTGGCAGCGGAGTGGCTGTCTTCAAAGCCGAATCCAGCCAGATGAACGACAGGATCGCCGTCGGGAACGTCGTCGCCATCGGCGTCTGGATAGAAGAGCAGATAGGGCGCATTCATCACCCAAATTCCGCCCTTGCCGGGAAGAACGGCGTTGGCCATGTTCAGGCCTTCGACGAAGACCTTGTGCGTATCGAATTTTCCATCGCCATTCGTGTCCTCGTGGATACTCACGATATCTGCTCCTTTGTCGTGGTGAGGAGGGGCGGCAGGCACTTTATCGTAGTGAGCGCGGTAGAAGTGGTCGCGACTGAGCATTTTCAGCCCGGCGGGATAGGGATATTGATTCGAGTGCATTACCCATAGTCGGCCACGGGCGTCGAAGCTGAAGTGGAAGGGCTGTGTTACTTCCGGTTCATGCAGAATCTGCTCAACTCTCAGATGGTCGGTGGCAGTGAATGTTTTGGCTGCTTCAGCGGGCGGGAGGCTGGGGCCGTGAACCTGCTCGGCACGACCGAGAACACGATTCGACTGATGAAAATCTTCGAAGGTGGCTCGGGCCGGCTTTTCCGCAAGAGCCTTGCCAGGGGTATAGTCCGAACTGCGCAGAAGTTCCCAGTCGCCCTCAAACACGCATTCGACGAAGTAAGTCATCATGAAAGGCGCTTTGTCACGGAATCCGGATTTGCCCTCGACTGGTGCGGTGCGCACGGCGATCTCGTTCCACTCGTCTTTCACCAGCGTCCCGACGGGCACTTTGTAGCGCTGAAAAACGGCATCTGTTCCGCTGCCGATTTTGACTCCGTTGATCCAGACCTCATGCGCACCGGGAAGGGCGTTAAAATGGAACCCAACCGACTCCTCAAAGAGATTCCGCTCGTGCTTGTTGAAAAAGCTATTGTCTGCCTTCACCCAGCAGCGCAGCCAGACGGGACTATCGGCGGAGATCGCTCCAGGGACCTTTACGGGTTCCCAATCGGCGGCCTGACTGATTGAGGGGCCGGATGCAAGTACGAGTCCCAAGATGGTCAAGGGCGTAAAAATGGCTCGAAGACCAGCGCAGCGCGTTCGCAAAGCGAGAGGAGAGTGCAGGGTATTTTTCATAAAGGGAATCATTGAGAAATCAGCTTCTGATACGAAGCCTTTAGATCGGGGCCTCCGTTTGGCAAGGGACGACCGAGGCAGACACGAAATCCATCGCGAGAATCAGAATAGGTGATGTTCCTGATGCCCAGTCTCACCGCACTGCGGGCGTTGCCGGGTACATCGAAGTAGTTGCCACCTTTGCAAACGGGACGGGAGACGATGCGCTGTGCGGGATCCTCGTAGTAGATCTCCTCATGTCCTCCCGTGGGGTCGAAATGATCGACGACGAACTCCCAGACTCCGCCACAAGTATCGGCGAGTCCGAAACCGTTGCGTCCTCGCTCGCCGTAGTGATCCACGGGGGAGACAAAGGGATAACCATCGAGCCAAGGAGCCTTCGCCAAGGGCCAGGATTTCGTCCGACCTGGCAGTAGATCGAGGCCGGAAATATTCAGTCTTCCCTGACCTTCTTCGAGTTCATTCCCCCACCAGAAGGCCTGACTCTCCTGACTTCCCCCGCGACAGGCGTATTCCCATTCCGCCTCCGTCGGCAGACGGTATTCGAAGCCCTCTGGGAGGCGCTTTGCCGTACGCTCGTGCTCGGTCAGCCAATGGCAAAAGGCCCACATATCTCGGTAGCTGACGCAGACGACGGGATACGAATCATCGTTGGGGAAAGCCCAGTTCGGATCGCGCCAACTCTTGCCTGACATGGACTTCCATGGATGAGTGACCTCCGTGGTAAGATGATAACCATCCCAGGCCTCATCGAAGCACTGCGTCTGTCCGCTCGGCTGTTCGGCGTCGGTCACATAACCAGTCGCTTCGACGAAACGTCGGAATTGACCCACGCTGACTTCGGTGCGCCCCATCCAGAAATCCTGAGCGACTCGCGTTTTCCTCGGAGCTTCGCCTTCGTAGGACTCCCGCGAGGTGCCAGGAGTCGCTCCTCCCTCGATTCCCGTGGCCCAAGCCTTTTCCTTGGGCGAGCTACCCATGAGAAACTCTCCCGCCGGAATCCAGACGACCTCCAGCGAAACAGAGGTGCCGAGATCTGCCTGATGCGTGTCGCCTAGCTTCGGCGCGGGCTTCTCCTTCTGCTCTTCCTGTCCCCAAGCTGACGTCATGGAGAAGGAAACTGCGAGTGAGAGAAAGCCGATACGGTGCATCGAGAGGAGTGTTCTCATGTGTTGTTTTAGTATTTCAGATTTTTACCACCTGACCTGTGCGGGCCGATTCCTCGGCGGCGAGGCAGGCGCGAACCGCCTCCCGAGATTCTTCCGGACTGATGACCACAGGCGGCACGCTGTCGGCGATTCCTTGGATGAAATAGGCTAATTCGTCGCGCAGCGCTCCGCGCAATTGTCCATGCTGCATCGGCCAGTAGGTCGTGTCCGGACAGCGAGCCCCATCTTTGTCAACGATCATCAGGTTCGGGTGAGTGTCGTGAATGGAGATCGAACCCTCTGTTCCGACGATTTCCAGTCTCTCGTCGATCTGGAAGGGAGTGGTGTCCGGCAGGCACCAGACAGATTCGAGAATGCACGAAGCTCCATTTTCCAGACGATACATGACCTGACCGAGATCGGGATACACGTGGTCGCGCCACTGAACGGTCTGAGCGTAGGCGCTGACCGCTCGGGATCCGCTGATCCAGAACATCAGATCCGTGTCATGGACGCCATCGCCGATGATGGGGCCGATCTTGTCGAGGACGGTCGCCCCCACCCAGGCGGGAAGATTCCGTCGAGCATACATCGAGACGATGCGTCCGATGCGTCCCGCGTCCACAGCCTCCTTCGCTGCTGCATAGCGCGGATTGAAGCGGCAGATATGGCCGACCATGAAGTGAGAACTGGCGGCGTTCGCAGCTTCGACGATCCGATCACAGTCCTCGACGGTGGACGCCATAGGTTTTTCCAAAAACACATGCTTGCCCGCCTTCAGCGCCGCGACGGTCGGCTCGACGTGCTGATCCCACATCGTCGTAATACTGACGGACTCGATCTCCGGATCGGCCAACATGGCGTGATAGTCGGTGTATGTCTTCGCGACACCAAAGCGAGAGGCGACTTCCGCGAGCCGCTTGTCATTTCGGGTGCAAAGGGCGGCAATCTCGACATTGGGGATCGCAGAGAGAGCCTCGCAGTGCTTCTCTCCGAACCAGCCGAGACCGAGGATGGCATGTTTTACTTTTTTCATTTGATCAACAGAGCTTTCTTTTGAAATGATCGAACAGAGCAGGGCAAAAACACTCGCTCACCAAGGTGGCAGAGCCATGGTCCCTCCATCGAGCACGATGGAAGTGGCGTTGATGTAACCGGCTTCATCGGTGAGCAAAAAGGCGGCGGTGCGGGCGATGTCCTCGGGCTGTCCCAGACGGCGGACGGGAATGCGGCGGGCGACTTCGGCATAGAGTTCTCCCACTGGCTTGTCCCAGCCATCGCAGGTGGCTGCGAGCATGGGCGTGTCGATGGTGCCCGGACAGATCCCCACGACGCGCACCTTTCCCGCGTGATCAACAGCGAGACAGCGCACCAGAGATTCCAGCGCTCCCTTCGAGGCACAATAGAGCGCATGAGCCGGGAACCCGACGAAGGCGGCAACGGAGGTCGTGACGAGAAAAACGCCATTTCCGCTGGCTTCCAGCGCGGGAATCGCGTGTTTGGCCGTCCAAAAGACACCCTTCACGTTCACGCCCATCAACTTTTCCCAAGCAGCTTCATCGAAGTCTGTGGCCTTGCCTTTGCCCCAGACTCCGGCGTTGCAGTGAACCCCATCGAGGCGTCCGTAGGCCGATAGCGCCAGATCGACAGCCCCCTTCACGCTGGCCTCGTCGGCCACATCCGTATAGGCGAAGGTCAGTTTTTGTCCGAGGGCCTGCATTTCTCGTTCTAGCTCCTCGCCACGCTCGCGCTGGTTCGATGCCGCCACGACCTTCGCGCCGAGACTGGCAAAATGTCGAACGCAGGCCTCTCCGATACCAGAAGTGCCGCCGGTGACGAGGATAGTTTTTCCGTTGAGATTCATGGAATTAATTGAGTGTAAAACAGGCGATCACCAGGGCAGGTCCTCTTCGCGTTCGAACTGCATGTATTCCACGACAGCTCCATCGATTCTCAGGAAAGCGACGACGAAATTCGGCGATGGCTCAAAAGGCGGCAGGATCACGTCTTGGCCCTCGATGGCCTTGTGGATATCATCCACGCGGTAGGCGACGTGTGGCATATCCCGCACGGGCCCCGTGACGGGACTGTCCGATTCGAAGCGGAGAAACTCGACGCTGTAGGGGTGCTTGCGAGGGTCTGTGACCCAGACTCGAGTCGCTTCGACGAAGAATTCGCCAGGCTGACTCTGATCTGTGGGGAGTCCGATATGATGGAAAGTGCGCATGAGGGTAGGAACAAGTTGGATGGATGAAGTTGAGGTGAAAAAAGAGATTTCAAAGAGATTGGATCGCTCGGTCAGCCATGCGGAAGAAGTCGTTTTCAGGAGCGTAGCCGAGGAGAGTGCGAGCGCGGGAGATATCGATTTCGAAAGGATGATAGTTGGGGCAGCGAATTTCGGCGATCGGCAGATCGAGTTGTTTGGACAGGTATTCGGCGGCCACTCGATAATCGAAGGCAGCGGGCGCAGCGATATTGAAAGCTTGCCCCATCGCGGACGGATTGTCGAGCATCAGACCGAAGCCCTGCATCACGTCATCGATGTGGACGATGTGGCGACGCAGCGGAGCACCCTGAGCATCCAGCAGCAGCGGGATGTGCTCCTTTTTCTCCCGGACCAGCGATAAAAGATGCGCGTCGATCTCTCCAAATCCGTGCCCTGGTTCGGAGGGATCGACATTGCGCAGCAGCGAAAAATGATGCAGGAGATCGTCGTCCTGAAAGACCCAGGAAGACCGCAACACCGTGACAGGAAGGCCATATTGCGTCGCGTATTGCCAGGCCATCGTTTCTTCCATCACCTTTGAAAAGGCATAGTAGCCGGGATACGCCGTCAGCGGATGAGATTCGGAGATTGGAATGGGCTGGGGATAAAACCAAATGCCGTAGGCTGCATCGCCGCCGAGCAGAAGAAATTGGGAAATCTTCGCCGTACGGCAGGCTTCCAGCACATGGAAGGTTCCCTTCACGCTCACATCGAAAAAAGTCGTCGGATCTTCCTTCGTCGTCGCCATCTGGACCACGATGTCAGCACCCCGTACCGTCTCGGACACTGCGGCTAGATCGGTGATGCTGCCGGAGATCGAAGTCACGCTCTCATCTTTGATCGGAGTGCGATGCACCAGAGCGCGAACAGAGAAGCCACGGTCCGCCAACAACGAGATCGCACGCCGCCCCAGCTTCCCGCTTGCTCCAAAGATCGCCACAGTTTTGCTCATCGCTTGACAGGATAGACGCGATTCTCAAAAGACGGCTTGGCGGTCAGCGTCATTCTTTGGTATTTTTCAGCCATGAGCGCAAATGCGGAAAAATCGAAAGCCCTCGCCTTTCAACATGAATTTCTTGTTCGAATCGGACAGGGCCTGCAGCTATCGACCTTGTTATCTGCTCTACCGCACATTGCTTTTTTGGCAAAAGACAAGCAAAGCCGCTTCGTCCGCGCCAATGCGAGAACACTGCGGATTTTTAATCTCGAACACGAATGGCAAATGCTGGGCAAAACGGATGCCGACTTTTTCAACCGGTCTCTAGCAGAGAGTTTCGTCGAAGAGGATCAGCGGGTCATGAACAGTGGAGAACCGCACACCTATTACTCGCAAATGGTGCCCGACATCGCCGGAACGCTGAACTGGTACGTCGTCTCAGTCGCTCCACTCCGCGATCAGCTTGCGACGATTTGCGGCGTGGCGATGACGCTTTACGACGTGCACGAAGTCGGCGGTATGGCTCGCCCCTTTTCCCAACTCGAACCCGCGTTGAGACATCTGCACATCAATTTTCGCGAGTCAGTGACCACGGCAGAACTCGCGGCGCTGTGTCACCTGTCTGAGCGACAATTTGCCCGAGTCTTTCGCCATCATTTAGGAGAATCCCCGATGCGCTATCTGATTCGTCAGCGGCTGCGCGTCGCTCGTCACGAGTTGCTGACGACGGACTTGACCGTCGGAACTATCGCCGCCGAACTAGGTTTCTACGACCAGAGCGCATTCACCAGAGCCTTTCGCTCTGAAACTGGCACCACCCCCGCCCGCTATCGTACCCGAGGAGAATGAGAGGTGGATTCTGGTAAAAGCGAAAATAAGAATCCTCAGTACAATGCTTTCGCCTCTGGTATCTCACCATGGACAATCAAAAGTAAAAGGGACCGGAAATGCGGACTTCGGGCTCTGGTTCAGGTTCCAGAGTTGATTTTGACTCGGGTGCGGATTCTTGAGCTTGTTCGATTCCCTCGCTCCTGAGATCCTCCTCTGTGACGATGATCAAGCCTTCTTCGCGAGCTGACTGATCGGGGAATTCAGGATCGTCCGTATCGTCAAGCCTATCGTCGATTTCGATCTCGAATTGAGGGGGGAGAGGGGGCGGCGATGGGAGAGGTGGCACTGAGACTGGAGAGGGCTTCTGTTGCGCTGCTTCCACAAAGGGAAGGATCGGAGGAACTGCGGCAATCAGATCGGGTGAAGGAATGGGAATTTTAGGAGACTCGAGCAGCGATTCCGTCGCGGGAATGAGTGTTTCCGCGATCACTGGTGGATCGGTGGTCGGGAGAACTGATGACGGTTGAGATTCTTCGTTGACGGCTCTATCCCATGCCTCCTCGTCATCCTCGTCCTCCTCGTTAGAGTCTTCGTCAGCAATTTCGAAGACTCCTGCTTCATGGAATACGTCACCAACAGAAGGAATTGGTCTCGAAATGGACTCCTCCGGAGGAAGCGCCTCCGAAACAGAAGCCTCCGGCTCAGGAGAAATCGTCGGAGGAGGGGGGGAGGGCTGCACCATTTCCGGGATAGCATCGTGAGATTCAGTCGGTGTATGATCCTCCGGAAATGCGGTGATCGAAGTGTCCTCTTCGTCCGGGATAGGAGTCGCTGCCAGTGGATGAGGTGACTCCTCGGAATCAGAATCTCTGTTCAATGGAAAGTCAGTTACATGACCGCTCCCAATCGGAAGAAAGGTAGTCTCGACGATGATTTCAGGTTCGCCGAAATCGAGAGATTCGAGAATTTCCTTTGGCTCATCCGGTGCGGAGAGCTCCGGTAGGGGAGGAATGTCGTTTTTCTCGGTAGGAATTTCGCTAGGAATCTCGGTAGGAATTTCGTCCGCCGCGTCCTGTGCTGAATTTACCTCGGGGGGATCGATTTGCTCTTGTTGTAATGTATCAATCGTTAGTTCAGGATGCGTTTCTACCACTTCCTCAGATGACAAGGCGCTCGCTTTCTCGGGAAACGACTCGGATGAGACGTAAATTTCTGATTCGCGATCCTCTGCTTTGATCGGCTTTCGTGTCGACCTCATCGTGATTCCCGGTGTGGGCGGGGCTTTGGGGACGACATTCGCGAGCAGATCGGAAAGGACGGAGTCCAATGACAGAGCTTTCTCGCGAATCAAGCCTGCCGGATGAGTCGATTCGGCAACTGCGACCAGAACGAAGCGTTCTGCGACTTCGCGCAGGTAGATGAGTCGATTGCCGCCGAAGTGGAGGCTCTCCATCGATCCATTCCCCCCCACCTGAGAGTTCAGGGCGCGCATGGCCCCGTTGGCTCCGGCGACGAGCGCGGAGATCACATCAACAGGGAGATTCGCGTCGCTGGCGATGCCGGCTACCAATGCGCCACTGCGATCAACGATCAGAGAGATGTCCAGATCTGCGTCCTGAGCGAATTCTCGCAGTCTATCGTCCGCAGCAACGGCAGTTTGCTCATCGATCTCCAAGGGCATCGCTGTGGAGTGGTCGATTCCACCTGAAGGATAGGGTTCTGTTTCTTCCATGTTGCGTAGTAGTTCTTTCCCCAAAGCGTTCCGAGAGTGAAGGCAGAGTGGCTGGCCTAGGCGAAAGATTGTCCTTACACGCAGGCGATTCCTTCAGCGTTCGCAGTGGATCGTTTCGATTCTTCTTTCCTAGTATCGGAAATTTCAGGAGAAAGGGAAGCATGGAATCGCCGTAAAACTTCTCCGGTGATCCAGTCGAGTGTTGCGAAGACCTGATAACCGGTAGCAGCGCATCCGAGAAAGGCAGGCCCTCGCACGCCAAAGCGCTCGTCCAGCTCCTCGGGAGGGAGCGAATTTGGCTGATCGCGCTTGTTGTATTGATAGACGATAGGGACGGCCTCGGGATGCATTCCATTTTCCTCCAGTGCCTGGCGACACCCATGCCAAGCCTCCAGATTCGCCTCCCAGCGATCACTGATCGAGTCCACTACGAAGACGATTCCATCCACTCCCGACAGCACGGAGCGCCGGGTTTGAGCGAGCACCCGTTGTCCCGGTACCGTATAGAGCTGGAATCTGGTACGATAGCCGGCAATCAGAGTTTCGTGAATGGGCAAGAAGTCGAAGCAGATCGTGCGACTGCCTTCGGTGGAAATCGATATCAAGTCGCCGCGCAATGCGGGATCGAGACGGTGGCGGATGTATTCTAAATTGGTAGTCTTTCCGCCTCCAGGAGCACCACAGTACACGATCTTGAATTGGACTTCGCGTCGGTCTTTTCGGACGAGAGCCATGGTCAGGAGATGGATTAATCCTGAAGTCGGGCGATACAGCGCGAGACTAAGATCAGCTTTTCCCGCACTCCAGGAGCGAAGCTCGTGGATGAATGCTGAACGGTGAGACAGGATTCACCGTCGAGAAAGACACTGACAACACCCTGATCCGTCTGCATGGTAAAGGTATGTGCGTCCTTTAGCCCGGCAAATTTGGCAAAGTTCCGCAGGGAGGCGACCATCTCTCGGGCTTCCTGACTGGATCGACTTTCCTCTTTTCGCGATGCCTGCACGAATTGGCCAGGGATGGACAGGGAACAGCTCTCGATCCCCTGAAGACTGACCACCTTTCTGGCGACTTTCGCTAGAGTAAATCGCTCGCTGGTCGAGAAAATTGCACACAATTCGAGATCGCGATCTGGATCGTCTGCGTTCGGCCTGACTCGAGGTGATGCAGAGGAGGACGGGTGAAGAGTCTCAGTCTGCGCTACGGATCGACTGTCGGAGACGAACGATGAATTCTCGATCGCAAAGCTCGATTCTTCCTGCTTTTGCGCTGCGGTGGTGAGCACAGGCGTGCGAGGCTGAAGGGAGGCTTCCACGGATGTGACTGGAGTTTCTGAAGTGAATGTTGGCTCCTGCGCCGTAAATCCATTCGTGGCAGTAGCAATGGCTGGCGATGGAGTCGCTTCTTCCGGCTCTGGTGCCGAAGGAGTCTGCTCCTCTGCTGGGGGGAGGACAACTTGCTCCAGTGGCTGTGAAAAGCCGGAGAATACAGGGTTCTCGTTCGACACAGAGGACTTGCCTTCGGAATCGAGTGAAGTGAAGGATTTCTCCTTAGATACCTCAGTCTTCGCGAAGGGCGCTGCAGATGCTGCGAGTGCAGTTGGCTGGGCATCCGGGACAGAAGTAGTACTTGATGGTTCAAATCCGTGAAAGACGGGTGTCTGATCGGTTGAAGGGGTTTCGGACGCGACGGGCAGCGGGGGAGGCGTGTTCGCAGCAGGCGCTGCCCAAGAATCCGAAGCATTGCCAAACGCCTCAAAGGGATTGGCTTTTTCTAGAGGAGTCGCTGTGGGAGTTGTCCAGGCGCTGTCAGGAGGCAAGGTCGGCGGAGTCGCTGGTGCTGCCTGAAACGGATTCGCAGGGATGGGATTAGGCTCAGTAGCCGCAGATGAGCTTGAGCGAAAGGAGCTAGGGGCTGAATCGTTGCCAGAGGGGAACGGATCGAACTTCTGAGAACCCATCGCGTCAGTGGGAGCGGAGAGCGAGTTCGCCGGAGTCGATGGAATCGATGATGGGGCAGTGAAGCCGGCAAATTTAGTTTCTGACACGGGAGTTGCTGGCTGATTCGCTTCACTGCTCTCGGCTGTAGAGGTTTGCTTGAGAAGATTTCCAATGCTGGCGTAGGGAGGATTCGCATCCTTTGCGGCAGCACTTTCTGTTTGCGAATCAATCCCACGGAACATCGCACCCCAGACGCCTTCAGGTTCCTCCTCTACTTCCTGCGGGTGATTCTCAGGCTGGATCTCGGTATTGGGAAACGGGATGGATTGGTCTTCCACTCGCTGCTGGGAGAACAGGGTCGAAAAGCCTTCCGCTGCCTGAAATGGATTTCCAAACACACTCGCAGCCTCATTTTCTTTCGGATTCGCTTCACCTTTTGACTCCTGCGCGGGAGTCGGCGCTGCGAAGCTATGGCCGAAAAGCGAAGAGAAGGGGGTATTTTCAGAAGCAGTTTGAAAAGCATCACCAGAGGCACTCGCGCCTCCTGAAAAGCCGGGGGACTGTGCCGTCGGCTGATCTTTCGAGGAGGAAGGCGTGTCAGGCAGGAGACCGCTAGACCAGTTCCCTCCCGACCAGGGTTGATTCTCCTGCTTCGAATCGCTTGTTTTCTCGGAAGGCTTTCCTTGAAAGACGTTCGTATCAGAGCTTGGAGTCACCGGAGACCAGAAAGCCGCGACGCCCTCTCCTCCGCTCTGAGAGAAGCTGTTTGCGAAACCCGATTTTTCTGACTGCGGAGCTGTTTCGGACTCGACACTCGGACCCAAGCGCGGTGGCAGCGTCACTACCGAGTCATTCCAAGGGGTGATTTCTGCAGCGAACAACTCAGGACACGCACCGAAAATCGAAGAGAGTCGGACATCGAGCGATCCATCCAGAGGAAGCGGCACAGCGATTTCCTTATCCATCGGAATCCCGCTTTGCGCGGCGATTGCCTTCGGAATATAGGGTAAGAGTTCGCTGACAAGGAAAGTGTGCACTTCGGTTTTGATCGGAGCTGGTTGAGGAGAGGGATTCCCTCGCTCCAGTGATGAAGGGAATTCCGAAGACTCGCCGCTGTCAGCACCGGGATTGGGATTTTGGTCGTCGGGAGAGAAAATGTTTCGGAACGAGAAGGACATAACAATCGTTTCTATCAATGGATTCAGTGTCAGGCACCGATCTTTCAACAGGGAATGCCCCAAAGAAGGAGAAAGTGCGAATTCTAAATATTATAGAAAAGATATTATGCCTTGTCGTTTTAAATAATCAATGATTTTTCATAAATTAGATTGTTAAAAAGTCGATTCGTTCCTGAAGTCTGAAGTTTTTAAGCAAAACTCCAGAGTATGACAACTAGAATTCCGTTATTAATTGCGTGAGCCGTCATGGAGGCGATTAGGGAATCACGCCACTCGCGGAGGAGCGACAGGCCGAATCCGATCGCAGCGAGAGCAGGAATTGCGTAAAAGCCTTGAGGATGGAGGGCCGCGAAGATAAGTCCTGTGAGGAGAGCGGCAGGAAGAAAGGAGAAGCGACTGCGGAAATAACGCTGGAGAGCACCTCGAAAAAATGTTTCCTCCACCAAGGGGGCGTATCCTGCGGCGAGAAGTAGAAGCACGGATTTCATCCAAAAATTACTGTCGTAGAGCCAGCCTACGATAGGGTGAATCTCTGGCCCTGGAGGTTCTCCACTGGCTTCTCCGCCGACGATATGATGAAATCCCTGAATCGCAGACTCACCGATCCAGGAGAGAAGAAGAGTCATCCCGATTCCTATCGTTGCAATAGCCATGACGCCGAGGTAGCCAATCCCGCCCGCCAGCACTTCTCGCCAGACCCCTTGACCACGATTCAGTCCAGTGAGGACACGGAACTCTCGCCACCGAAGCCCCCGCCACGATGCCCAGAGGATGGGAATGAACACAGAGGCGAGAAATCCGACGACCGTTCCCCAGAATCCGATCCAGATGGAGAACACTGGACCTAAAGTCATGAAAAGGAGATAGAGAGAAAAACTTTCGAGGAGTGTGCCTGAGAATTCGGGGCGTGGCACAAAGGAGTTTTTCCGTCGTCCATTGCGAAGGAATCGCCGATGGATGACGAGCAGGATGCATCCGGTGAGAACCCCGACGCAGACAGCGAAGAAGAGAAGCCCCATCATTCCAGTGATCATCAGTGCCCTCAGCCGGATCTCCGTCGCCCGAGGTGAAGAAGATTGAGCAGTAGCAGAAGCCAGATCGGCGAACCAACCGAGCTTTTTTGCCCACTCGGCTCTCATCTCGTCAGAGATCCCTTGCTTCACCGAGTCGGCGGCTACCTCAGCCGCAAATCCTCCGGGATGTCCTTGAATCCACTTTCCAATTGCCGGAGAATGATCGAGCGAAGGTAGAAGAAAGTTCTCCAGAAGAACGATAGCGGCGACCTCATTTTCGCCTTTTGCGTTTTCTGCGAGACTCTCCAGATGTTCCCGTGTGAGTGATTCGTCGAGTTGCCCTGTAGCGATCAGCACCTGAGACTGTAGCTTCAGGAGCAGCAAGGAGGCTCGTTCGTCCTGAATCGACTCAGATTTCTGATCTGCATCGGTATTCCCGATGAACGGTGTCAACAGAGTGTCGAGGGGAATTAGTGCCAGCAGAATCAGTGGCCATGCCCACCAAGCGGGCCTCCTTTTTCGCAATAGAATTACTCGCGGAAGATTCTCTCCCCACTCATCGGCTTCCATCTCTTGGGGAAAGAATTGTTACGCCAAGTGTCTCCCAGAGACCTTTCGGCTTCGGAAAAGGCGAATTAGGCGATTCTCAGCCCTTTACGTCGTAACAGACGATGTATTCCTGATCCCGCAGATAGAGTTTGCCATTGAGCACGACCGGATGCGTCCAAATCTTTCCTTTAGGATGGCGATTGGCACTCTGCGGCTCCAGCTTGAATTGGCCATCCTGTTTGTATTCCTTCGGATCGATCTTTACGAGGGTTACGGTACCATCGTCTTCATTTAGTGCGTAAAGGTGTCCGTCGGCGACGTGGACAGCGCCCTTCAGGGTGTATTGACCCTTTTCATTCCATACCATCTCGCCGTCCTTCCAATTCTGGCAAATCAGCCCCTTAGCGTCGGAGAAGCCATAGAGATGATCGTCCACCAAAACGACGCCGCCGTGGTGATTTACCATCGCTTTATTTTGCCATACATCCGATGGCTTGTTGTCCGCGTCGATTTTGATCAGCTTGCATCCGATCCCATAACCCGAGGAAATATAGACTTCGTTGCCCCGAACAATAGGTGTCGGAATCACCGCCACTTTCCCTTCCCAAGGAGAAGACCATACGACGCGTCCATCAGCAGCTGCCACACCGACAAGCTGCTGTTCGAACAATTTCACATATTGCCGCACTCCATTGATCTCCGCGACGAGGATCGATGCATACTCGGCCTTCCCAGGAGTCAGTTCCTTCGCTTCCCACACCGTGGCACCGGTCACCTTATCTAGTGCTACCATGCCCGCCTTCTTTCCGCCGGGAGCGAGGATCACATGCGATCCATCCACTAAGGGCGATTCGGCGTATCCCCAGCCGCCCATTTCTCCGCCAAAATCAGTGAGCAAATTCTTTTGCCAAACGACTTTTCCGTCATTCGCATCGAGACAACTCACGACACCCTTCGGGTCGAGCGTGTAAACGCGCTCGTCGGAGTATGTCGGAGTGCCGCGCGGGCCATTCCCCCAACCAGAATTGTAGCCTTCTCCATCATCCTTGGAGACCTTGGTCGCCCATTTTTCCTTGCCTGTCGAAGCATCGATGCAGATCACGGTGACATCATCGCCTCGAGTTCCCTGAGTGTAGAGTTTCCCATCGACGATGCTGAATCCAGAATACCCCATTCCTGCCTGCTCATAAACCCAGAGCTTTTTGGGTCCGCCGTCTGGCCATTTCTTGAGAAGGCCCGTATCCGGGGAAATATCGTCTGCCTTGGGCCCTCGAAAGCTGGGCCACTGCGAAGCAGAACCCGTCGTAGTGGCCATCTGCTTCTCCTGTGTCGTAATGTACGCTTGGTCGTCTGGACTGAGAGACGGAATCGGAACCGGTGCGATCCGACCATTCGCTAATTTCAGGTGCGCCTTGCCGTCTTCTATCTTCACTAGATCAGCTTCGATAGTCTTTCCAGAACCAGCTTCTGTCCAAGTCCGAGCAAAGATCGGAGTAACGAAAAGCGCGAGGATGGTGAGCGTGGTGGATACGGCAGACTTCATTCCCGCTGATCATCGCAGATTTATGGGGAAATCGCAAGTCGCGTTCGCGTGATCTTGATCGACTGATTCGGGTAAAGCCTCTTCAAATCTGCTTTTGCATTCCGACAGCTTCATGCGAAGATCGCCTTATGTTCACACGTCTTGCCAATCTCATTCGCGGTTTTTTCGGCCTTTTTGTTTCGGGCTTGGAAAAGAAAAATCCAGAAGCTCTTCTCGAACTAGAGAAAGAGAATCTGCGGAAACAGATTTCAGAGTACAATAAGGGACTAGCTGCGCACGCGGCACTCTGTGAGCGTCTAATGTCGCAGGTGACGAATGCAGAAAAGGAAATGCGTGAACTGACCGCGAAAATCACAGCACACATCAAGGCGGGAAATCGGAAATTGGCGGGAGAATATGCCTTGCAGCTCCAAAAGCTGAAGGAGGAGCAAGGGGAAAATAGTACAGCACTGACCGAGGCTGAGAAAACCTACTCGGAGCTGAAGAATGCCCAGCAGGTAGCAGTCAAAGCGGCGCAGGAAAAGATCGAAGCCCTGTCGCGTGACATTGATCAAACTCGCATCGCGAAAGCCACGGCGGAACTGAACGAGATGGCCGCGGGCATGATAGGAAAGATCGGCGGATCAGGTGATACGCTGAATCGACTGGAGCAAATGGTCCGCGAGGAAAAAGATAAGGCGAAAGGTCGCGCTCGGGTCGCTCGCGATAGCATCGATACCGGAGAGGTGAATCGGCTGGAGACAGAGCAGTCGGCACTTGAGGAATTGGCTCTCGCAGATTTCGCTGCTGAGGCAGGCATCGTGCTTGACGATGCGACGACTCCAGAATCACAAGCGACCCCGGAGGAAACGACCGACGAAAAAGCGATGTGAGGAAGGCTGCACCTCCTCTGGCCCATCTGTCGCGGTGAACTGAGGTGTCTGTGCTACCAGAGTCGCCGCCTCAGTTATTCGAGACCTCCCGCAGGCGATTGTCTGCCCGCATGATGAGTTCGCTCAGATCGAGGAGCTTTCGCTCAAATCGCCCGTGAACTTTGACATGAATCAACTCGATCGCTAGTTCCATCAGGCTCCGAGCACGATGTTCATCGCAGTCGGGAAGAAATTGCATCAGTTCTCGGATCATGCTGCGTTTGGCTGATACCGGATCCCGTGTTTCACTGGAACGTCGCAGCAGTTCAAAGGCGATCTCGTGACAGAGAAGGAGGAGTCCGCTCCGAACGGGATTTTGCTGCGGATAAGAATCTCCAGACTCTGACGAAGGCTCTGAACTGAGTCTTTCAGAATGAGAGTGAAACTCAGTGCCTAGAGATCGAAAGGAAAAATCTGAGGGAGAATTCATGACACAGAAAAGTTCTTAGAGGAGCCCCGGTACTTCGCTAAGCCGAAGTCTGTAACCGCGTTTCCTCCAATACGATTCGCAAAGGATTTTCCTTAGAATTATTTAAGATATCCGAAGTATGGTCTCGGGGTACGGGGATTTTCTGAGACAAGGCTCGTTCATGGGATAAAATCGACTCATGCGTGTTTACCTCTATTCCCGATGTTCCACCTGCCGGAAGGCGGCGCAATGGCTGCATGATCACGGAATCGTCTTTGAGGAAGTTTCCATCATCGAGCAGCCGCCGTCTCTCGCCGATCTCCGTCGAATGCTGAAAAACTACGATGGCAATGTCCGTCGCTTGTTTAATACTTCGGGGATTCAGTATCGGGAGAGAAATCTGGCGCAGTTGTTGCCTGAACTAGGTGATGAGGAAGCTCTGGCCCTGCTGGCCTCCGATGGAAGGCTAATCAAGCGACCATTTTTGTTGGCAGATGATGGACGCGGACTGGTGGGATTCCGAGAGCCAGAATGGGTGGCGTTTTTTCCGTAAAATTCCTTTTTTCTTGGGATGAAGAAGAATTACTGAAGGGCACCTCCGGAAACCAACGCGAAGTGCGCCTCCTAGAGAAAAGCCCTGATAAGAATGCAAAAGTGTCGGGCTAGTGGAGAAGAGTAGCGCAGACAATCCTGTCTGTGTATGTCATTCTAGGCCGGGCTAGGTTAAAGTCAGAATGCTGAATGCAGAAGTGCTGGGCTGCTGGAGGAAGAAAGGAGCGCGGACATTCTTGTCCGCAGCTTTTAATATAACAGGCATCCGCCAGGAAGATATTTCGGATTTTAAGAGAGAGGCTATTTTCAATCAGTATCACCCACCCTCCCGAGTCTCCCAAGCAGACCGCGACGCGACGAAAGAGGGCTTGGCGTAGAAACACTGAAAAATTCCTTTATCGGCATCGTGAAATTGTGTACGATCCGTTCATGAGTTGCCAAATTTCCCAATCAAAAGCGACTGGTCGCTTTCCTTTGCGACTAGTCACAGAATAACTATTGGCCCAAAAAAATGGTAGGAATCAACGCCACTCGAAAATTCTCTAAGGTATTTCTCCGATTCGGACAGATTCCTTATGGAGGCAATGCTGATGCGGAGCCATTGTTGGAGGAGATTTCGCTCATAGGCGCATCGATTTCTAATTCAGTATCCCGCAGATTGAATGAGGATGATGTCCTCTCTCTGGGTGATTCCTATGGGGATGCCACGGCAGGCGATCCCTGCACCTTCGATTTTCTCAGGGTCACAACGAGCGATGGTATAGAGAAGGAGATAGAGGTGTTCAATATGGTCATTATGATATTTATGGACAATCGAGAGGAGACGCGCCGGCTATTCCGAATCATCAATGCCATCAAAGGCGAACAAGGCGGTGGTGGACAAGCGGCTCCCCGCCCCGAGACGAAATGAACCCCTTTATTACAACCCTTAACCTTGTTGAGGAGTGGCGTCTACGGTAGCCGTTGCCACACCTCAAACGTTAGCCAGGATTCCCTATGCCGAAATTGACTGTAATTTTCGATTTGCCCGCTCATATTCACGAAGGACTCAAACTTGGCACTTACGAGTTATTTGGGGGGCGTAGTTCGTAACCCACAAGGGCAAGTGGTGAAGCATTTGGCAGAAGTCGGCAGGACGGTTAAAAAGCACAATCTCAGAGGTACGGATTTAGGCAAAAATTTGCTAATTGGTGTAGTGGTAACAGCGGGTATTGCTGCGGTCGCGACAGGAAGTTATTACGTAGGTCGATTTTTTGATAAACGTCATATGGCAGTCAAATCTGCGATGAAGGTGCGAGAACGATTATGCAATTATCTTGTATCTGCCTCGCGTCAGGAATTTTCTTTGGATGACATGAGGGATTTGGCAAGAGAATTGGATAAATTCCTTAAAAATTGCGATGCTGCTGGTGTTACCCCCGATGAGTTATTTATTACTAAGGAAGCCCAGCGTAATCTTAATGAGATATACGAATCGTTAGTGAACTTCAATTACGAAGTAGCGGAAAAACAAGGGCTAACGTACGATCTGCCTCCTCTTATTGAAGGGGATGCTACTGCCTTATGGCGTCAATTATCCGAGCAGCTAACCAAACAAGCGACTTTAGTTGGCACAGCAACCAGAGACTAATAAGCCAGTACTGACACCCCGCTACCCGCCCCCCGGCGTCCTTGACTGGAAGCTTCATTCGTGTAGCATGAAGTCGTGCTTGCGTCCCCGGTAGCGGGTGCCAAGCCAGTAAATGATCGATGAACTCTGAGGAAAATACGAAAGTTGCCCTAGTGACGGGTGCGAGTAAGGGCGTCGGACGCGGAATCGCCTACGGATTGGCAGAGGCTGGATGGGATCTGGTGGTGAATTACCACAGTGACCTGAAGGGAGCAGAGGAAACCAAGCGTGAAATCGAGCAGCGCGGACGGCGCTGTTTGATCGCCCCTGGCGACGTGGGGATGAAGGGCGATGTGGATGCGATGTTCGCCACGATCATGGAGGAATACGGTCGTCTCGATTGTCTGGTGAACAATGCGGGGTGCCAGACATGGTCCGCTCTGCTGGAGATGGCCGAGGAGGACTGGGATCGCACCCTCCGGACGAATCTCAAAGGCTGTTTTCTCTGCACGCAGGCGGCGGGTCGAATCATGCGTGATTCGCAGTGCGGCGGGGTGATCATCAATATCGGCTCCGGTGCGAATAGTCGTCCTTTCCCTAATCTGTCGGGGTACTGCGCATCAAAGGGTGGGATCGACCAGTTCACGCGAGTAAGTGCTGTCGAATTGGGACCCCACGGTATCCGAGTGAATTGTGTCGCTCCTGGCGCGATTGAAATTGAACGGACGCGCGAGGAATCTCCTGATTATGCTGCGTCTTGGTCGCCATTTACTCCGCTCGGTCGAGTGGGGGTGCCGAAGGATGTCGCTCAGGCGGTGGTTTATCTGGCGGGTGAAGGAGCTGATTTTATCACCGGGCAGACGCTCTATGTGGATGGCGGACTCTGGACTAGTACGCACTGGGCTTATTAATCCCTGAGCGCAGCGAGAGGTGAATCCACAGATTGAGAGCGGAAAAGCAGTTTCTCGTACTGTGGTTTTCGACTACTGTTCTCGCCCTTGAGTAGGCGTGCTGGAAATTCGGAGGCATTCGACCTCGTAGCGTCCTCACTGAGGAAGAGTCGTCGCCTTTCCTCTGTGTGGGATGGGGTGTGCTCGGCGACGAGGAAGGCCCCCCTAGTGATCGAGTCTGTCGCAGAGCCTGGGCAGCCTCTCTACGTCGCAGCGCTGATCACGGCCTGGCGGGAGGCGGGAAGACTGGATTCCACCGTCTGGATCCTGTGCTCCCAGATGAAGGCGCAGGAGGTGATGCAGACGGAATTGAGCTTCTGGGGCCAGGATGCTCTTTTTTTACCAGAAAGCGAATGGGAAGACTTCGAGGACGCCCTTTCCGATCCAGAGGCGACCGCGGAGCGATTGGCTGTGCTAAAGGAACTTTCTGAATCAGCCGCTAGCGGAGGTGGAACTGTCGTAGTGCTGACGGCAGACTCATTGGAGGAAGAGGCTCCTGCGCCCGGTGCTCTGACGCAAAAGACGCGTGTTCTACGCGTGGGGGAAACTCTCGATCTCTCAGAATTCGTCAATCTTTTGGACCAGGCTGGATACGAGCGTTCACCCATGGTGGTGCAGCGCGGGCAATACGCGTTGCGTGGGGGAATTGTGGATTTGTTTTCTTGGCAGGCCTTGTATCCGGTGCGGATCGAGCTGTTCGATGAAGAAATCGAGTCGATGCGAGAGTTTGATATCGATGCGCAGACTTCTGTCGGCGGGATTGCCTCGTGCGAGGTGCTGCTGAGTGAGGCGGAACTAGAGACCTCGGCTCGTGTAGCGGATTATGTCGGGCGTGATGATCTAGTCATCGCTGTGGACTGTGTGAGTGAGAGAGCACAAGTCGTCGTGCGCGCAGACTCGTCGGCAGAGATTGAGGAAGAAGGAGATGTCGAAGACATCGATGGGGCGTGCTACGAGAATCCTCTCGGCGAATTTGGCGCTGGTGATTTCATCATGCAGGAAGTTCGGCGCGAGTCCTTTGTCCGTCAGCTGCGGGAGTGGAGAAAGGAGAAATGGACAGTGCTGATGTCTTTTCACTCCGAAGGAGAGCGCATTCGTTTCGAGGAGTTAGAGCTAGGCAAGTCTTGGAAGAAGGATTTCGTCAAACCGGCGATTGGCTCTCTCAGTCGCGGTTTCGTCATTCCCGATGCAAAGCTGGCGATCCTGAGCGATGCAGAGATCTTCGGACGCTATCAAAATCAGAGGACACAGCGTCGTTATCTAGCTGCACGCGAGGCTCGCGTAGGACAGGCAGTATCGGATCTGCGGGAGTATGACTACGGCGACTTGGTGGTGCATGTCGGATACGGAATCGGAAAGTTTCGTGGCATCCGGAATAAGGAAACGCGGGAAGGGAGCGAGGAAGTGCTAGAGATCGAATACGCGGACTCGGCTCGGCTGTACGTGCCGCTGGATCAGGCGCATCTGGTATCGCGCTACGTGGGAACGGGAAAGGGAGCGCCCAAGCTGTCCTCTCTGGGTGACAAGCGGTGGCAGCGGACGCGGGATAAGGCAGAGAAGTCGATTCGCGATTATGCGGGAGAGTTACTTTCCATTCAGGCCCAGCGATCCATGCGCAGGGGCTTCGGACACATTCCTGACAATAAGTGGCAGTGGGAGTTCGAGCACGCTTTCATCTATCGGGAGACTCCGGACCAGCTCCGGGCGATCATCGAGACGAAGCGCGATATGGAGGACCCGAAAGCGATGGATCGCCTGATCTGTGGCGACGTGGGCTTCGGGAAGACAGAGGTAGCGATACGGGCGGCTTTCAAGGCGGTCATGTCAGGAAAGCAGGTCATCATACTCGCCCCTACCACCGTTCTGGCGGAGCAGCATTACAGAAACTTTCGCGAGCGCATGTCTGCCTTTCCGATCCGGATCGAGATCATGAGTCGCTATCGCACGCACGCTGAGCAGCGAGAGACGCTGAAAAATCTTCTCTCGGGCGAGACTGATATCGTCGTGGGCACCCATCGGGTGATCTCGAAAGATGTCGTCTGTCGTGATTTAGGACTGGTGGTGATCGATGAGGAGCAGCGCTTCGGAGTCCAGCA
The DNA here is from genome assembly GCA_039806885.1 of Verrucomicrobiales bacterium. Classification (GTDB taxonomy): domain Bacteria; phylum Verrucomicrobiota; class Verrucomicrobiia; order Verrucomicrobiales; family DEV007; genus Arctic95D-9. Next base: position 32,847 of record JBDHQE010000008.1, read on the forward strand.
CAAGGAGCGCTTTAAGCAAATGTGGCGCTTTGTGGACGTGCTGACGCTCTCTGCGACGCCGATTCCACGCACGCTGTATCTCTCGCTGATGGGAGTGCGGGAGATGTCAGTGATCGACACGCCCCCTCCGAATCGACGCGCTGTTGCGACGACGGTTTGCCCCTACGATGAGCGCGTGATCCGCACGGCCATCGAGAAGGAGCTGGCGAGACAGGGGCAGGTTTTCTTTCTTCACAATCGGGTGAAATCGATCGAGGGGATGAAGCGCCGCATCCAGGACTTGGTGCCTTCCGCTCGTGTGGAGGTCGGTCATGGACAGATGGAAAGTGATCAACTGGAGGACGTGATGAGTCGCTTCATCCGGCATGAGTTCGATGTGCTGGTATGCACGACGATTATCGAAAGCGGAGTCGATATTCCGAACGCGAATACGATCATCATTGATCGAGCGGATCGCTTCGGTCTGGCTGATCTGTATCAGATTCGGGGGCGGGTGGGGCGCTCTGATCGCCGAGCCTATGCCTATCTCCTGCTGCCTCCTGGAATCCTGACGACAGGAAACGCGCGAAAGAGGATCAATGCTATCAAACAGTATTCCTCTCTGGGTGCAGGATTCCGCATTGCAATGCGCGATCTGGAAATCCGGGGAGCGGGAAATCTTCTCGGTACGCAACAGAGCGGCCACATTGCGGCGATTGGGTTTGACTTATACTGCCAACTCCTGAAGCAATCAGTGGCGAAACTCAAGGGCGAGGCTGTGGCGGATCGCGCTGACCTCGCGATCCGAATCGACTTTCTCTGCACGAATGAAGCCATCTGGGAAAAAGAGTCGACTCAGGGGCTACCGGCCTTCATTCCCGCCGACTACATGCCTGAGGCGCGGCTGCGCATCACGGCCTACCGCGAGCTGGCCGAAGCGACGAAGCCGGAGGTGATCGAGGTGTTGCGTGCCGCCTGGCTAGATCGTTTCGGTGCACTGCCTCCAGCAGTGAATCATCTGCTGACTTTCAATGAAATCAGGATTCGGGCCTCGCAGAAAGGGTGTAGTGTGCTGGACGTCCGCGACCGCAAGCTGCAATTGATGCGAAACGGAAAGTATTATCAAATAAACGGGAAGTTTCCCCGTCTAATAGGAGACAACGAAGAGGAGTGGCTCGAGTCCGCGCTCGACTGGATCGATGGTCTGTGAGAAATTAGCGCCCCTTCCATCGACGATCATGAAGAAAAGACCAGTTATTTTCGGCCACCTGCTCGCCATGACACTGACGAGCCTCCTCCTGTTGCGCTTAGAAGCGGCGCCGGTCGAACTCAATCGCATCCGGGCCGTGGTTAATAGCGAGCCGATCACGCAGACCATGGTGGACCAGACTGTGCAGATGCACGTGCAGATGTGGCTGATGGGAAACAAAGGCATGGTGAGCAAGGCGGAGGCAGAACGCGAAATTCGGAAGATGGAGGCGACGGCCCTGGAGGACCTAATCGATCGGAACTTAATCCTCAGTGAATTCAAGAAACTGGGTGGTCAGATCAAGGATCAGTATGTCGATGAGGCCGTGAATAAGTTCGTCGCTGACCGTTTCAAAGGAGATAAAACTGCCTTTGCCGCAGAGTTGAAGAAATCGGGCATGACGATCGCCCAGTTCCGGGACATCCAACGAGATCAGATCGCGATCCAGGCACTACGCTCCAAGCACGGAGGGGAGGAAAACGTACCGAATACGCCTTGGGAAAAGAAGGCGAAATACAATGAAATCAAAGGTCAGTTCGCATCAGAGGGTACTCCGAAAGTGCGCATCATCTCTATCCCTAAGCAGACTCCCGAAAGTAGTCTCGACGCTCAGAAAAAGGTTTTGGAGAATGTAATGGGACAACTGCGGAGCGGAGGAAGCTTTTCGGACCTTGCGAAAAAATACTCAACCGACAGCTTCGCTAGCAAGGGCGGCTATGTCGGCACGCTCGGGAAGGATGAATTGAACGAGGGACTGACACGAGTTGCTTATTCCCTCCCGACTGGACAGATTAGCCAGCCGCTGGACAGTGGAATTAACTGGCACATTCTGAAAGTCGAGGAGCGCGTGGGGCAGAAGACTCCCTCTTTCGACGAATTGGAGGGGGAGGTCGATAGGCGTCTCACGGCAGAGAAGCGCAATAAAACATTGGACACTTGGCTGAAAAAGCTGAGACGCGACGCCAACGTCCGCATCTACAACGACTAATCCGTCTAAGTCTCTCGTGCGGCGATAGATTCGGCGATCTTTCGCGCTAGCATCACCAGCTTCGTATCGCCCAACAGATCGGCAAAAAGCAGGTCGGGCAGGCCGCTCTGCACTGTGCCGAGCACTTCCCCTGGGCCACGTTGACGCAGGTCCTCCTCCGCGATACGAAACCCGTCGCTGGTTTCTTCTAGGATACGGAGTCGCTCAGAGGCCTCGGGTTTCTCGGGATCGATCAGCAGCACGCAGTAGCTTTTGTGCTCCCCTCGACCAATGCGACCCCGCAGCTGGTGGAGTTGGGCTAAGCCGAAGCGTTCGGCGTGATAGATCAGCATCGTGTTCGCATTCGGCACATCGACGCCCACCTCGACCACGGTGGTGGCCACGAGAGCACCGACCTGACCCTGTCGAAAGCTCGACATAACCCTGTCCTTTTCCTCCGGCGGCATTTTTCCATGTAAAAGTCCGACGGAATAGCCCTCCAGACGCTTTTCCCATTCGGCGAAGGCGGCGGTGGCTGCTCCGACCGCGAGCTTTTCGGACTCCTCAATCAAGGGATAGATGATATAAATCTGCCGTCCTTCCTGGAGCTGTTTTCTGGCAAACTCGGCGGCGGCGTCTGTTTGTGTAATCGAGCGAATTCCTGTAATCAAGCGTCCACGCCCCGGCGGGGCTTCGTCGAGAATCGATACGTCGAGATCGCCGTAGATCGAGAGCGTCAGTGTCCTAGGAATGGGAGTCGCTGACATCACCAGTACTTCTACGGCATCTCCCAGTCCCGCTAGTGCCTCGCGCTGAGTCACGCCGAACTTGTGTTGCTCGTCGATCACAGCTAGACCTAGTCCTTTCTCAAATGTGGCACGCCCGCGAAACAAAGCGTGCGTCCCAACTGTGAGCGTGCCGTAGCGGTTCATGTCTGAGGAAGAGAACAGCGGTAGATCACCCGTATCATCGTCGCGGGTGCCTGTCAGCAGACGAATGCGGAGTTCCAGAGGCTCGAACCATTTTCGAAAAGTGGAAAAGTGCTGCTCTGCCAACAGTTGAGTCGGGGCCATCAGAGCGACATCACTACCCGATTCCATTACCAGTAGAGCCGCCGCAGCAGCGACGAGAGTTTTCCCTGATCCCACGTCTCCCTGGAGGAGGCGTGACATGGGAGCCGCTACGGCGAGATCGGCACGAATTTCTTCAATGGATCGCGATTGAGCACCCGTGGGAGAAAAAGGGAGATTGTCGAGAAAGCGCCTCAGGAGATCGCCCGATCCTTTTCGTGCCTTTCCGCCACAGGCCCGAACTGCCGCACGACGCTCCAGAAGCTGGGTCTGCAGATTCACGAACTCTTCTAGGGCCAATCGACGACGAGCGGGCAGTAGCGCTTCCATCGTCGCCGGATAATGTAGCGTCCGCAGATTCTCCGAGCGAGTCGTCCCTCCCGCCGCCTTCTCCGGGAACCAGTCGGGAAAGGGGTGGTCCGGCATGGCCTGCAGCAGCCGATGGATCAGCGTGCGTAGCGGCTTCTGTCCCACCCCGGAAGCCAGCGGATAGACGGGTACGATACGCCCCATGTGCGCCTCGTCGGCCTCTCCCTCTTCCTCCACGATTTCAAAATCAGGGTGATCGATCACGATTCGACGACCACTCACCTTCGGCTGGCCATAAAGAACCAGATGCTGTCCGGCTGCGATGACCTTCGACAGGTAGGGAAGATTGAACCAGCGCAAGATCAGGCGGTTTCCCAGAGCATCCGCCAGTACCGGTTCGACTGTGGCCTCGAAGCGACGTTGTGTGCGTCCTCGGCCAAAGAGAGTCTGGCAATCCGTCACCACGACATGAAGACAGACCGCCTGGTCCATTCCCGATGTGGGAAAATGGTCGAAACGTGTTCTGTCCTCATGACGGCGAGGGAGGTGCATGAGCGCATCGCCGACCGTCTCCAGGCCCAGTTTCTTCAATCCCTCACGCATCCGACGATCCGTACGCAGGAAGCTCGATGACTCGAGCGGAGTTTCCTGAAAGGATGGCTCGCTGTTGCTGTGCGACATCTTGGGGAGGGGAGAGTCAGCAGTCGTGTGGGTCCTCACTTTTCGGCGGACCATTTCTCGATTGTCCCTCGGCACGAGCGATTACCTCGTCGAACGCTTCGTTTCTCCACGCATAGGATGGATACGATGTCATGGGATGGGCGGGCAGATAACGCCAATGCTTGTACATCCAGAGCCAGGGTTCCGGATGCTCACGAATATATGGCTCAAATATATCCCAGCAGGCCTGAGCGATGCTGTGTTCATCGTCATCTGGACCAAACACCAGGGGCCGAAAGCCCTTGAGAACATACCGCCCGTCAGGCATCGGAATGCAGATTCCCGGAATCACCGAGAGTCCCGTGCGCTTCATCAGTTCGGCGTGCAGCGAGGTGACGCAGGTCTTGCGGCCAAAACACTCGATGGCTGTCGCGGGCTTCGACGGACGAATCGTCAGATCGGTCAGGAATGCGGCGTGGCCGCCTTTTTTGAGATTCTTCAGCAGGCGAACGATGGCACCACGCTGAGGGATGACTTCGTGACCGGAGAGTTCACGATTTTTCTTGTAGACCTCCGTCAACCTCGGATTTCGAAAATCCTGCGCCACGATGGTAAAGTGGTAATCGCGAAAGCCCATGATCAGAGCGATCCACTCGAAATTGCTGTAGTGCGGCGTCACCCAGATCCCCCCGGTTTCGCGTGCTCGCTCGATCGCATCCATGTCCTCCGCCTCGATGATGCAATAGTCGAGATAATTCTCTCGCGTCAGCCGACTCCCCCAGAACTGGTCGATCACCGTGCGAGCGAAGGATCGATAGGAATCGCGGGCGAGCCGACGGATCTCCTCTACCGACTTCTCATCGCTGAAAACCAGACTGAGATTCTCCAGTGCGATGCGTCGCCCTCGACTGTCGAGATGAAACGCTGCTCCTCCCAACACATTGCCAAGACCATGAGCCATCCGCCTCGGCAGCAGTGGAATGGAGAAATACAACCACTGCAAACCGAGCCATTCCAGACGATAGCGAAAACGCTTCCAGACAGACATACGCACTCGCACGGTGCGCCTTAGCGGTCACTTCGGCAAGTCTCGATTCTTCTCTTTGCGAATCAGGCGATGAGCTTTCCTCCTTTTTCGTGAAGATGGGGACAATACATCGCAGATGGTGAGAAGCTCGGAGTGATCCACACCTCGGTTCCGCAGCCAACAATACATCCGTTCACTATTTCGCTTTCTTCTTGTTCGGGAGATCTTTGGCACCAGGCTGAACGCCCTGGATCCGTGCTGGCTCGGGATTCAGTCCACCCTGGGCATCAAGGCGAGCACGCATCGCTGCGACGCGCTCGGGCTGGGTATCGATGAGATTATTGGTTTCACCGGGATCGACGGACAGGTCGAAGAGCATCCCTCGGGAGTCTGAACCCTGCTCGGTGTTCGTGGTCGGACTGCGTTTGATTCCATTGCCGGGAACAGCGTATTTCCAGGTGCCCTGACGCAACCCTAGTAACCCTCCTCGGGAACCTCCACCCTGTTCGATGAAATCTTCTCGTCCTTTGGGTGATTCACCCAGCAAGGCAGACATCACATTGACGGAATCGCGAGCCTGCTCCGCAGGGATAGGAATCTTCAGGAAACTGGCAAAGGAGGCGAGAAAGTCCATTTGACTGACCAGAGCATCGCTCACCGCTGGTTTCACGCGAGCGGGCCAGCGCAGAAGGAAGGGCAGGCGAGTGCCTCCTTCGAAGACCGCTCCTTTACCTCCACGAAAGGGACCAGCGGGCTTGTGGTCGCCCAGAAGTTCTACAGCGCGATCTTGGTAGCCGTCATCAACCACGGGGCCATTATCACTGCTGACGATGATGATCGTATTCTCCGCGAGGCCGAGTCGATCCAGCGCCTCGAGTACGATACCGACTTGAGCGTCGAATTCGACGATGGAGTCTCCACGGGGACCCATCGGAGTCTTCCCGACGTAGCGGGCATTGGGCATACGGGGAACGTGGATATTATGTGTAGCGTAGTAGAGGTAGAAGGGTTCGTCCTTGTGCTGTTCGATAAAGCCGACGGCCTTCCCGGCCAGAACGTCGGACATTTCCTCGTCGATCCATCGGGCTTTCTTACCGCCGCTCATATAGCCGATGCGGCTGACTTCATTCACGATGGTCATGTCATGTCCGTGACTGGGATGCATTTTGAGTAGTTCCGGATGCTCCTTGCCGGTCGGGTCGTTACCGATCGGTCCTTCATAGCTGACGGTGATCGGGTCGTCTTTCTCCAGACCGACGACACGTTGATTTTCCAAATAGACACAGGGAGTTCTGTCGCCAGTCGCCGGAAGGATGAAGCTGTAGTCGAATCCCGTTTCGCGGGGGCCAGGCTTGATCTCTTCATTCCAATTAATTTTTTCCTTTCCCTCACCGAGACCGAGGTGCCATTTCCCCACTGCTCCCGTCTTGTAGCCCGCTTTTTGGAAAACTTTCTGTAAGGTGAGCTGATCGGTATCAACGATCATCGCTGCATCACCAGGAAGAATCCAGGTCCCTGCCTTGCGCCAAGGATAGACTCCCGTCATCGCGGAATAACGAGAGGGTGTGCAGACGGATGTGGAACTGTGTCCATCGGTGAAACGGATGCCTTCGCGGGCGATTCTGTCCACATTGGGTGTCT
>JBDHQE010000178.1:0-7630 GCA_039806885.1 Verrucomicrobiales bacterium
TCCGATCTGAGCCAGGCAGTCCTCCACGGTCTCACAGAGCGCGGCGAACCAGTCCTGTGGATGCTGCTCCATGTGACCCGGCGGCAGACCCTGAATCAAATCATACGTTCGCGAAGCCTGAGCGAGGATCGTCCCCGTCTCCAGATCCAGCACGACGGTTTTCGTGCTTTGGGTGCCACTGTCAATTCCGAGATAGAGCATCGCGCATCTTCCCACGAAACAGTAAAAATCACAAGTGAAGCGAATATCGCCCGCCACGCGCCAGACTTCAGCAGTCGACTCGTGGAGAGTTCATTCCCTCACCAGACGCTCAGGACTTCGGCAACAGGCCTTCCTTCAGCGCTTTAGCGACGGCTCCTGTCATCGTATTGACGTGGAGCTTGCTGTAGATACCGCGAATGTGCTTGTCCACAGTGTGAAAGCTGAGATCGAGCTGGTCGGCGATTTCTTTTTTCGTCAGCCCCTCCACCATTTGCTCCAGCACTTCCTTCTCCCTTTCCGTCAGGCCGTAATCTCGACTCTGGGGAGCTAGCCCGCTGAACATGTCCAGCACGCGACGGGCGATCAGCGCATTGATCGGCGCTCCACCTGCGAGAATCTCCCGAATCGCATCAGGGATCTCGTTCATACTCGCCGTTTTGAGCAGATACCCCGACGCTCCTGCACAGATCGCATTGAACACCTTCTCATTATCGTCGAACACAGAGAAAACTAGAATCTCAATCTGAGGCAGAGCCGTTTTGATCCGACGGATTCCCTCGATCCCACTCATCCCCGGCAGGCCAATGTCGAAAAGCATCACGTCCGGTCGTTCTCCGGCCACCAGAGCTTCGATGGCATCCTCGCAGCGCTCGTATTGATGAACACAGCGCATGTCCTTCTGGCGATCCAGTACCCGGGCTACCGTCTTGCGGAGCGTTTCATTGTCCTCCACCATCCAAACGCGGGTGGGAGCCTTATTGGCACCGCTCTGGGTCTCGTCAGTCTGCCGTTCCTCGCTCATATTTTTTTCGATTTAAACCAGAACTTGCCTGCATTGCAATCGCTGGCTACTAAAAATTCAGGTAATCCTCGTGTAAAACGAATTTTTCAACGTAAAAGCGCTTCACTACGGCATCGGGACATTCAGTTGCACCGTCGTTCCCTCCCCTGGAGCGCTCTGCATACGCACATTGCCTCCGATCGACTGAGCACGCATCCGCAGATTCCGCAGACCGTTTCCTTCCCCGAATCCTTCGTCGAGATTGTCATAACCCTTCCCGTCATCCGTAATTTGGATATGAAGGGGCTGCCTTCGACAGTCGATGCTGATCGAGACATTCTTCGCCGCTGCGTGGCGGACGATATTGTTGAGCACTTCTTTGTAAAAGAGAAACAAATCGCGTTTAAAATCGAGCGGCAAGCGATCATCATGCCCCTCACCCTCGACGGTAAATGTATATTCGTGGCCACGCAGGAGCTTCGACGCCGTTTCACGGAACCGTGCCAGTAATTGCGTCCACGTCTCCTCTCCCGGTCGGATCAGCCACACGATATCTCGCATGGATTCGATCGTCTTGTCGGCAGTCGCTTTAATATCGCTCAGCTCCTCGATCACCAATTCAGGATCATCGACCTCGGTCTTTCCCAGCTCGGCCAAGAGAGCGATCGAGGAAAGATTACTGCCAATATCGTCGTGGAGATCGCTCGCAATCCTCTGGCGGAGAGCCTCCAAGTCCTTACGTCTCTTGATTCGACCTCGCGACAGGGCAAACAGGACGAAAGCCAGCGCTCCGAAAACTCCGCTACCGACCGAAGCGATGCCTTCAGCGAAAGTCCGATCCACTAGTTGTAGTCTCAGATTCTCCTTCGCCACCCAACTGCCCACGAGACGATTTCTCTTTACCAGCTCACTGATCCACTCGTCATAAGGCACTAGATTACGACGACTGCTGTAGCCATCCACGAGAAAATCTGGAGCCCATCGATCTGCCTTGTACGGATGTAGCGCCGTCACCGGACGCCCCGCCGCCACATTCTTCGTTCCGGAATACACGATCAGCTCGGCCAGTTCAAAACTGATTTCCTTCGCGACTTTTCCCGCCTGAACAGAAATGCGGACATAACGAGCCTTAGCATCGGACATCGGAATGATCAGTGGATTATTGCCGATCATCCCGATCTGCGACGGATTAAAATGTCCGACGACTACCGGTTCGACCATCTCGGGATTGTCAGAGATTTCTATCTGCATCGGATAGGGAAACCTCACAGTCGGATCTGGCACGGGTGCCGGTGGATCTGCCAGAATGAGTTCGATCTGATCGATTCTCACCGACTCCCCCAAGTCCACCTGCACCCAACTCGTGGTCGCAGGTTCGGGTGAAAGAGCACGGAACCCGAAGGTCGGGCTTTCCTGCTCCCCGTGAGGAATCCCGAGAGTTGTAATCCCATCACAGAGATACTGGGTAGACCATTGATCCCCCCGCTCTGTGCTGTCCAATGCGATCACCGGCTTCCCGACTGCCAGATTGCATCCACCTTTTAAAATCATCACTTCGCTCAGTGCAAAGATCTCCTGTCCACTGGTGGAAGAGTGCCATAGGGCCGTAGCTGTGACTCGATAATAACGTCCGGAACTACCCTCTGTCTCACGCATATAGGGCCAGCGTTTCATCCCGTCCATATCCTCCATGCGAGCCTCGACGATGGTATCGTAATTGCGAAAGTCTGGATCGTCACTGACATCGATCCGGAACGCCCGTGGGAAGCCGTATCCGAACACTGTCTCATCATCCAGCTCCGCCGTCACGGGAAAGAGCGCGATCGCATCCGGTGAAACCGATTCCCCCATATCGATCTGCACCCACTTCGGTCGCTGTTTGGAGCGTCCTGAGTGATAGCCGAAACTCGTCACACGCTGCGCTTCCCGCGTCACACGGGGAAGACGGCTCAATTCCGCAGCGATATCTGACTGCGCCTCCTCGATATCCCGCAGATCCCGACTGAACAGATACGCGATCCTCTCCGCACTACTCCTGCGCGGATTGATTCCCACGTCAGGCATATCAGGAGCGAGAAGGTCAGGAACGCTCGCACTATCCCCCGCCTTCGGAGCCGATGTCGGGAATGGCGACAACTGCGCATAAAGGTCGAAAGGCATGCAAACACCTGCCAGCAAAAGCAATACGAGAAGGATGGACGGATGACGGACCACAACCAAGCTGACCTGTTCAGTAGGCCACAGGGAGAACTCTAGCATGAAATTCCAGCTAAGGGCAATTCGTTTCACCCGTTTCAGATATATCTTCTTGGGATGATCGCAATCGCTACGTGCCTAAAAATCACGACCAGGACGTGTTCCGCCGCATGATCTCACAGATAAGCTCAGCAAATACATTTGAACGAAAGCTCGTTTCGCTTAAGGTGCCTAGAAAGATTTTCCCATTTCCGATGTACCGTCTCACACGTGATCTTCTCGTCGTCGGACTGCTCTTGTCTCTGACAGGAGCCATCCCGACACACGCATTCTGGGGCAGCAGCCTATTCTCCCGCTCCGGTGACAAGAAAGTACTCAACGCTGAGGAACTCAGTTCACAGGAAGGGAAAGCAAGTGCAGCCTTGGCAAAGGCCAAGGGCTACGAGCAGAGCGGAAAAACGCGTCAGGCACGAGATGCCTACAAGGCGATCATTAAAGATTACTCACGCACGGATGCCGGTGCCGAGGCAAAATTCGGTTACGCTCGAATGCTCGAAGCAGGAGGAGACGGACGAAAGGCCTTCGATCAGTATCAGGAACTGGTTACCAATTACCGGAACAGTCCTAATTTTAATGATGCCGTCAGCCGCCAATACGCAATCGCCGAAGCACTGAGGACTTCGAAACGAAAGGGATTTCTTGGGATCGGAGCCGCGATTCAGCCGTCCAAACTGATCGAAATGTTCGACAAGATCAGCTCGACTGCTCCCTATACAGAATGGGCACCAAAATCCCTGCTGAATGTAGGTTACATTCGCAGCGATCTCGGGGAAAAGGATGCTGCGATTACCGCCTTTAAGAAAGTCAGCGACAAGTATCCCGGAACAGATTACTCGAAAGAGGCTCAGTACCGCATCTTCAAGCTGCGCGGCGACGTAGCGGAGAAATCGAACAGCCCGCTCAAAGACCGGGCCCAAGCGGAAGCGGGACTCGACTTCATCAACCAGAATCCGAGCGATCAACGCACTGCCGAAGTAAAAACCGACATGCAGCAAATCGTGGAGAAGGAGATGGAGAAGCAGTATAACACGGGACAGTTTTACGAAAAAAGCGGAAAACCGGAATCTGCACGCATTTATTATCGCGAGGTCGTAAAGAATCCCAATAGCGCTTGGGCCGCGAAAGCACAAGAACGCCTCAGCATTCTCGATGGAAGCGCTACACCAGAGAAAAAGCCCGGTCCAATCAGCGGACTCCTACCCAAAAAAAATATAGAAATGAGAACCTCAGAAGATTCCGTGGTTCCCCTCACCAACGAAGCGGCCGCTCCCGCAGCAGCCACGTCTCCGCGCTGAGTCGTACGCAACAAAGCTTCCGACTTGTTTTTTCCTGAATTCTGCATAGCCTTCCTATCCGAGTTGAAATGTTTCAATCCCTTCGTCATCGATTAAAAATTAAGCTGGCATACGATAGAGCTCTCGGGCAAACTGCTCACACGCAACACGCATGAAGCATCGCTTCCCCATTTTCATCATGATCGCCAGTCTCGCAGCGCTCCTAACTGGCTGTGCGAACTACCATTTGGGCGATGTCAGGCCCAGCACCCTGACAGAGATTCATAAAATCTACGTTCCCCCCTTTCGAAATCTTACTCTGGAGCCTCGCCTTTCCAGTCTTGTGACGAATGCTGTGCTAATCGAACTTCAGTCCGATGGAAGTTATAAAGTAGCGAATCGTGACGACGCGGATGCCGTGCTGGTGGGGACGATTCGCCGAATCAAAAAGAGTCAGCTTCGCGCGGTCCGGACAGATACACTGCGCTCTCGAGAACTCAGCATTTACCTCTACATCGATTTCCATCTCGAACACCCCACTACAGGTGCCCGTATCGGAATGACCGATGCATCCATCGACGCAACCGAGAACTCAGACTCTCTGCCTGACACTGCTGCCGGAGCCGACCCTGCCGACGGCGATGGATCGAATGCAGAGGTGTACGGTGCCAGGCCGGGGCACGTCGTCGGTCAGACCATCCAGTTCGTCGATCAGAGTTATCAAGTAGGCGAGAGAAATGCCTTCTCCATTGCTGCTGAGAACGCTGCTCAAAAAATTGTCTCTCAACTCGCGAACGGTTGGTGAGCGAGCAACTTAACTCCCCTTCCGCTGAAACTCAGCTCTCGCGTTCTTTCGGGCTGATTCAATTGATCGCCACTCCCATCGGGAATCTGGGGGACATCACCTTCCGGGCAGTTGAGGCACTTCGTCATGCCGATCTCATCGCGTGCGAGGATACGCGTCATTCTAGAAAGCTCCTCGATCATCTAGGAATCGAATTTCGAGAACTCATCGCCCTCCACGAGCACAACGAGAAAGCTCGCGTTCATCTCCTAGTCGAGCGAGCGAATGCCGGGGAATCCGTCGTCTGTCTAACCGATGCAGGGATGCCCGGAATCTCGGATCCCGGTTATCGACTCGTCAACGCTGCGCTCGAGGCAGGAATCCGGGTAGAAGTTCTCCCTGGCCCCTCCGCAGTGACCACAGCGCTTGTTGGTTCGGGATTTCCGAGCGATGCCTTTTATTTTGGAGGATTTCTCCCCGTCAAATCTGGACGGCGTGCCTCAGAACTCTCTGCGGCCATCGCTCGACGCGAAACCTCCATCTACTTTGAATCCCCTTATCGCATCCTCACTACTCTGCGGGTCATCGCCGATCTTGCACCAGAACACGAAGTCTGTGTCGCCCGAGAACTCACGAAGAAGTTTGAAACTTATCATCGAGGAAGTGCGGAGGCACTAGCAAAAGAATTCGCCCAGCGCCCTGCAAAAGGCGAAATCACGCTCCTCATTCATGGAGCAGGACGCAACAAAATCTCCGCTGAAGCTAATTGACTCACAGATGGATCACAGAAGCAGCATCTCGTCTCACCAAGAGATCATCGCTCCCAGATGCGCTCTGGAGTCGCCTTGTCTCAGCCCAGCTGCACTGTCCTCCAGCTGAAAACCGTAATCAAAACGGAGCGTAAAATGTTCGCCCACAGCCATTCGGAGGCCTGGTCCGATCGAGGTCATCGAAATCTCCCGCAACTCGCCCGGCAGGCGATACGCACTATGACCTCCCCCGCGATCCACGAACATCAGCAGTTGCAAGTCTCCCGACTGATCATCCTTGAACAGCGGAATCTTTGACAGAGGAATTGATGGTGCTCGCAGCTCAGCACTTAGGAGATAGCCTCGATCCACATTCCATTCGTGCTCTTCATAGCCGCGCACACTCGCATATCCGCCCAGCCCCAACTGCTCGCTCGGCAACAGGTTCTCATTCGAGAACTGCCCCGTCGCTCGCAACGACAGGGTGAAACCCCGGATCAGCTTCTGAAGGCGTTGGGCTTCCAGAACTCCGTATGCGTAAGAGGAATCAGCTCCCGCCCGTGACAGACCAAAAGCTCGATCACTATTTCCGCCTCCGAAGTCGCCAGGACTCAAATAGGCAAAGGCTGACAGACTCGTCAGTCCACGATCATCCCGAAGGCTCGTGCGATACCCGGCCACGAATTGATGAATATCCGTCGCCGTCGCCAGAGCCGTTAACACTCCAAATTCTAGATTGCTCGTGCTGTATTTGAAGTCATAGCCAAACTCCAGTTCGTGCTCGAAGCGACCGATCGGACGCAGCGGAATCGTGTAACGTCCGCTGATCTGAGCCGTCTCGCCATTGAGATTGAAAGGTGGTGGCAACTCGGCTTCAGTTTCTACATAGGCCGCGTGGATCGATGCCGTGTGCCGCCACGGCAGAGGTGCAATATAGCTCACGGCATGCGCACTGATCAGATCGGTGCTTTCATTGAAAGTCCACTGATAATTAAGTTGATGATCGATTCCCCACAGATTGCCGTAGTTGATTCCAGTGTACCAGCGATTCCCTCCCGATAGAACATTGCCGCTATTTTCTCCACCCGCATATACGCGCAAGGGAAAGCGATCTTCCACCCGCAACACGATATCAGTCTCTCCGTCGTTCTCACCAGGGGAATATACGGCATTAACAGTTCGAAACGGATTATTGTTGAGCCAATTGAGATCGGACTGAAGCAATGTCGATTCGATGGGGCCGCCCTGCTCCAGCCTCACCTGCTGCGACAGACGCTCGGGTTTGAACCATTTTGCTCCCTCCACGCGAATCTCTCCCACCTGAGCCTCGACCACGGCGAGTTGCACCACCCCACAGGTGATATCCTGCTCCAGTACGACGACATCCACTACGGGACGGCCTTTATGCGCATAATCCTGGATCACTTCTCGCAGGATGCTGTGAAGTCCTCCCATCGTGAGCGGAGCGCCAATCCGACTCGCCAATTTTTGCGACCAGTCGTTTTGATTCATCATTTCCACGCCATCCACCAGCACCCCACTCACACCGGGGCGCCCTCCCGCCCGCACATCAGATGGACGGGGA
>JBDHQE010000179.1:0-7603 GCA_039806885.1 Verrucomicrobiales bacterium
GGATCACACTGATGGTTGAAGATCCTCAAACTCTCGGCCAACAACTCGCCCGTGCGGGGAGACCTGAGTAGTTACCTTCATTGAGATCAAGGGTTGATTGCACGAGAATTCAGTCTGAGCTAGTTACGGTACATTCTCAGTGATAGTAGCCTTGATACGACTTGTCTAGGCAAAGTAAAGGTAATTGATTAATGCGTGTTGATAACTGCTGATTCTGATCGCGCCTCTGCTGGAATTCAGTCGGAGATCACAAAGTACAATGGCCCGGAACGCGTTTAGTCAAAGGTAACTACGAAAATGATGCCGGGATGATCGAGTCTCGCCATGGCTCGGGCTTCGAGCTTGAACCTCTCGACGAAATTCATCTCATCAGCCTCGTCGATGAGCCCCTCTGGCTGCACTTTAATCGCTACGTCTCGATCCAGTTGAGTCTGCCGTCCACACGATAGACTGCACCCATCCCTCCGTGACCGAGAATGGCTGTGATCTCGTACTAGGGCAGGAGGGCTTGCAGTTCATCAGGCAAAGGAGGCTCCCACGAAGTTGTCATGGATCAAATCATGCTGATAAAGCCAGGAACAGGCAAGGGGAAAGTGAAGGCTTTCGGGGAGGCAATAACTCGAAAAAAGATGACAGGTTATTATTGACTCAGTTTGGGAAAGACGACCTTTCCCTGTGGAACCCACTCGGTGTCATCTAGTTTCGATTCAGCGAGCTTTTCTAGGTCTTACGTAGGGGAGGTAGCTATTCTTCTGTGAACTGGCAGTCGAGGATACGGTGGACGCAAAACTCCCGCTCTGCGCTGCGGAGTTCGCAGAAAGCGATAAAGTGGTCCCCCTTGCCCCAGCGCAAAGGCAAGACGGTTCGGACGGTTTTTATCTCGTTGCGGTCCAGATAGACGAGTCTGATTCGGACGCCACGACTGATCCCGACGGAGACTCGGTCGAGGAACTTTCGCGATACTGGTTCAGGTGGATCGGGGGAGATGGGGGCGGTGTGGATCTTCTCGAAGCAAGGGGTCGTAGGTGGAATGTTCTCCTTGCCGTCACCGGGATAGCGCACACGAATTGTCCGAGGTGACCAAGAATTCCACTCCTCACGATCACGCGAACGAATCATGCTGTCCCAATCTCTGAAATAACGTGCCGTTCGCCAAGTTCGGAGATCTTTGTCCCAGTAATCAGTATAGAATCCGGTGTGTGCGTATCGCTGTGGATTCCGACGTCTGCCTGATTGGGCACGTACGTAGAGTTCGCCATCTCGGTCGAGCAAGGGAGGAATACGATCTTGCTTCCGGTGCGGTTTCATCTCACCAGAGGATAGGAATCTCAATGATGACGATCATCAAGCGAAAATAGCATATCCTCGCTTTCCTTACAACTCTCTCTCGGTGTCGTATTGCACGAAGAGTGAATCGCGTACGACGAAAAATTACCAGTTATCAGAAAATATGGAATTCGTTCCATGAGCCCCCATAAACAAGCTCCCAACAAGGATATTGACGTGGGACCGACTAAATGCCATTTCGAACTGCCATTTGGTGTGATCCATCACCAGCCCCCTCTCTCGCCCTATTCTTCCCAATCAGAGTTCCACATCGTCGGCGTCGGACTGGACTCGTTTCCTTGCAGATGCAGCCGCGATATGCCCGGCAAAAGTCGAGATGAAGCTGCTCAAGCTTGTCATGTCATTGTAAGTATTGAAGCGCCCGTCTTGGATGGCTGAACGGGGTGAAGCGAGCGAACAAGCCGAGGAGTAAAGTTGCTCGTGGATCATCTTTCGACACAGTAGATGATACCGGTCTAGGTAAGAGGCATTTTGAAACTCTGGAAACACCGGGAAATGGGGCGATCTGTCTCGCACCGGAGTGCGGGAGGCTTCCGTATCTTCGACGAGGATAAGCCAGCCGAGGAATGGCCTAGGGATGTCACCGAAGGCGCGTTCCCTGTAAGCCGTCCAGAAATCATGGGCTGTGCCGATCGCTTCCTCCGCACGATTGTTGCAGTTGTTCCCGAAAGATGGGCCGACTTGGGATTTGAATTCCAGCGCTGCAATCAAGGTGGAATCATCCATGACGATCATGTCCCATAGTTTGGTAGGACGAAAAAATCCTGGAAGAGTGAGTGCTTTTCGTTGCAAGTGAATGGACGCGTCTTTCAGGCCATTGCCCCGGACAATCTGTTCCATCAGTATAATGAAGCCATCCATATTTTTACCAGCGGTAACGGCGGCTCGCTCCCCTTGATCTGCTCTTCCTCCGCTCACTTGCCGAATCCGCGCGAATTCCCTTTGCTTCCAAAAAGCCATGATCGCTTTTTTTGTTCTGGCTTTATAGTTTGCAAGAAAGAGGCTCATAAAATTTAGTGGAAAACGTGTTTTAGATCGTTGGAGTTCAAATTGTAAGCGATAGCTACAGCTTCCTGCAAGAGAGTGGGTTCGATATCACCTCGTCGGTTGAGCGTAATTTTGATATGATTGGGAATACTTTGCCAACGTGGTAAACGAATACGGCGCAAATACTGAGCCTGAAATCTCAGACAACCACCTCGCATTTTGGTGGAATAGGTTTTAACGAAAAGATGAGCAATGCCCGCAAGCATCACACGTTGCAGCGCAATCAGAGGCCATTCCCGACTGGTGATATAATAGAGATTGTGATGTGGATACAAACCACTTTCATCCAGCACGATGTTTGCTTCCCCCTTGATATCGGGAATCAATAGTTTAGGACGTTTCGCTAACGCAGGCGTAATGCGGTCAATCGTTCGATACCAGGAACCGTTTTTTCTCTTGGCACAATGGCGGTTTTTCAATGCCTCTTGATGATATTCCATGTGAGCGGCAAAGCGTGGGTAGGAATTGAAATCGGCCAGGCTGCCGTCTTCTTCAAAGGGGTTGATCACGCCGAGACCCTGCCACTGCACCTTTCCGCTGAGTATATCTTTCGTTGTTGCCAGCGGTAGCTTGCGTTCCTCCTCGACATTCAGATCATCAAACCGACCTATGAAAATTTTGTCCGCTCCGGTTGCCACACCGATTCCGACTGTGCAGCCCGCATCCTCGATTTTGGGAAAGGCAGCTTCCAATCGCCGAACCAAGTCCATAGAAGGCAGTGCATCCGATTCCAACAACCACGGGTTATCTCCTTCGGTAATTCCATCGACTTCTGAAACTACTCCCTTGAATTCCGACGGAGGCCCCTTCAAAGTCCGGCATAGGGTATCCAATGTTGCCGATGAGATCTCAGGTTGGTGAGAAACACGAACCCCGGATCTCGTTCGGCCCTTTTCAATCACCGTGATAGCGGGATACGCAATGACCTCTGTCTGGAAGGCGTCTGTGCCTACCATGTCCACATAGTAACGCAGTGAGCAAGTCTCTGAAATCATACGCCGCAAAGGACCGCCATAGCGGTTTTTCATCCAGCGGTCGGAGCAGATAAAGGCAAGTTGACCTTGCTTGCCAAGTAGTTCAATGGAGCGCTCCATAAAGAGAACATAAAGGTCCGCCCTATCATAGAGGGTTGTATAACGCTGACGATAGATTGACAGCAACGCATTTGGGATCAGCTCTTGTCTTACGTATGGGGGATTCCCGATTACGAAGTTGAAGCCCGACGGAAGCGAGGTCAGCAAAAAATCGTCATGGAGCAACCAAGCTCCCAACAATGAATCCGTGTCCATTTTCGAAAATCCAGCCTCGAATAAAATCGATCTCACCTTGTCACGAGTTTCATGATACGAAGCATGATGCAATTCAACTCCACGCAGTGAATCGTGTAATTGATGAACGTCGATTCGATCTCGCTTTGCACTGACCAAAAGACGATCTAGTGCCTTTAAAAAAAATTCTCCTCCTCCAAATGAGGGTTCGAGCAGGCGAAACTTCCAAAGGGGGCGGTCTTCCGTGTAGCCGATCAAATCCAGCATAAAGTCCACCACCTCACTACGAGTGAACACGGCCCCGCGTTCTACGCTCGAAGCGAGCTTCATCTCTTCAATGGCGGCACTGACGTATGTTTTCAAGGGAAATAGCTCGAAGCTGTCGTCGTCTGATTGAGAGTTGATGGTGTGTGTTTTCATATTAGACAACGAATCTCGACAATCTCAGACGCGAAGGCATGGATGGGTTGCATGCCAAATCTGGGTGGCGGACACGGAGCATACAGTACCGCAGGGTCGTCCTCCAGTTTTCGCATCAATCAGACTGATCGGTTCTATGGGTAACACAGCAAAATCCTCCTCAGGAATCGGTGCGAAGAAATGCCATAGAACTCTCTGTCGCTCTCTGTCGCTCTCTGTCGCTCTCTGTCGCTCTCTGTCGGATTGGTTTTTCGATACTGTCGCTGGCATTACTGACATGGCGGTATTATCAACTTATTTCAGCCATTCCGTCAATGCAGACCTTGTCGAGTCTCGTGGAGTAAAGAGGAAGTGTCCTATCTGCAAGTCCGTTTGAACACCCTGATCCAACTCCGCTGCTCGTCCGAATCAGTGCTCTCCTTTGATTCGGCGCAGGCGCTTGTTCGGATCGCCGGGGATGGGGACGGCGGCGATAAGTGCTCGAGTATAGTCAGTTTGCGGGCGGTTAACGATGTCATCGGCGCGTCCGGCTTCGACGATTCGACCATGACGCATCACGACGATGCGTTCGCAGATGCGCTTCACGACGCTGAGATCGTGGGAGATGAAAAGATAAGACAGTCCGAGTCGATCACGCAACTCCATGAGCAGATCGATGACCTGCGCCTGAATCGTCACATCCAGCGCGGAGACGGCTTCGTCGCAGACGACGAATTTTGGCTCTACCGCGACGGCGCGGGCGACGCAGATGCGCTGGCGTTGGCCTCCAGAGAATTCGTGAGGGTAGCGGTTCATCGAGTCGGCGGGCAATCCGACTTCTTCCAGCCAGTGGGCGGCGACGTCCTGCCGCGAGCCTTGCAGCAGCCCGTGTTCGATCAGACCTTCGGTGAGGATTTCCAGCACGGTGAGGCGCGGATTCAGAGAGGAAAAGGGATCCTGGAAGATCATCTGCAAGTCCTTTCGATAGGGTTTCATCGCCTTGTAACCCAGATCGCGCAGATTTTCTCCCCGATAGAGAATTTCTCCCGTTTGCGAGGTCTCCAGTCCCAGAATGGAGCGCCCGAGAGTAGTCTTGCCGCTGCCGGATTCTCCGACCAGACCAAGACATTCTCCGGGCAAGATATCGAGAGAGACTTCATCGACGGCCTTGACCCAGTCCACTGTTCGAGCGAAGACTCCTCGTTTGATCGGGAACCAAGTACGGAGGTCTTTCACCGTGATCAGAGGGGAGGGGACAGCGGGTGTTTGATCCTCCGTTTCCGTCTCGATCTGGGGCAGCGGAGAGGGGCGCGGCGCGTCGGTGAGTCGCGGCACGGCGGCGAGGAGTGTCTGTGTGTATGGGTTCTGCGGAGCGCGAAAAAGCGCCTCTGTTTCGCCCTGTTCCACCAGCCGTCCGTCTTTCATCACCAGCACCCGGTCGGAGAGTTCCCAGATCACTCCCATGTCGTGAGTGATGAAGAGAATGGAGGTGTTCGCCTCCTTCATCTCCAGAATCAGGTCGAAAATCTGTGCTTGTAGAGTCACATCGAGCGCGGTGGTCGGCTCGTCGGCGATAATCAATCGAGGATGCAGGATCAGCGCCATGGCGATCATTACGCGCTGTCTCATGCCTCCGGAAAATTGAAAGGGATAGGCCCGAGAGCGAGTTTTCGGGTCGGGGATGCCGACCTTGCCCAGCCAATCGACTGCTCGCGCTCGTGCTGCCTTTTTCGAGACAGTGGGATCGTGTAGGTGCACAACTTCCGCCAATTGATCCCCGACAGGATGCAGTGGCGAGAGGGCCGTCATCGGCTCCTGGAAAATGACACCGATTTCCTTACCTCGGATTTTGCGCAGTTGCTCGATGGGTAGAGTGAGCAAATCTTGTCCGTCGAAGATCGCCTCTCCGCTTTCGATTCGTCCCGGTGGAGTCGGCACGAGGCGGATGGTGGACATGGCACTGACCGACTTCCCACTGCCGGACTCACCGACTAGGCCGATGACCTCGCCCGGATAGATCTCGTAGGACAGATCCTCTACGGCACGCACCTTCCGCCCCTCCACTTGGAAGGAGACGGTCAGATTGCGAACGCTGAGCAAAGGATCGGGCATGGTATTATTCGAGCTTCGAATCGGTCCGTGGGTCGAAGGCGGCACGGATGCCTTCGCCGATGAAAATGCCGAGCAGGCTGACTAAGAAAAGAGCCAGCGAGGGGTAGAGCGTCAGCCACCAAGCGTAGGACTGCGATTGACCCTGATCGAGCAGGTCGCCCCAGCTGGGAGTGCCGGGAGGTAGGCCGAATCCGAGATAATCGAGTGCAGTGAGCATGAAAATCGCACCTACTAGGGCGAAGGGGAAGAAGGTGATGACGGGGACGAGGCCATTGGGTAGGACGTGGCGGAACATGATCTTCCATCGTCCGATGCCCATGACTTTCGCGGCCTCGACGAAGGGTTGTTTTCGCAGTCGCAGAAATTCCGCACGCATGTAGATCGAAATTCCAATCCAGTTGAAAATCGCGTAAAGAAATCCCAAGAGCGCGAAACTGCGTCCGTAGATCGAGCTGAGCAGAATCATGATCAGCAGGAAGGGCATGGCCTCCCAGATTTCCATGAGCCGCTGTCCGATGAGGTCGATTTTTCCTCCGAAGTATCCTTGCACGGCACCGAGAAAGATCCCGATGGTATATGTGAGGGTGACTAGAAGAAAGCCGAAGAGCAGAGCCGTTCGCGTGGCGTAGAGAATACGCACTCCGACATCGCGTCCGCTGTTATCGAGCCCGAAGATGTGCCCTTTGACCGGGCGAAAGGGGAATTCCACGGTCTCGCGCTGGAAGGAGACGGAAATGCGGCCTTTGGGCGTCGTCAGATCGAGCCGTGGCTGGATGACTTCTTTCGCCCTCTTTGCCGCTTCGAGGACTGTCGTACGAGTGGATTCATCGAGACCTTCCCAGATCATAGGAGTATGGCCGATGAACTCCATCTCCGGCGACAGGACGGCTTTCTCTGCTTTCTGCTCCGCCTTTTGCTCGACGGACAGACGCACAAGCTTCGGAGCACTCGATCCCGCCGTGTGCGCTGTGAGTTGAAAGGTGATATTTTGCTCCGTCTTCGAACTGACGGCAGGTGAAGTTTCATTGGCAAAACGTCGAGCGATGCCGTCACGAATCGAGTCGGGTATGGAAAACCCGTTGCTGATCAGGGGGCGGCGACGCAGAGCCAAATCCGAACTCTCTCCGTAAAATCCAGATGCCCCCTGACTGCGCTGGATCGTGAGAGTCTTATCCACGTCGATGGAGGCGATTTGGTCTGATGGAGAAAAGGTGAGAGTCAGAGTGGGATCGACCTCGATTTGTGAGGGCGGCAAGGACTCCTGTGATCCGTAGCGAACCGGCGGCCAGAGCATCCAGTTGCCACTGTCCGGAGCGAAGAGATCGGTTTTCTCCAGTTCCTTGTAACGCGGAGGTGTGTTCACTTTTCCTCCGGTGAACTCGGATTCGGGGTAAAATCGAAAGGCGGGAAAGTAGGTTTTGCCGTTCACC
>JBDHQE010000180.1:0-7593 GCA_039806885.1 Verrucomicrobiales bacterium
GCCGACGATCAGCACGTCGAAGGGCTCGACCTTCGCCAGCCGCGCCGCCTCGCGCGTGGCCGCGCTGCTGTCCACCTTGGCCAGGATCTCGGCCAGCTCCATACGGCCCGAGCCGAAGGGCTGGCCGTTGAGGAAGACCGCGGGCACCGCCATGATGCCCTTGGCCTCGACCTCCTGCTGGAACAGGCCCCCGTCGATGCTTTGGCTTGGGAATCCATCGAGAGGCGAGGGCTGGCTGAGCGCGTGAGTGTCCATACGGGAGATATGTTTCATAGCGACTGGCCTGCAGAGTGCGATCTCCATTTGTTCTCCAACGTTATGCATGACTGGGACGCACCGGAGATCAGCGCGCTGTTAAATCGCTCGCATGAGACCTTGTTGCCGGGAGGAAAAGTGCTGATTCATGAGACTTTTCTTGATTCGGACAGGCGCGGTCCACTACCCGTGGCAGAGTATTCCGCTATTCTCATGCACTCGACGCGAGGTCGATGCTACGCTTGGAGTGAAATGATGGAATTTCTTGAGAGAGCAGGCTTCTCCAGTCTCGGCTATCGCCCCACGGGTGGTGATCGTGGCGTCGTGATTGCGGAGAAGAGCGAGTAAGACGTAGAAAAGTTCGAAGGATTTCTTCAATTGTTGCGGTCTTCTACACATTTTCTGTCGCTCGATTCTTTTTTGCGACAAGAGCTTTTATCCCTGACATTCTTCTGATTCGACGGCAGGGTATTTCACGCCTTTGCGCCTCCTTTACTATCGTATGACACGTCCTTCTTCGTTTCTGGCCTTGATTATCGCGTTATTCACTTGCCTGATTTCCGCTGGTTCTGCGCGTGCGCTCGGAGTCTGGCATCGCGACTATGCGGCTGCTATGTCCGAGGCACAAGCGGATGGCAAGGCGATGCTGATCGTGTTCACAGGGACGGACTGGATTGAGATCTGTGGGAAGTTCTATGCAGATATCCTCAGTCAGCCCGACTTCATTAATTCTGTGTCCGACAAGTTTGCCCTGCTGAAGCTGGAGTATCCGAGAGATGGGAATCTTCCTCGTGCCGAGGCGATGCAGAAGGCCATGCTACGTGATGCGTACCGCATCCGTGGCTTTCCGATGGTGGTGCTGTCGGACATAGAGGGGCGGCCTTTTGGACTGAATGGGTATCAGCCGATCACGGCGAAGGAGTATGCTGAGCAGGTGCTGGAAATTCTGGCGACGCGAGAGGAAGGGCTTCAGGCTGTCACATCGGCGGAATCGCTCTCAGGAGATGAGAAGGCTCGGGCGCTCAGTCAGGGAATCCCCGATCTACCAGGCGCTCTGGTCGCTCGATTTTATCAACCGGAGATGAAGGCTGTCCTAGCTGCGGATCCAGAGGATCATCTGGGCCTAGGAAAAGCATTTCGTAAGCTGATCGCCGACGCAGAATATGAGCGCGATCTTCAGAAGTTAGCCAGTGAACGAGAGTGGGAAAAGATGGCCGAGCGAGTGGATCGGCAGATCGCGGAGCAGCATCTTGATGGTGAGGCTCGGCAGGCGGCACTGATGAGTCGTGCCGGATTCGAACATCGTGCCGGAGCGAAAGAAAAAAGCCTAGCCACTCTGCGCGAAGTAGTGGCGATTGACGCGGAGAGCGATCCAGCCAAGACGGCTGCGGAACTTTTGAAGAAAGGCTTCTCCGAGGCTACGGATGAGAATACTGCTGAAAAATCGTCCACTCCTGTCACTCCCTCTGATTCGAGATTGCCGGCCCCTCGATCATTTCGGATGCAACGAGCACAGCCTGCTGGTGCAGCGGAATAAGCCGTCGCTTTCTCCGCCTTAGTGACTCCCCAGCTTTTTCGCGAGTTCGATACTCTCCGGACTCAGCAGGGAAAAAGGGACGAGAAAAACGCGGCCTTTCTCGGTGATCATTTTTACCGATTCACCTTGGAGTTGGAGGAACTTCGCTTCCACCGTTTTTCCATCCGTGCTACTCCACGAAAAATAGATGTCTGCTCCATTCCGCGCTGCCTTGATCTTCACTGCATCCATGCGAGCTTTTTCCGCCTCGGTGAGTTGTGTGGCATCCATGACAGCTCCTTCGAGAATCCACTGCTCGATTTTACGAAGATCGCCCTTAGGTACGGACTTGCCTTTTCTGGGCATGAAGTCATCGTCTTTTTCGCTCAGTTTCAGGCGAGCGAGCAGATCACTTTTTTCGGGATCGCCAGGCCGGATTGATCCGATATCAGCGATGTGAATTTTCGCCATGTCATCCAGATTATCCAGGGCAAGATCGCCTTTGACCTCCTTCTCACTACTGTGACACTCCCAACAGTGCTGTTTCAGAATCGCCTGAATGTCATTGATATAATCGAGAGCGAATGCTGGTGAGGCAGTCAGGAGTATAGATAAAACCGAGAGTCGAAGAGGTTTCATTCCTCATGCAGCTCCCCGAGTGCCGGGAGCGAGTTTTTCTGATCGGCGGGAGGTCGGGAACGATCTCCGGCGAACCAGCGCATCAGGATATAGAACACAGGAGTGAAAAGCAAGCCAAAGAGTGTCACCCCGATCATTCCATAGAACACGGCAGTGCCCAGTGCCTGTCGCATTTCGGCTCCGGCTCCTTGGGCGAGGACGAGAGGAAGCACGCCCAGAATGAACGCGAAGCTGGTCATCAGGATCGGGCGCAGACGCAGGCGACAGGCTTCCACGGCGGCTGTGAAACGGTCGTGCCCCACGTCCTGAATCTGCTTCGCGAATTCGACGATCAGAATGGCATTCTTCGCTGCCAACGCGATGAGCACCACCAATCCGATCTGGGTGAAGAGGTTGTTGTCCATCCCGCGCAGCCAGATCCCACCCATGGCGGAGAGCAGACACATGGGAACGATGAGGATGATCGCCATCGGCAGACTCCAGCTTTCATAGAGAGCAGACAGTACGAGGAAGACGAAGAGCACACACAGCGGGAAGATATAAACGATGGTGTTTCCGGCCAGAATTTGCTGATAGGTGAGGTCGGTCCACTCGAAATCGAAGCCATTGGGTAGGTGTTCTTTGGCCAGCTTCTCAACGCGCTTGATCATCTCTCCTGAGCTGATCCCGGGAAGGGTGTTCCCGTTGATATCAGCCGTATAGTAGAGATTATAGCGTTGAATTCGGTCAGCTCCTGCCTGCTTCTTTATCTTCACCAGCGCCCCGAGCGGCACCATCTGGCCGTCTTGATTCTTGATCTTGATCCGCATCAGATCTTCTGGCTGAGTGCGCTTCTCCTGTTCTGCCTGGACCATGACCTGATAGGTGCGTCCGAAAAGATTGAAATCGTTAACATAGAAGGAGCCAAGATAGACCTGGAGAGCGTTGTTTAGCTCACTCAGCGAGATGTTCATGGTCTTCGCCTGTTCTCGATCAATCGAGATATGATATTGCGGAACATCAGCTCGAAATCCGGAGAGGATGGAGGTAAAGCCAGGTTCATCCTGCAGAGCATGGATGAGCCGATCCGTTGCTTCTTTGAGCGGGCGAATTCCGGCATTATTGAGATCCTGAACTTGCAATCGAAAGCCTCCGGCAGCTCCTAGGCCGCGAATTGGTGCGGGAGGTAACACGACGACGCGACCTTCATTGATCGTTGACATCGCCGCACGTATTTTCCCGAGGAGTATTTCGCCTTTCTGCTCTGGCTTTGTTCGCAGTGGATAATCATCGAGCACGAAGAAGGCAGCTCCCACATTAGATTGGTTCGCCTGAAGTACCGTAGAGTATCCAGCGATGGCGAACGTGTGATTCATCGTCGGTAGATCGCGAGCGATCGCATCGACCCGGCGCACAACATCATCCGTTCGTTCGAACGAAGAACCGTCCGGAAGCTGGACAATCACCACATAGTAACCCATATCCTGGGGCGGAATGAAACCTGTGGGGACGATCTGAAACAAGTGACCCGCACTGCCGACGAGGAAGAGGTATAGGAGCAGTGCGAGTGCGGAAAATCGCAAGACGCGTCGCACCAGTCCCGCATAGGCAGTAGACGTGATCTGGAAGACTCGGTTGAAGGCTCGGAAAAACCATCCGAACAGGAAATCCAAAATTCGGGTGAAAACATCGCTGCGATCTCCGTGAGGTTTTAACAAGACTGCACAGAGAGCCGGACTGAGAGTGAGAGAGTTGATCGCAGAAATCACGGTCGAGGCTGCGATGGTCAGGGCGAACTGCTTGTAAAACTGTCCAGTAATGCCTCCCATGAAGGCGGTGGGAACGAATACAGCACACAGGACCAGCGACATCGCGATGACGGCTCCGCTGACCTCCTCCATCGCTTTAATGGCAGCCTCTCGCGGAGGCAGTCCTTTTCGTACATTACGCTCCACGTTTTCCACTACCACAATGGCATCATCGACGACGATCCCGATGGCGAGAACCAAGCCAAAGAGCGACAGGTTGTTCAGGGAAAACCCCGCCACCTTCATGACAGCCAAAGTGCCGATCAGCGAGACAGGGACCGCCAGTAGAGGAATAATCGACGCTCGCCAAGTTTGGAGGAAGACCACGACAACTAGTACGACTAGCAGCGTAGCTTCGATCAGAGTGTGAAGAACGGATTTGATCGAAGCGCGGACGAAGTTGGTCGTATCGTAGTTAATGCGATAGTCCACACCAGGAGGAAAACGGTCACGTAGTTCGGCCAATCGCTTGTAAACAGCATCTGCTGTCTGAATGGAGTTGCTGCCGGGGAGCTGGAACACGCGCAGGGACACGGCATTATACCCGTCCATGTAGGTCTTGCTGGCGTAGTCGCGAGACCCGATCTCAATGCGTGCGACATCGGAGAGCTTTACGATTTCTCCATCTTCTCCAGTCTTCAGAACGATATTACCGAATTCTTCTGGAGACTTCAGGCGTCCGGGGGTCGTCAAGGTGTATTGAAATTGAGAACCATCGGGGGCAGGTGGCTGGGAGAGGCTACCCGCAGCGACCTGCACGTTCTGTTCTCGAATCGCATTCAAAATATCCGTCGCCCCGAGTTCTCGAGAGGCAGCCTTCTCCGGATCGAGCCAAATTCTCATGCAGTAGTCGAGTCCCCCGATCGTGGAGGCCTCCGAAACGCCGGGAAGGCGAGCGATCTCGTCCAGAATTTGTAGAGAGACGTAGTTCGCCAAGTATCGGACATCACGCGATGCGTCAGGACTGTAGAACTGCGCAGAAAGAGTCAAGTCAGGCGAGCGCTTTTCAGCTGTGACGCCCTGGCGACGAACCTCCTCTGGAAGTCTGGCGATCGCACCGTTGATTCGATTTTGCACAAGCACTTGCGCCTCATCGACGTCCGTTCCTAGACGAAAGGTGATCGTGATCTGAACCCGCCCGTCGCTGGTGCTGGAGGACGAAATGTAGAGCATATTTTCCACGCCATTGATTTCCTGCTCCAGAGGCGTGGACACAGTTTCGGCGAGGGTTTCCGCGTCCGCTCCCGGATAGAAGGCAGATACGACGATGGTCGGCGGCGCTACGTCCGGATACTGGGCCACGGGTAGACCGAGGTAGGCGAGTGCACCGAGAATTACGATGATGATACTGATGACCCCGGCGAAAATGGGGCGGTCCACGAAAAAGCGAGAAAAATTCATGGGCGATCAGTTTTTCACTTTTTCAGAGTTGAAATCTGGAGCCGATTTGGCATCAGGAGTTGCCTGCTTCGCTGGAGAGTCAGATAGCGACGGCTGCTTCTGATCCTTCTGTGACTTGGTTTCAGGAATGGTTCCTCGCGCCGGTGGGGCGGCTTTTGGAGTCGCAAAGTCCTCCTTCGGCAGAAGCTTGGGATTCACTTTTTGCCCATTTCGGACCAGAAGGATTCCATCGACTACAATTGTATCACCGGCTGTGAGTCCCTCCCGCACGATGCGCAGACCGTCGAGAAGAGGTCCTAGGGAAACTTTGCGATAGTGAGCCGTATTTTCTCCGTCCACAACCCAGACGAAGCTCGAATCCTGATCGTCAGCGATTGCTCGGTCAGGGACCAGAAAGCCGTCGTATTCTTGGCTCCCCGGAACGCGAACTCGAGCGAAGAATCCCGGTGCCATGAGCTTGTCTTCATTGGGAAATACGGCTCGAGCGCGGATCGTTCCAGTATTTGGGTCCAGCACGTTATCGATGAAGTCGATATAGCCTTTGCGAGGGAATCCACTTTCTAGAGCTAACTCCATCTCCACATCGACTTTGCCGAACTGAGCACTCATCCTTTTGCCTTCGCGGTGAAGTTGACGATATTTCAGCACAGAGCGCTCATCGACTTCAATGTAGCAGTACATGGGATCGAGGGGAACGATCGTAGTCATCAGAGTAGGAGTATTCCCATCGCCGACGATGAGGTTGCCCATCGTTACCCGTGCATTACTGGCACGTCCGGCGACCGGAGAGTGGATTTCGGTGAATTCCAAATCCAATTTTGCTTGCTCCAATTCCGCCTCGGCACCTTTGAGCGTTGCTGCGGCATCAGTGGCAGCCTTGGAGCGGCGCTCAAAGTCCTCAGCGGAAATTACGCCTTTACCTTGAAGTCGAGCGACGTTCTCCAGCTCTTGTGTGGCGAGTTCCGCACGACTCTTCGCACTGACAACGCGAGCCTCCATCTGATGCACTACGGCCTGATAGGGACGTGGATCGATGGTGAAAAGAAGCTCTCCCGCTTTCACCTCGGCCCCATCCTTGAAATGCACTTTCTCGAGGTAGCCCGAGACGCGAGCATGAACTTCAACAGTCTCTGGCGAAGCCAAGCGTCCCGTGAAGACATCCCAGTCGATAATTTTTCGCTGGACAGGCTTGGCTACGTTCACCTCTGGAGGAGGTGTGCTCCCCGTTCCGGCAGATGAGGCGTTTTGTTCCTCCTTTTCCTCACAGGAACTCAGCAGGATGAGGGAAGCGAGCGATAAAAGAAATATCGCCGATGTTCCAAAAGTAAAATGACAGCGTTTACGCATTAGACTTCATACGGCCTTTATAACAGAATCTCACGCGAAACTCTCTGGCGTAAACGCATATCGGTTATACATATTTCGTATGACATCACTCGATGATTTGCGTTTACTCCGCGCCTTTGTCCAGGTCGCTGAGAGCGGTGGAATATCAGCGGCAGCACGTGTTCTGGGGATAGCCCAGCCCACTCTGAGTCGCAGAATCCAGACGCTTGAACGAGCGTTGAACGCTCCGTTGATCCAACGAGATACGCATCATATGAGCCTGACGCAAACGGGACGAACGCTACTCGAAGAGTCTCGGGATCTTCTGGCCCTGGCGGATCGGATTACGCAGAGGTTAGCCAGCGAACAAAGCAATGTGCAGGGCCATCTCCGCATCGTCTCCGTAGTGGATATCGGGCAATGGATTATCGCTCCTCTATTGGCTCGATTTCAGGCGATTTATCCACAGGTGACAGCGGAACTCCATCTATTCAATCGTCCGATCCGATTTGTGGAAGAAGGTTTTGATTGCGGATTTTATGTGGGCGAGCCGCTCGATAAAAGTCTGGTGATGCGCCCGATCCGTAGTATGACCCGTCTTCTGGTAGCTGCCCCTGCACTCTTCGAGCGCTATTCGACACCTTTGGTTCCGCGAGATCTGGCATCTAT
>JBDHQE010000009.1:0-39264 GCA_039806885.1 Verrucomicrobiales bacterium
CATTAGAAAAGCTGGAAGAGATCTTCCCCTTGCGTCTTCGTCTGCGAGAGGAGATGAAGTTTTTCCAAATCGGAGATTTCGTCGTGGCTGAACGTAAGGCAACGGGACAGAAATACACCCTGAGGCCGTGGCAGTATGAACTGCTGGCATTACTCAATGGCACGGTCACATTTCGCGATGCTTCAAAATCTATCTATTCACAGCATCCCGGGACTTTCACAACGAGCGGCCTGCTCAATTTCTATCGATGGCTGTATGATGAGAATCTCGTAGTGTGTGTGTGTGATTCGATCTATCAGTTGGCCCCCGAAACCGAGCCTCCTTTGACTCTTTCTCTACACGATGCTCCTGATGCAGAGCCGAAAGTGAACGAAAATACATCTTTTTTCGTGCCCGATGAAACAGCATCGCAAAAACCCCTTTCCTTTCCGAATTTGGAAGATCAGGTCGCGTTCGAGCTGTGGGATAATTCCGATGAAGAGGGAAGCCTTAGCGAGAATGATCATCCTGATTCCATCGAGGCCTTTGAAATGGATGGATGGATGGATCGCTTTCTGGAGTCCACTGGAAAGATAATTCATAAGCCCGCGATGCGTCGCTCTCTAATGATCGCTGCGGGACTGGCATTTCTTCTGTCGGTGATTCGCATCGCACAGGTGACTTCTCCTCTTTTTGAGCCTGTGGGACAGCGTTTGGCGATCATGTTTTTACCGAAATCTGAAGCCGTGACCGCAGTCGCCTCAGAGCGCACCGCTGCATCGCCGACGGTAGATCGTGTCGCCCCGGCGGCGCGTGTGGATGAATCGATGAAAGAAAAGGCACAGGCACAGGCACAGCCCCAACCTGCTCCGTCAGCGAATACTCGTTCCTCAGAAGAATTGCCCTCGACGCAGAATGCTCCACAGCCCCCAGCCACGAATTCGCAGACGCTCGACAGAATCACGACCCTCCGCGCACAATTGGAGGAATGTCGCATCCGCCGGGACGAGTATTACCTGCAAAATGACGAGGCCGGATATCGTCGAGAAGTGCATCGAATGACGAGCCTCGCCAACGAGATCGGCGAGATCGAAAACGGACTCTAGGCAGCAATTTGAGCTGCAGCTCTGAGTTCGTATCGCGTATCCAATCCCCTGATTGCGGCTTCAAGAGAGCTTGAACAGCCTCTCTGTTCTGGGCTTTGATGGAGAGATGACACGCTCTTTTCTCTGTTTAACTCTCATTCTCTCTGTCTCTCTCGCGAACGCAGATTCCGTGTGGAAGGCCGGAGCCGCCTCCATCGTGATCACCCCCAGTGAACCGATCTGGATGGCGGGCTATGGTGGACGAAAGGCACCGGCAGAAGGAAAGGAAACCGAACTGCACGCGAAGGCACTCGTTCTGGAGGATGCGGAAGGACATCGGGGATTGATCATGACTTTGGACTTGGTGGGGATTGATCGCGGCATGACAGGACGCATCGCTGCCGCACTGGAGGAAAAATATGGACTCGCACGCGATGCGATCACTTTCTGCACCTCACACACACACTCTGGCCCCGCCCTGCCGGGAACTCTGGCACCATTGCATTATGTAGTGCTAGAGCCGGAGATGCAGAAAAAGATCGACCACTACGCCGACGAACTGTTTCAGAAGACAGTCGAAGTCACGGGACAAGCCATCTCCTTGATGGCTCCGGCACGACTCCAGTGGGGCAGCGGGAAAGCGACTTTCGCTGTGAATCGCCGGGAAAACAAAGAGAAGGACGTGCCCGAGCTGCGTGATCGTGGCGAGCTCAAAGGCCCCGTAGATCACGACCTCCCCGTCCTCTCCGTGAGAGGCGAGGATGGGGCGATACGGGCGATCCTCTTCGGCTATGCCTGTCACGCCACTACCTTGGGATTCCAAACCTGGAATGCCGACTATCCGGGCTATGCACAATCCGCTCTGGAAGAGCACTACCCCGGAGCTGTGGCACTCTTCTGGCAGGGCTGCGGAGCTGATCAGAATCCCCTACCCCGACGTGTACTGGAGCTGGCCGGACATTATGGAACCGAACTCGCAGACCGTGTGGTCGATGTGCTGGCCGCCCCGATGACCCCGGTTGCTCCTACTTTGAGCCATGCCTATGAAGAGATCGAGGCACCGCTTGACCCTGTGCCAACAGAGGCAGCATTAAAGGAAACTTTGAATTCCGATCAGAAATACGAGGCAGCGCGAGCAAAGTATCTGCTCCAGAAGATCGAGAAAGAAGGACCGCTCAAGAACTTCTATCCCTATCCGATTGCTGTTTGGAAACTGGGCGACGAGGTGGATTTCGTATTTCTCGGCGGCGAAGTCGTGGTCGATTACGTGAATCGCCTGACACGGGAGCGACGCGGCACCGCGACTTGGGTCGCGAGCTATAGCAATGATGTCATGGCCTACGTCCCCTCGCTGCGAGTGCTGAAGGAAGGTGGATACGAAGGAGGCGGCTCCAATCCCATCTATGGTCTCCCTTCCCTGTGGCATGAGAGCATCGAGGAGGTGATCATCTCCAGCGTTCATCGGATCGGTGGAGGAAAGTGAGGCATCGATCACTCTGATCTTCCCGTCCCCTGATCACGCCCATCAGAAGCGGTGGAAGAATCACGTTTTTCGGAGTTTGCTTAGCTCATGATTCGTTACGCTTTCTACCTCTCTGTGCTCCTGAGTGCCACACTCCTGCGAGCCGAACCCACCTGGAAGGCCGGAGCCGCCGCCATCGTGATCACCCCCAGCGAGCCGATTTGGATGTCTGGTTATGCCTCTCGCACTGCTCCGGCGGAAGGGAAACAGACTGACGTGTTCGCGAAAGCCCTGGCTCTAGAGGATGCGGCGGGAAACCGAGGCCTGATCATGACACTCGATCTCGTGGGAATTGATCGTGGGATGACAGGGCGAATCGCGAAGGCGCTGAAGGATCAATATGGACTCTCTCGCGATTCGATCACCTTCTGCACCTCCCACACACACAGCGGACCGGCTCTTCCAGGAACTCTAGCTCCGCTGCACTACATCCAGATGGAACCTGAGATGCAGAAGAAGATGGAGGCCTACGCTGAGGAATTGCTGCGAAAAACGGTGGAAGTCACTGGACAGGCGATCGCAGCCATGGCTCCGGCTCGGCTTCAGTGGGGCAGTGGGAAGGCCACTTTCGCCGTCAATCGACGTGAAAATAAGGAAGTCAATGTGCCGGAATTACGCAATCTAGGAGAATTGAAGGGCCCTGTGAATCACGATGTTCCCGTCTTATCTGTACGCGGCATGGATGGCACGATCCGCGCCGTCCTCTGCGGCTACGCCTGCCATGCGACGACGCTGGGCGATCAGACGTGGAATGCCGACTACCCCGGCTACGCTCAGGCAGCTTTGGAAAAGCAGTATCCGGGAGCTGTGGCGCTTTTTTGGCAGGGCTGCGGAGCCGATCAAAACCCTATCCCGAGAAAGGAGTTGGCGCTAGCCGAGCACTACGGTGCCGAACTGGCAGGACGAGTGATCGATGTGCTGAATGCTCCGATGACAGTGATCCCCCCCGCTTTGTCCCATGCCTATCAGGAGATCGATGCCCCGCTCGACCCCGTGCCGACAGAAGAGGAGTTAAAAGAGACACTGAAGTCTGATCAGAAATACGAGGTAGCACGAGCAAAATATCTGCTCCAGAAGATCGAAAAAGAAGGTCCGCTCAGAGCATCCTACCCCTATCCGATCGCGGTATGGAATCTGGGCGGCGAGGTGGACTTCATCTTTCTCGGCGGCGAAGTCGTAGTCGATTATGTGAATCGTCTGACCAAAGAGCGACGTGGACTCGCCACCTGGGTCGCCAGCTACAGCAATGATGTGATGGCCTACATCCCATCGCTTCGGGTACTAAAAGAAGGAGGCTACGAAGGTGGGCTGTCGAATGTCTATTACGGCCTCCCGGCATTATGGAGTGAGAATATCGAAGAAACCATCATATCTGGCGTTCACCGCCTCGGAGCTGTTCGCGGTTATCCGGCTCCCGTTCGCGAGGTTTATTACCCGGTGCCAGAGGACGGCAGCATGCAGCCGACACTCTTCTGGTCACCGGATCTCCCGGTGGGAGAAAAGGCACCCTTGCTCGTATCCTTTCACACCTGGTCCGATAGCTATCTGCAAGCCGGAGGAGAGGCGAAGTATGCAGAATGGTGTCTGAAGAACGGCTGGATTTTTCTTCATCCCAATTTTCGTGGACCGAACTCTACCCCCGAGGCGATGGGTTCCGATCTCGCCATCGCCGACATTCGCGCCGCCGTGGAATGGGCCAAGTCGCACGCACCCGTCGATGTGGATCGCATTTACGCCGTCGGAGCCTCAGGTGGCGGACACATGGCAGAACTGGTCGCGGGTCGACTGCCAGATATCTGGGCCGGAGTTTCTGCCTGGGTTGGCATCTCCGACATCGCCGCTTGGCATGCAGACACCACAGCCGCGAAGCGAGGAGGCTATGCTGCGAATATCGAGTCCGCTCTCGGTGGTTCTCCCGCCGACTCCGATCAACGAAGGGCTGATGCCGCCCATCGTTCTCCCCTGTCTTGGTTGGAAAATGCGAAAGGCGTGCCACTCGATATCAATCACGGCGTGAACGACGGACGCAGTGGGAGTGTGCCCTTCACCCATTCCCTGCGAGCCTTCAATAAGGTCGCTGCCGAGTCGGATCGAATTCCCGAACAGGAACTGAGTGACTGGTTTGCTGATCCTCAAACTCTGCCTAGAGATGAAAAGCTGAACGATCCCCTCTACGGCAACAATCCACCACTTTATCGAAAGACCAGCGGAAACGCCCGTGTAACGATCTTCCAAGGAGGCCATCAAATCGTGCATCAAGCCGCATTGAATTGGCTGGCCGCACAGCGGAAAGGACATCCCGCGAATTGGAATCCCACGAAGGTCACTGACCTTCAGACGACAGAGGATGATCGTGCCAGCGGGAAGTGACCCTGTAGAGTTTTACGCTCTACCCTGTTCAGTCTCTGCAACAGCTTCGTGGTCGCAACTGATATCTCCGTGCCAGTCTATATGCGCTCGTAACTCAGGCTCGAACGAAACGCAGAGAATCAATGATCGAAATTTGACAAAGACAGAGTCTCAGAGGAAAGAAAGTCATGGCCAGTCAAGTGGATGTTTCAAGGATCTACGGGAAGATTAAGTGGGTGGACAATTTCCCTGATTTCAAGGTAAAGATTGTCGAAAATTTTGCCGATTTACACGTCCAGATTGTAGGACATTTTCCCAACGCTCCTGGTCAGTGGCAATTTGTGGAGAACTTCCCCGATTTCAAAATCAAGCGCGTCGATAGCTTCCCCGACTTTACGATCAAATTCGTGGATCATTTTCCCGGTCCGCAGCGAAAGTAATTCGTTCTGAGAATTCTGGATCGTAGCCGCCTTGACTGCGGGTGGGGATGGAGTCGTGCTTTCGTTTTGAAACCGTGATCGCCTTGCTCTTGTTTCGACGTCGACTGTTCCAGATCAGAAAGCCCGAAACGGCTAGCGTACCCGGGGCGAGTCCTCCGAGGCACCACAGGACACGAATCGGCCAGCCTCCAAAAGTGCCGTAGTGAAGGGGCACGAAGGCATCGTAAATCTGTGCCCACAGGGAAGCGTCCCGTATATCGGCAGATTCGCGAAACTCCCCTCCTGCATCGTAGGACATCATCGATCCGTATGGACTACGCAGGGAACCTGCGCCACCATGCTGTCCGTACAGGTAGAAAATTTTCTCCGGGATTTGGGGAAACGCGATGTAATTCGCCTGGAATCCGGCGATCCGATTGGGCGCATCACGGAGAATGCTATCGAGTGACGCCCAGTCGGACGGGCTCATGACCACGGGAGCCTCGGCCACTTCCGCCGTCGGCGCTTCTTCCCGAAGGTGTCCGATGACGTGAGCGAGATTCCACCACGCCCCCGTAAATCCAAGGACGAGATTGAAGGCGACCGTGTTAATTCCGACGAACTTGTGGACATCGGACAACAGGATGCGCATGCTGCGCCCCCAGCGCAGTCGGAAGAAGTTTCGATAAAAGTCGCGATAAAGCCAGAGACCAGAAATTCCCAGCAGCAGGAGGAGAACGCCGAAAATTCCGCTAATGGCGATGCCGACATGACCGGCGAGGAGCATATAGTGCAACTCCAAGATCCAACCGGTAAAACTGGCAGCAGAATCTGCAGGGGCACTGAGCACATCGGCTGAATAAGGATCGAGATAGGCGGAAAGCCAATGTCCGCCATCATCGGGACGAGTCATCCAGACACGGTCCGACTCTCCCGCAGATTCGGCGGGTAGCCACCCCATCAACCGATATTGCGGGAAGGCCGTCGCGGCGGTCGCGACCAGCGTATCCATAGGCAGTCGCTGTCCATCAGCAGCGGGCTGAACGCGCACGATCTCAGGCCGCAGCGCACCGTCGATCTCTTTCGAGAACATCAGGATACTCCCCGTGATCCCGATCACCACCAACCCGATCCCAGCGACTAATCCCAGGATAGAGTGCGTGCGCCAGATCGTCCGCTTTCTGATTCTGAATCGAGTCATTTATCTGCACTCTCCTACAAGCCAGATTCAGAACGTACGACGCAGAGTCACGCCCAGGAATCGGCGCTGACCAAAGAAAACGTCGCCGCGAGAGAGAGCCGTGGCGACGTAGTCCTCATCCGTGAGATTGGTCGCATTGAGCGTCAAGTCCCACGGACCCCATTGATAGCCCACCATCGCATCGAGAATCGCATGAGAGGGAGTGGTCAGAGTATTCGTCGCATCGACATTCGGCCCGGTATAGTGGGCACCGATCCCAGCCTTGAACCCTTGCCATTGCCCGCTCGGACGCCAACTGAGCCATCCGGAGATTTCATGTTCGGGCACACTTTCCAGGCTTAGTTCGGCGGGAGTGCTGAGGTCGCGTGTGTTCAGCAGAGTATAGCCTGCCTGCAGATAGAAGTCGCCAAAACGGTGGATGGCTTCCACTTCCATCCCCTGTAGCGAGAGCTCACCGCTCGCAATATAAGTGTTTGGAATCATGCCAGGGAGCGCCCGATTGCTTTCAGTGATGTCAAAAAAGGAAAGTGTGTAGAGATTGTGACTGTCCTCGGGCTGGTACTTGATCCCCACCTCAAACTGCTGCCCTCTCTTTGGATCCAGGACTTTTCCCGTCGAATCAAGTTCCCACCCCTCCGCAGGTAGAAAAGATTCCGCATAGTTGAAGTAAGGAGCGAAACCGTTGCCGAGCTTGTACATCACGCCCACATCGGTTGTAAAAGCCTCGTCCTTCTGTGCTCCGGGCACGCCCTGAGTCGAAGTCTCGACATGATCATAACGACCACCCAGAGAGAAGATCCAGTCATCAAGTTCAATCCTATCCGAGAGATAGATGCCAGTCTGGACAAGGTCTGTGTAAGGATTGTCAAAGAGAGGGGGGCCGACTGGCTGCGGAGTTCCATAGACCGGATTGTAGAGATTCAGCGGCGTACCCATGCCGTAATAGCTGCGAGAATCCGTGCGCGAGTCCTGATGATCGATCCCAATTGAGGCGTTGTGCGCTGCTGCTCCTGTCTCGAATTCGGCACGCAATCGCAGATCATAAACGAGCGCCTCCGAGCTGGCATCGCTGATCCAGAGTTCCCGCTGCACGAGACCACCAGGAGCAATTCGACCGAATCCCGATCCGGTGAAAAGAGGCCACAGCGAGCGGTAATCGGCATCGCCCGTAGTATAGTTCCCGCGAGCTTCGATGCTAAACACGTAGATTAAGAGGACAGGTTATTTGATATTTATTGAAACGACATCATCAATGAGAATATTGAGAATATTGAGGATATTGAGGATATTGAGGTCATACTACACCTATCAGCCGTCTGAAATGCTGTCATTGTGGGTGTCCGCATCGATCAGCTCGGTGCCTATCTGAGACTTTGGGTAAGAGACAGGCAAAGACTCGCAATTAGAAGCCGCTAAACTCGAGAGCACCACCGGATACCCCTGCGAGCGCGCCGCCTCGGATAAAATTCTGGTAAGCTTGCGACCTCGTCATAGGGTTTAAGGGGCAGACCTGTCGCAGATGGCGTCCTGAACGCCAAGCATTTGTTGCTTATGGCTCTAGGAGACTACTCCACTCCCTTCGCACTTCACGCTGGTATCCGGAGGAAGCATCACGTGAAGGAAGGATGTATCGGTTCACCCCTTCCTCAGACTCCGAAACACACACAACCCTTCTGACTCCACATTTAGCATTCGTCGTGCTCCCGTTTTCCTCTTCATTTTGAATTCCTCTCGATATCTCTCGAACACTCGATCTACAAAAGCAGCACTCCCCAACACGCCGCCATCAATGAAGGATCTTACCCGCAAGCGAATCAGTTGCTTCAGCGGGATTTGCCCTCCTCGCTGTATCTCCGCTTCAACCTCTTCCACACTGAATCCATGTCGAACAAGAACTCGCTCCCCTTCATTCTCCTCCAGAGCTGTTATTTCCCCTACTTCTCCCTGGTCATAAAGCCACAGTCGATACAGAGTGGCAGTTTCCTTCCAGTGCTTCTCAAAATCTTCTCCACTCACTCGCGCTGAACTCGACAAGATCCGCCCCAACCCCTGCCGTGCCCAGCGATTACCCGCCACCGCTGACGCATAGCCGCACCAGCGATAATCCTCCACTCGCGACACCATTCCCGCACGGATTGGGTTCAGATCGATATAGGCAGCGATCACCATCAGTGCTTTTTCATCTCCCTCCACCAGCACACTCTTGAAGCGTTCCTCCCATAGCGTGCCCTTCCGTTCCTTCCGACGATTGTACCACGAGCTAAAGCGCTGCTTCAGCTCCTTCATAAAAGTCGAGATATCTCCCATGCGATTTTGATAACGCTCGATGATAGCCTTTTCCCATGCGTCATTTCCCACTTTCGCTGCTCGTTCCAGCTCTTGGCGCACGGTATCGACGTAAATGCGCTTATAAAGGAATCCAAGTCGTTTGAGCAACGACTCCCGATCCAGCGGCTGCATCGCCTCTCGATCCGGCTCTTCGATCAGCAGGTGAAAGTGATTGGACATCACGACGTAGGTGAGAACTCGAAGTCCGTGAAATGCCTCCAACTTGCGCATGAGCGCAACAAAGAACTCACGTTCCTCATTACCGAAGATGAACTGCCTGTCCACCACGCGGGAGATGCAGTGATAGTAACTAACGCCCTCGCCTTTGATTCGAGCCTGTCTCATGGGAAAGGAGTATGGGATATTAAGAGAGAATTGTCTATTGAAAAATAGCCTGTCCCTTATGTTTATTGACCCTTATATTTATAATCGTGTGATCTCAGGTAAAAGGATGAAGATTTCTCGTTGTGACCTGCCACGAGAGGCTGAAAGGTTCATTCTTCACGTTCATTTACTGAAAGAGTTGCTTTTCCATGCCTCCCTCGTCTAACGAATCTCCTTTTCCTATTTTCCCCGGCACGCCGTATCCTCTGGGAGCCACGGCGATGGAGGATGGGTCGGTGAACTTCGCCGTCTGCGCCCCGCCTGACGCTGATGTATATCTGTGCCTCTTCGCCGATACCGCACAGCCGAATCGCGAGACCTGTCGGATCCACATGCCGGAGCGCCGAGGCGATGTGCGTTTCCTGCGCGTTAGCAGAATTCCTGATCGCGCCACCTATGGGTATCGAGTTGATGGTCGCTGGGATATCTTTTCCGGACGCTTCTTCAATTCCAACAAACTCCTTCTCGACCCTTATGCTCGGCGTGTGGACGGAATCTCTCGCTTCCACCCATCCCTGTTGTCACGAGGAGAGCGAGAAGAACCCAGCACGGAGGATAGCGGACCTCATGCTCCTCGCGCTTTCGTTCCCAGCGTGGACCGCTACGATTGGGAAGGCGATGTCGCGCCGCGCACGCCGCTGACGGAGACCATCGTGTATGAAATGCATGTCAAAGGTTTCTCAAAGCTGAATCCTGCACTCCCGAAAAATTTGCGAGGTACCTATGCTGGCCTCGCGCATCCGGTCTCGATTCAGTATCTGCTCGACTTAGGGATCACGGCGGTCCAGTTGATGCCCATCCACCATCATCTGGACGACGGATTCCTCCTAGAGCGTGAGCTGGTCAATTACTGGGGCTACAATACGCTCGCCTTTTTTGCGCCTGAAGTTCGCTACTCCCTGACGAGCGATCCGGTGACTGAATTTCGCGATCTGGTCAAGGCACTCCACCGAGCGGGCATAGAGGTGATTCTCGACGTGGTGTATAATCATACTTGCGAAGCTGGAGTAGATGGCCCGACCTGCCTGTTCCGAGGATTCGGAAATCTCTGCTATTATCATCAGGACCCCAATCGACCGGGCCATTACTTCGACTTCACTGGCTGTGGGAACTCGGTCGATCTCACTCATCCCTGGAGTCTGCGCCTAGTGATGGACAGTCTGCGCTACTGGGTGGAGGAAATGCACGTGGATGGATTTCGCTTCGACCTAGCGGTGGAACTGGGTCGCAGCACGGATTCCTTCTCTCGGCGAGCGTCCTTCTTCCAAGCTGTTCATCAGGAGCCGGCTCTGGCTGGAGTGAAATTGATCGCAGAACCTTGGGATCTCGGCTACGGCGGGTATCAAATCGGGAATTTTCCCGTGGATTGGTCCGAATTAAACGGAAAGTTTCGGGACGCTACACGACGCTTCTGGCGAGGTGATCCGGGAGCGTCGGGAGAATTTGCGGCACGGATCGCTGGTAGCGAAGATCTGTTCGCTCACAATCGACGCTTGCCCTCAGCTAGTGTCAATTTCGTGACTTCGCATGATGGCTTTACCCTACTGGATCTGGTCAGCCACAATCAGCGGCACAACCTCGCCAACGGCGAGCGCAACGCCGACGGCGATTCAAACAATCTGTCATACAATCACGGCGTGGAGGGGGCGACCAATGCCCCAGAAATTCGGACGTTACGCTTGCGGCAGATTCGGAATTTCCTCACTACTCTCTTTTGCTCGCGCGGCGTCCCTTTTCTACTGGCCGGCGACGAACGACTGCGCACTCAGGGCGGTAACAATAATGGATACTGTCAGGACAACGAAACAAGCTGGCTCTCGTGGCGAGAGGATCACGAGACGCTCACGATGAGGAATTTCGTTAAAAAGCTCATCACGCTTCGCCGCGAGACGGCTTGCTTACGAAAAGATGATTTTTACAAAGGTTCGTCCGAGTTTGAGAACGGTTCGCCCGACATTATTTGGCTACGTACGGACGGTTCTGTAAAAGTTTCTTCCGACTGGGATGTTGACGGTCCCGGGCTTTTTGCAGTTCTCATTAATGGAACAGAGGGGGGTGAATCGCTGCTTTTCTTTTTCAACGCGGGAAATGAGGATCACACATTCCAGTTTCCATCTGATCATCCAGCCATGTGGAGCCTAGCAGTCAACACGGTAGAACCAGAGGCATCTGGAACGCGGCTGACAGCACCGCAGACGATTCTTGTCACGAGGAAGTCGGTACAAATTTGGAGGCAAGCGGCGGTCGCTTTGCCTTCGTCCCTCAGGACTTTACGTCCCGCCGTTCAAAAGCGATCCAGCCGACGAGGAAGCCCGTCAATCCGAATCCAACGAGCCAGAAAGCGGATTCGAAAAAACGTGGCCAGGGGATTTCCTGGTAGAGGAGCAGGAGCCAGGAGGCCATCCTCGGAGTGACAAAATACTCGCGATATGGATCGAAGGCTGGTAGGGGGATGGCGGAAAGAATGCGATCAGCGAGGAAGAGTGCGACGGTAATGATGGTAGCGGCTGCGGGCTTGATGCGGAAGCAGCCCAGCATGAACGCAGTGCCGGTGACGGGCAGGTAAATCAGGGAAAAAGCGAAAATCGCGATGAAGTAGCGGAAGAGGCCCTCATTCCACTCGAAAAGAGACACGCGAGGGATCTCCGGTGCCCAGACGAGCATCCCACCTCCCCATCCGCGCTCGATCAGTCCGAAACCTAGGGCTGTGGTACCTACGAAGAGAAAGAGCACGCTGGTGTAGATCTGGCAGGAGAGGAACTTGATTACCAACAGGCGCAGCCGCGAGATCGGACGAACCAGCAGCAGACGCAAATTCCCATCCTCCGTCTCCTTCGCCAGAATGTCCCCTGCGATCAGCGATACGAAGACGACGCCGAGCAGAATCATGGTAAAAACCACGATGAGAAAGCCTAAAGTCAGGGCCGAAAAATATTCATCAAATCCGCCCGCGACACGTTCGATGAAGTTCGCCATGCCGGCTTTCGATCGCTCGCGAGTCCAGAACCAGTAGAAAAGCGTCTCGACGGCCAGAAATGTCCCAAAGCCCAGCCAAGAGCGCCTCCGGGCGAAGAGTCGATAGAGTTCCCAGCCCAGTTGTCGGAGAAATAGGCTCATGCTGTTCCTCCTTTCTCTTCTCGTCCTGCGTGGAGATAGAGACTCTCCAGAGAAGGTGGCTCAGGAGCAAAGCAGGTGATGCCAGAACCCTCCTTCACGAATGTCGCCAGCAGTTCCGACGGATTGCACTCCACGGGAAAAGCATAGCGATCTCCATGCTTTTCGCCTCGAAAAGACTGCACGATTCGATCCAGGATTTCCTGATCCTTTGCTTCGATGCGATAGAGAGTCTGTCCGAGCAGGGAGGCGGACACCTCGCCCTCATAGACTTTTTTTCCGCTTCGCAGAATCACGACCTCGTCGCAGACCTGTTCGACTTCGGAGAGGAGATGTGAACTGAAGAGCACTGTGATGTTCATCACTTCTCTCAGTTCCAGCAACTGACGGCGGAATTCGACGATGCCTTCCGGATCGAGTCCGTCTGTCGGCTCGTCCAGTACCAGCATCTCCGGACGCGGAAGTAGCGCCTGAGCCAGCGCTAGTCTCTGCCTCATGCCATGACTGTATTTCCCCACCGGATCATGGATACGGGCGGAAAGCCCGACCCATTCGATCGTCTCTCGCATCAAGGCTTCATCCACTCCACCAGAGTATGCTGTGAGCACCTTCAGGTTTCTCCAACCGGATAGATAGTCGTAAAAGGCGGGAGATTCAAAGATCGCGCCAAGCTTCGCGACGGCTCGTTCCCGCTGATTCTGCACGGAGATCCCCGCGATCCGAACTTCGCCCGCGTCGGGATGCACCAAGCCCAGAAGAATGCCCAATGCCGTGCTTTTGCCCGCTCCATTGTGACCCAGCAGGCCGCAGATTCGCCCTTTTCCGACCGAGAACGAGACATCGTCGAGCGCTCGCGTTGCGGCTCCGTGGAAGCGTTTGGTGACTCCTAAAAATTCCAGCATTAGCGTGATCCTACCATGAACTGCAATTCTCGGAGAACGTGTCCATCTGCGTAGAGAACGTTGACTCCATCACTCACGTGTTGATGAAAATTCTCCTTGTCCGAGGCAATGGGGACCCCGGCAGAACTTCTCTTTTTCCCGAGCATTTCAATATTCGCGACTTTCTGACCGTTGAGTAGGCTGTTCCAGAAATAACTCGATCCCGTTTTCTCCCAGTATTCGTGATCCGCCGGGCAGGAGAAAGCGGAATCATCAGTGACGTAAGGCAGGAGTTCCGTATCCAGCGCTGGATCGTCCTGTGAGCGACTCTCTCTCGCTGCGACTAGGGTGGGGAAGCTCATTCCGTGATCACCGAAGTAGTCATTCAGAGCGATGCCGATGCTTCTCAATTTCCCCAGGCAGAGAGTGGAGCGAGCATTCGCCTTCGCATGGCGCATGATCGGAGTCGCGATTCCGGCCAGCAGGGCCACGATCACCATCACCACTAAGATCTCGACAGCAGAGAAGCCGTGTTGTGCGGAAGCATGGCGATCTGAGTTCCCTCGTCTCATCGCCTGTGCCTTTGTAGGGTGGACATCGAGCGTTGCATTTCCTCCAGCAGCGGGGTGAGGTCGAGCTTCGTCTCCGCGCTGGCGTCTTCGTAGTAAGCTTCCAGACCGGCCTGAGTGATTTTATCGGCGATCTCGGGATCGACCTGTTCCAGCCGAGTTTGCGCTCCGCGTCCCTCCTGCATTTGTTTCAGCGATCGCTCGACGATGCGACGGCGTTCCTCGCGATCCATCTGATTGAAGGACTGCATCATCTGCCGGAATGCTTTTCCCACCCGCAATTCGAGGAAATAACGCTGTTCTTCAGGCGTCATTTCTTGAAAAAAGGCACGACCAATCCGCTCGCCAGTCTCGTTCTTTTCCCGTTCCTCATCCATTCGCCTCAGTTCGGACGGGTCCATCGCGTTCAGCAGTGAGGCCAGATTCGCGATCACTTTTTTCCGTTCATCGGAATCGGAAATTTCCTTCAGTGGATGCGTGTCGATAAAAGTCTGCACCTTTTCCACCGTCGGCACAGCAGATCCGGCCCAGCGAATTAATCCCCAAGCGATTCCCCAGACCAAGGCGAGCGCGATCAGCCCTTTGAGCAGAAGAAAATTTCTCGATGACATAGCCAGAAAAGGAGAGAGAGCAATTCAGTGAGAGACTCTGTTTTTATAGCATACTCCATCTACCAGGAAAGAGCGATCAAATCACGTCAGTATGTGGAGGTAGAGAAAGATCGGAATTTTGGACAGTGGCG
Source organism: Verrucomicrobiales bacterium (assembly GCA_039806885.1). GTDB lineage: Bacteria > Verrucomicrobiota > Verrucomicrobiia > Verrucomicrobiales > DEV007 > Arctic95D-9. The sequence goes on from JBDHQE010000009.1 coordinate 14,574, forward strand.
TGCTCTGTGAAAATAGATTCGATGATGGGAATCAGTTCCTTCGGATTCACCTCAGCACTCGCGCCAGATACTTTCCCGTCAGGGATGCTGGGTTTTTCGCCAGCGTCTCCGGCGGGCCTTCGGCGACGAGAGTTCCTCCGGCGTCGCCGCCGCCGGGCCCGAGATCGATGATCCAGTCGGCGCATTTGATGACATCGAGATTGTGCTCGACGACGATGAGCGTGTTTCCCTGATCGCGTAGGCGATAGAAGACGTCTAGCAGGACTTCGATATCGGCGAAATGCAGTCCCGTGGTCGGCTCGTCGAGCAGATACACGGTGCGCCCGGTCGCTGTCTTGGCCAGCTCGGCGGCTAACTTGATCCTCTGCGCCTCCCCACCAGACAGGGTGGTGGCAGATTGTCCGAGAGCGAGGTAGTCCAGTCCCACATCGGCCAAGGCCTGGAGCGCTTGGCGGATTTTGGGCACTTTGGAGAAAAAATCGAGCGCTTCTTCGACGGTCATGGCGAGCACATCGGCGATGCTTTTTCCCCGATAGGTGACATCGAGAGTCTCGCGATTGTAGCGTCTTCCTCCGCAGGATTCGCAGGTGACATACACGTCGCTGAGGAAGTGCATGTCGATGCGGATGGAGCCGTCTCCCTGGCAGGCTTCGCAACGTCCTCCCTCGACATTGAAGCTAAATCGACCCGGCCCGTAGCCTCGCGTTCGCGAGACGGGTAGCTGTGAGAACAGGGTACGGACAGGGGAGAAAAAGCCGACGAAAGTGGCGGGATTTGATCGCGGACTCCGCCCGATGGGAGACTGGTCGATGACGATGACTTTGTCCAAGTGTTCGAGTCCCTCGATAGCGTCGTGCTCGCCGGGGCGGTCTTTGCTGTGGTGAAAATGTCGGGACAGCGCTCGGCGTAGAATATCATCCACCAGCGTTGATTTGCCGCTGCCGGAGAGTCCAGTCACGCAGATGAGGTGACCGAGAGGAAATCGCACGTCGATGTTTTTCAAATTGTGCTCGCGTGCTCCGCGCACGATTAGCTCACGAGTGGACGAGGAGAGGGGCGCTCTCGGAGGCACGGCGATGCATCGCTGCCCGGACAAATAGGCTCCGGTGATGGAACGGGGGTCGCGAGCTACTTCCTCCGGCGTGCCTTGGGCAAGCAATTCACCGCCCCGTGCCCCGGCTTCGGGTCCGAGATCGAGCAGATAGTCGGCGGCGCGGATGGTGTCCTCGTCATGCTCCACCACGATCACTGTATTGCCCGCGTCGCGTAGCTCCCGCAGAGTGGCGATGAGCTTTTCATTGTCCGACTGGTGGAGGCCGATGCTGGGTTCATCGAGCACGTAGAGGACTCCGGCGAGTCCGGCTCCGAGCTGAGTGGCGAGTCGGATTCGCTGGCTCTCACCACCGGACAACGAGCCGCTTTCGCGATCCAGCGTCAGATAGCCGATGCCGACCCGTTCGAGGAAAGTGAGTCGTTTTTTCACCTCGGCCAGCACCTCGGTGGCATAGACCTCCTGCACACTGCTGAGCACGACTCCATCCAGCCAGTCGATGGCAGCAGAGATGGTCTGTCCGGTGAATTCTGCGATGGAAAGCGGTTGCTCGCGATGGTCGAGTGTCACGGCGAGAATCTCGTCTTTCAGGCGTCGTCCGCCACAGCTGACACAGGGCCGGGGCGACATGAAGCGGCGGACATTGCGCTTGGTGATCTCGCTGTCGCTGGTGGCGAGAAGTCGCTTGGCCTGCACGCAGAGTCCCTCGAAGTGCTCATCGCCATACAGGAGCGCTTTTTTAAACGGGCGATCCAGATTACGGACGGGCGCATCCAGATCAGCTCTGTATCGCTCGGCTAGCTCCGCAATCGCTCGCTGATGGAAGCCCTTGCGTGACTTGGAAGTGCTCCACCAAGTCTTGACGGCTCCCTGATTCAGACTTTGACCGGGATCGGGCACGATCAACTCGGGATCGGGTTCGAGAGTGCTCCCCAGTCCCTGACAAGTGGCACAGGCTCCGGCGTGGCTATTGAAAGAGAAGTGCTTCGGAGTCAGTTTTGGCAGCGTGAAACCGGTCTCGGGATTGGTGTAGAGAAAGGGAAAATCCCGGCGCTCTTCTTCATCGGAATCGGGTTCCTGAATCAGCGTGGAGACTCGCCGCTCAGAGATCTGCTGAGCGGATTCCAGCGAGTCGGCGAGACGACTACGGAAACCCTCGCGCACGACGATGCGATCCACGACGACCTCGACGATCTCGGCAGATTCTTTCTCTCCGATTTCCTCAATCTCGACGATGCGTCCGTCGAGGCAGGCCCGCAGAAAGCCTCGGGCGCGGTAGGGATCGAGTCGCGCCCGTAGATCCTCGCCAGTATCCCTCACGGGAGCAACGATCACGAGCTTCGTCCTTTCGGATAGGTGAATCAACTCTTCTACGATGTCTTTTACCGTGTAGCGACGGAGCAGAACACCGGTTTCAGGATCGTGCGGCAGACCCAGGGCGGCATAAAGAATGCGAAGATAATCGTAGATCTCCGTGGTGGTGGCGATGGTGGAGCGCGGATTCGGCTGAGATGTCCGCTGCTCGATCGCGATGGCCGGGGTCAGGCCCTCGACGAAATCGACGTCCGGTTTTTCCAGTCGTTCGAGGAACTGTCGGGCATAGGCGGACAGGGACTCGACGTAGCGGCGCTGGCCTTCGGCATAGAGCGTATCGAAGGCCAGCGAGGACTTGCCCGATCCAGAGACGCCCGTTACGACGATGAGTTGATTCCGGGGCAGCTCGAGTGAGAGGTTTTTCAGATTGTGCTGTCTGGCACCCTGAATGCGGATGGTCGCACGGTCAGCCATAGGAAGAAAGTCATGGATCGTGAAAGCGCTTCGAATCGAAAAAACTCCCCCTATTGAGAAACAAACTTGGTGAGCAGCCCCTTCTCGCGCGAAATTTTCATCACTCGTGTAAACAGCAAGCCCGCCGCTGCGAGGTAGAGCAGATTAAGTCCGGTAGCCCAAGCGAGGTTTTCCCAGGGGACTACACCATCTCTGAGGCCGCTCCGCATACCCTCGAAGATATGCGAACAGGGAATCGCGTGAGCCACCCACTGGACAGCGGTCGGCAGTGCATCTACGGGATAATAGACGGCGGCGAATGGCTGGAGAAAAAATGGAACGGCCCAAGCGAGTGTCTCCGCTGCAGGCCCCCAGCGGACGATGAGGGCTGTAGAGATCATGCCAAGTGCCCAACCGAAGAGCAGGAGATTAAAGACGAAAGGCAGCAGCATCCAGTCCAGTTGGAAAATATTGAAGGCATACAGACCGATGGCCAGCACGGACAGAAGTAGAGAGGTAACGGCGGAGCGAAGAAATCCGATGACATAGGTGGAGGCCAGATAGTCGGCATTGCTCACGGGAGCGGAGAAAACATTCAGCAGATTTCGCGACCAGACGTCCTCCAGAAAGTAGAGCGCGACACCCTGCTGAGCTCGAAACATGATGTCCCAGAGAATGACGGCACCGATCAGAAAGGTAATCTGATGCGGAAAACCTGCCCCCGTATGCGACTGAAGGAAGATCGTGAGATAGCCCCACACCAGTAGGTCCACCAGAGGCCAGAAGATCAGCTCGATCCCGCGCACAGGAGTGCGGGTGTAGAGATAGAGATTGCGCAAGACCAGCGCATGGACGGTCGAGAAAGTCATGATTCAGAAGACGGCGCGGAGGACTCGATCACCCCTCCCCGAGCGACGCGGATGAAGAGGGACTCGAGCGACTGCTCATTGAAATGATCGAGAATTTCCCGTGCAGTGCCCGAGCGCAGCGCCTTGCCTTCGTGCATGAATACGACGCGATCACAGACTTCCTCCACGTCGCGCATGTTATGTGATGTGTAGAGGATGCTGGTGCCATCTTCTTCACGGATGCGCAGAGTCAGGCGACGCACGGTGTCGGCTGCATCTGGGTCGAGGCTGGCAGTCGGTTCGTCGAGGAGGAGAAGCTCGGGCTTATTGAGCAGCGCTTTGCACAGGTTAAGCTTCGTCGATTCCCCTGCCGAGAGATCGCCAGTCACGCGATTTTTCAATTGGGCGATCCCGAGTAGTTCCAGCACCTCGTCGATCCGACGCTTCAGATGGGGCACGCGATAGATTCGCCCGAAGACGTTCAGGTTCTGCCAAACGCGCAAATTACCCGGCAGATGGGTGTAGGTGCTGGAAAAATTCATGCGCCGCAGGATGGCGATACGCTCGTGGGCTAGGTCTCGGCCAAAGACCTGAATCGTCCCTGATGTCGGGCTGATGATGCCGAGAATCATGTTGATCGCCGTCGTTTTTCCCGCTCCATTGGCACCGAGCAGGCCGAGGATCTCCCCTTTTTCAATGATCAGGGATAGCCCGTCCACAGAGCGGACCGAGCCGAATTCCTTCACCAAATCGGTCACTTCGAGAACGGGGGCAGGCATAGGGAGAAACGCAAATGAGAACCTTGGATGCAAGAGGCGACGAGGTCAAACATCAGATACAGAGCGACACAACTGATTCGGAGAAGATGCTCGGATCTTAGAACTACGGGAGAAACTCGAAGTGATCGATGTCCATCAGCCCACCTTTTCCAGGATTGACGAAGAGTATATAGAGATCAGCTCGATCGGGTGCACCGGATAGGGTGGTCGTAAAGTCACGATACTGATCCCATCCGCCCGTGCGGGGGATTTCGATTTGGCCGAGCAGTTGCCCGTCCGTCGATCCGGCGCGGAATTCGATCACCCCGCCCGAGCCGCCAGAGGAGGCGTTCACCCGGACAGAGGAAATCTTCCCGAGAGCCATGGAGCGGAAGCAAAGGTAATGTCCATGGGCGATGGCACCGATCTGATTCTTGCGTTTTCGCGGCCCCTCGACGAGATCAGCTTGGACAGGATACAGCTTCCGACTGCGCAAGCGCACGGATGCTTTACCGGAAATCGAACCTGCCGGAGCGTGCCCCAAATCGGTGTAAATCGCCTCGACGATCCCTGAGAAATGCGAGAGATTTTTCGGCGGAGCAATTTGTCCCTCCAATCCTTGTGCGATGGACGATGAGCCCCCTTCTCCGGCCAGCGAATAGATCCAGTTCACCATCATGTGGACCTCATCCGCCGTGTGCTGGGCGTGCGGAAGCATAGGTAAAGGCCCCCACACATTGACCGATCCTTTGATCACGCGATCAACGGAAGCCTCTGCGGCTCCCGACTGATCCTTGTATTTTTTCGCGATGTCGATCAGGGCGGGGCCCACGAGTTTTTGCCCGACAGAGTGACAGTAAAAGCAGTCCGATTGCCTCATGCGAGTCAGTCCTGGATCAGCATCGGTGTAGCGCCCGTCCTCGCCCGCCCAGGTCGCAGTCACGAGTGTCCGGGGCGCAAACTCGGCCTCGCGTCCAGTGCTGTCACCGTCCTCAGCATCATGGATGGAAAGGCGAAAAGCTACCGCCTTGCCCGACTCGATGAAATCTCCGTCTTGTGGTGTGAGGAAGTGAAGCTCTGGGGCCGTATTTCCCGCGATGACCGAGAGACTGGCTGTGCCCGTGCCTCCCCTGTCGTCCTTCGCGAACAAGGTGATCTGGACGTCCCCGGGATCGGACAGTGTAATTTGGGCTTCAGGACCGGATGCGACGACTTTGTCCCCGATTTTCCACTCGTATATCAGGGGATCGCCTTCCCGATCCATTGATCCGGCAGAAGAAAGCGTGATTTCGAGAGGAACCGGGCCAGCATTGGGCGTGACAGAGGCTCTCGCTACGGGAGAGAGATTTCCGCGCTGATAGCTCATGCGGACAAGTCGAGCATCGGGATTGACACCCCAAGTCTCTCCGTAATCGAGAAAATACAGTGAGCCGTCACGAGAGAAGAAGAAGTCGATGGGACGCTTAATTTGAAAACGCCCGCTGCCATCATCCTCGCCCTGGGCGACGCGGGCGGCCTCGGTGAAAGGCAAGATTTCTTTCAGATCACCCTTTTCATCGAGTTTCAGCCAATGAATGAAAGGTCTCTGCCAGTCGTAAAAGATCACCATGCCATCGTAGTAAGCAGGGAGGCCGTCGCTTTTTTCGAATGCGGGATCGTAGTGGAAAGTCGGGCCGCCACAGGCCGTGCGTCCGCCGTGTTTCAAAATCGGAAATTCTGGCGAGTCGGCGCTGGGGTAAAAGATCAGAGGTCTCTGGATCGCGGGCAGGTCGATCCGACCTGTATTGTTGGGGCTGCGATTTTCCGGATGAGCGGGATCATAGAATTTACCGGGTAGATTCGCGGTGAAATCCCAGTCCGAATATACCCGATTTCCACGCGAGTAGGGCCAGCCGAAATTGCCCGGTTTTCGCACCTGATTTAATGTGTCAAAACCACGTGGACCGCGTTCCTCATTGTCCTTTCCTGCGTCAGGGCCGACATCTCCGACGTAGAGGTAGCCGGTCTTCGGATCGATCTGAAAGCGCCAAGGATTGCGGAAACCCATCGCGTAGATTTCTGGACGAGTCTCGGGAGTGCCTTTCGGGAAGAGATTCCCTTCGGGGATGCTGTATCCACCCTCGGGAGTGGGGCGAATGCGCAGAACTTTTCCTCGAAGGTCGTTCGTATTGGCTGAGGATTTCTGGGCATCCCAAGGACCGCGATCAGGGCGCTCGTCGATGGGGGCGTAGCCTTCGGAGTCCTTGAAAGGATTCGTGTTATCGCCGGTCGAGATGTACAGACAGCCATCCGGGCCGAATCGGAGCGCTCCAGCATGGTGGCAGCATTGCTCACGCTGCTCTGGCCACTGAAGTAAATCCTTGCGTGTAAGAGGGTCAAGCTTTCCATCGGACAGGGTCACGCGACTAAGAACCTGCCCGTCATAGTCCACAGGCGAGTGGAGAAAGTAGATCCAGTGATTTTCATCAAAATCGGGATCGAGCGCCATACCGATCAGGCCATTTTCCTGAGCATTTGTCACCTGGAACTCGCCGACGACGGAGACGAGTCGCGTCTGTGGGTCGATTACTTTTACCTTTCCCGCGATCTCGTGGAAGAAAATCCGTCCGTCGGGGGACTCCTGCATCGTCATCGGCTGAGCCAGATTCCCTGCCAGCACTTCAAAGTGAAAGCGAAAGTCCTCGGGAACAGATGAAGTCTGCGCGGAGAGGTGGGAAGAAAGGAGCAGTGCCAGTCCAAGATAGAGCTGTCTCATAGGGGCGCGTGAAAAAAAGATGCGCTTCACTGTATTCAGTCTGCCTTGAGTGCGTCAATCATCTTCGTCACCTCAGTCACGGGAGCGAGACAGGAAAAATCGCGGCAGACATAAGCTGTCGCCTTTCCGTCGATCCGCTTCTGTGCTTCGGTGAAAGGGGCGAGCTTGGCTAGAATCGAAGCCGTATCGGCACTGCGTAGCAGAACGCTCATGTGCGGTCGGAAGTCGCGACGCAGCGCCTTCAGCATCACCTGGGTATCAGACTGATTCCTTTCACCGACGATCACGACCTCCTGCGCCGGGCCGAATACCAGATCGAGGGAGCACAGCGTCTCTGGATAGGCGAAAGGCTGTTCGACGATTTCGCCGGAGAAAGCCCTGATCAGAGCATCGCAGCGCTTCGAGTAATCGGGATCGCCCGTCATGTGATAGAGTCGCGAGAGATTCGCGATACTCACGGAATTCCCGCTGGGGAGCGCTCCGCCGTAGAGCTTTTTGGCTCGTACGATCAGGGCTTCTGAGTCTTCGGCCACGGTGAAATAGCCGCCGTCTTTCGCGTCCCAAAAGAAGCGGTCCAGCGTCTTCTGAAAGGTGATGGCCTGCTCCAGCCAGCGCGGGTTAAAATCCGTCTCATACAGGTCGAGCATCGCAGCGATCACGAAGGCGTAGTCTTCCAAGTGAGCTGTTAGTCCAGACTCGCCTTGGCGATAGCGCTTCCACAGTCGACCATCGGGCTTGCTCAGATGCGAGAGGAGAAACTCGGCTGCACGAGTCGCTGCTGTTTCGTAAGCATCGTCATCGAGCACCTGAGCAGCTTTCGCGAAAGCGGAGATCATCAGTCCGTTCCAATCGGTCAGGACTTTGTCGTCCTTCTGCGGGTGAATCCGTAACTCGCGATGCTGCCAGAGCTTTTTCCGTAGAGGCTCCAGTCGGGAACGCTCTGCCGCGTCGAGATCACTCGTCAGGTGAGGGATATTTAGTCCAGAACGATGACCGCTGGCCTCCTCATGATAGTTCCCCGCCTCGCTGATCTGAAAACGCTCTGCGAACCACTTTCCATCTTCTGCTCCGAGCACTGACAGAATTTCCGCCCGGCTCCAAGTATAGAATTTTCCTTCGATACCTTCACTGTCCGCATCTTCTGCCGAGTAAAATCCGCCTTCTTCCGAGGTCAAGTCGCGCAGCACATAGCTCAGCGTTTCCCGAACATTGAGGGCATATACTTCCGCGCCCGTCACCTGATATGCTTCGAGGCAAGCCTCTGCGTAAATCGCTTGATCATAGAGCATTTTCTCAAAGTGTGGCACCAGCCACTCTCGATCCGTCGAATAACGGTGAATGCCATATCCGACATGATCCCAAATTCCACCGCGACGAATTTCTCCGAGCGTCTTTTCCACCATCGCCAAGGATTCAGCATCACCGGTGCGCCGATGATGGCGCAGCAGGAACTGCAGATTGGATGGCGTCGGAAACTTCGGACGCATCGAGAATCCGCCCTTTTCCTTGTCAAAACGAAGTCCGAATTGCTCACGAGCCTTCTCGAGAACTGTCCCATCGAGCGCCCCGCCCGGTGAATTACTCAGCATCTGATTCAGCTCAGACACAATCCCTCGAGCCGATCTCTCAATTTCCTGTCGTCGATCTCCCCAAGCTTGATCCACTGCCTCCAGAATCTGTCGCAGCCCCGGACGGCCAGTGCTCGAGTCTCGCGGGAAATAGGTGCCTGCGAAAAATGGATGTTTATCGGGGGTCAGGATCACGGTCATGGGCCATCCTCCGCTACCTGTCATCGCTTCGGTCACCTTCATATATACTTCGTCGAGGTCCGGGCGCTCTTCGCGATCCACCTTGATCGCGATGAAGTGCTCATTGATCAGCTTCGCGGTCTCCTCATCCTCGAAGGACTCGTGCTCCATGACGTGGCACCAGTGGCAGGTCGCATAGCCGATGCTGAGAAATACGGGACAATCTCGTTTTTTTGCCTCGGCAAAAGCTTCTTCCCCCCAAGGCCACCAGTCCACGGGATTGGCTGCATGCTGCAGGAGATAGGGACTTTTTTCAAAGATTAATCGGTTGTAGTGCGCCCCTCCGTCAGGCGGGAGTTTCGCGATCTCGTCAGGCGAGGGCAGAACAGGACGCCCGGTGGAGTCAGTGGAAAGAGTCATGGCGGGGAGAAAAGGGAGAAGACAGAAAATCAGGCGCTGAATGATGGCCATAATTCAGGAGACGCAATGTTTGTCGATTGATTACAGATGAAACTTTCGTCTCATCGATCATGATCCACCTCTGAAAAATGCGTTGCACAGGGCTGGATCGTGGCTTGAGTTGGCACCATATCATGGGAAAGCGTGCTGTATTGCTCTTTGCGGGCCAGGGTGCCCAGACTGTCGGGATGGGGAAAGATCTCGCTGAGGAATTTTCCTCGGTGCGTGACCTGTTTGCCCGGGCTGATCGTCAGTTGGGATTCGCCCTCACTGAAGCGATGTTTCAGGGACCTGCGTCGGAGCTGACACGCACGTCCATCTGCCAGCCGGCGCTCTATGTTCACGGACTCGCCTGCCTCGAGTTACTCCGTTCCCAAGTGCCTGATTTGGAAATTGTCGGGTGCGCTGGCCTTTCGCTCGGGGAGTTCACCGCTCACGCAGCTGCCGGAACGTTCACCTTTGAGACAGGACTCGATCTGGTCGCTCAGCGAGGGGCTTTCATGGAGGAGGCCACCTCTGCGACTCAGGGAGGAATGGCGGCGATGATCGGCGGTGAAGAAGCTGATGTCCGGACTCTGGCAGAGGAATGCGATGTCGATGTAGCGAATTTCAACTGCCCCGGCCAGATCGTGCTCTCGGGAGCGAAGGAAAACATCGACCGTGCCGTGGAAGCCGCTCCAGCGCGAGGTGTGCGCATCGCCCAGCCACTCGATGTCGCGGGGGCTTACCATTCCCGTCTGATGATGCCCGCCCAAGTGAAACTGGCGGAAGTGCTGCGCCAGATTCCCATCGAGACACCCCGCATTCCCGTGGTCTGTAATGTGGAAGGAGTGGAGGTCTCCGATGCCGATACGATTCGCCGCACTCTGGAGGCGCAAGTCAGCGGCTCCGTGCGATGGGAGCAGTGCGTACGCCATTTCCTCGGCAAAGGCGAGACCTTGTTTATCGAACTCGGCCCCGGTCGTGTACTGGCAGGCATGATGCGCCGCATTGATCGCGGGGCCACAGCTTTGAGTTTTTCTGATCGCGAAAGTTTCGAAAAGACGCTGACGGCGCTATCGTAAGACGATCTTGTCAGAGTCGAGATTTTTCTGAACGAGTCGCATCTGGTGGCCAATGCCTCCTTTTCTGTCCGTATGTCCACAGTCTTTCGTGTATTCTCCTATCTCAGGCGCTATCCTCTGCTCGCTACGCTGCAGTTGATCTGCGCGGTGCTGATGACGGTACTGGTGATCGTCTTTCCGGGGGTAACTCAGGCCATCACCAGCGAAGTGATCCCGCAACGCGATTTCGGTCGCATTCTCCCGCTCACCGCGCTGGCTCTCGGAACCTTCTTTGCTACGAATCTATTCAATTCCCTGCGCATTATCCTGAACAATACGTTCGAGCAGCGCGTGATTTTCGACATTCGCTCCGATCTATATGAAAAAATTCAGCGACTGCCCATGCGGTGGTTTGACAATCAGCGCACCGGCGATGTCATGACGCGAGTGACGGAAGACGTGATGGCCATGGAGCGGGTGCTCATCGACGGGATCGAAATGGGAGTCGTCGCGGTTCTTCAGGTTCTGGTGGTCGGAGGATATCTCTTCTATCTCGATCCAAAGCTGGCTCTCATCACCATGATTCCCATGCCCTTTCTCATTGGCGGAGCTTGGGCCTATACGAAAATCTCTCCTCCTCGACACAAAAAAGTTCGCGCAGCGACTAGTGATCTGAACTCCTTACTGCACGACAACATCGACGGAATTTTTCAGATCAAAACCTTCACTCGTGAGAAGGAGGAACACGAACGTTTCAATGAATCGAGTAACATCCTGAGAAAGGCGACGCTACACCTGATGAAGGGCTGGGCGGTTTATACTCCATCGATGGAGTTTGGGCGCAATCTCGGTTACGTGCTTGTCCTCGCCTTCGGTGCTTGGTCGGTGATGAATGCACCCGATCAGGACACGCTCCACGCGAAGACTGGTATTTTTGTCGCCTATTTAGTGGCACTGAGCCTTTTCTACGAGCCAATTTCTCGGCTGAACGGGCTAAACCACCTCATCCTAGGGGGACGAGCCGCCGCCCGGCGAGTTTTCGAAATCCTCGATGCAGAGGAGGAATCGAGTCTAGACGAGGGGGACTTCCTGCCTCAGCCCGTGAAGGGTCACGTCGTGCTCGATGAGGTATTCTTTTCCTACAGCAAAGACGGGCGGACTCTGAAAGGAGTCAGCATGGAAGCCCTCCCCGGACAAATGATCGCCTTAGTGGGACACACCGGAGCAGGGAAATCGACTGTGATCAATCTGCTGACACGCTTTTACGAGAGCGATTCGGGTACGATTTCCATTGATGGAGTGCCCATCAGCGGAGTCCGAAAGTCGTCGTTGCGCGATGCGATGGGCTATGTGACACAAGAGAGCTTCCTGTTCAATGGGTCCGTGAGAGAGAATCTAGCCCTCGCGAAGTCCGATGCGACCGACCAAGAGATGTGGACCGCCCTCACAGCCGCCAATGCCACAGCATTCGTCGAAGCTCTGCCGAATGGACTGGATACGAATGTCGGCGAGCGCGGGATTAAGTTTTCGGTCGGAGAGAAGCAGCGCATTTCCATCGCCCGGGTCATTTTGAAAAATCCTCCGATCCTCCTGCTCGACGAAGCGACAGCTAGCGTCGATACCGAAACGGAAAAGCTGATTCAGGGAGCGCTCGAGCGCCTGATGGTCAACCGAACGAGTTTCGTCATCGCCCACCGCCTCTCCACCGTGAGAAACGCTGATCGCATCTACGTCTTAGAGAATGGAAAGGTCATCGAAGAAGGTGACCACGATACTCTAATCATCCACGACGGAGCCTATGCCCAGCTCTGTCGTCAGAGTCTAATGGCCTGATCGCCTGACGGATTTCGAAAGGATCGTCGCCGAGAAGGAATCAGGTTAAACCGAGTGACTCGCAAGGAACCTATCCCGGCAGATTTCGATCACGCCGGACGGCTTCGGTTCGCACCGGCGCATCGACTACGAGTCCAACCTGTAGGGGCGAGAGCATCTCGCGATCTCGAAGAACGAGGAAGACACGGTCGAAGCTGCCCTGAAATTGACTAAGTGGCACTAGGTCGGCGATACCATAATCGACAAAGCCGCCGATGACGAGTTGCCCACGGACAAAAGGTAAAGAGCATGAGCTGTCCAAAGATTGCCCACGGAGAAAACCAATCTGATTTTCGCGAAGAAGTCACGATTCGCTCGGATAAAACTACGAACTCCATTTTCTCCCGTTTCGCCCAAGCTTTCAGACGACGAGAAAGCCAGACTTCCTCTCCGGCATAAATTGCTTCGTCAAACCCACCCACTGCATCGAAAGCATCGTGCCGCACGAAAAAGAAACTACCCGCAGCCAGACGACGGAAGCGGGAGACTGCATCCCAGAATCGAACAATTGCCGCCACTACGAAGCTCACCTCCCGATCCATCACCAATCGTGTCCCGCCGCCCACAACTCGCCCGGACGCAAGAGCAGACAGCGCATCCCGGAGCAGAGTCGGCGTCAGCAGAGTATCGGCATCCAGAAAGATGATCCATCGCGCCTCAGTCGCCGCCGCACCCGTATTGCGAGCGCGAGCGATCTGATGATGCTCTTCATACACGACGCGATCCGCACCTCCTTCACGGGCAAATTCCGCCGTGCGATCCGCCGATGCATTATCGACGACGATCAACTCACCGCGCCCGAATTCATCTCCAAGCGATTCTATAGCCTCGCGTGCGACCTTCAGCGTCCCTGGCAGAAAGGCTTCTTCGTTATAGGCGGGAATGATGACGGCATAGTCGGACATGATCGATCAATTCGATCACTTTACCCCTCCCTCACGAAAAGGCCACTCTGGAGCTTCAGGCTGATCGATGGGGCGAATCGCTTTCCCAAACCCGAAATCGGCGGGCTTCAAGTTCCGCCCTGGCCAGAAAGTCGGATCCTTGGCGAAGCCGTAAAAACTCGGAACAAAGGGATCGACCAGACGAACGTCCGTCTTTTCCGGCACCTCAGCTCCTACCAAGTAGATCGCCGCATTGACGATCAAACGTCGCAAGTCCTCACTGACCAGATCAATCGCCGCGCCTGTGGTGGTGCAAAAAGAACGACCCGACTTCGTGCCATCAGGGGATGTGTATTCGTGCAACCAAGCGGTGGGTTGCAGCGGCTGCTGATTCTTCTCTCCGCTCACTGGAGTCGATGAAGGATCGAGCGATTCCGTCACCTGCCCCCGAACCAGCACCGTATCCTGCGCCGTCAGATCCTTCACCGTATAAACATCCGTCGGACCGAAGATGTCCTTCACTCCGCGCAAAATCGGATGAGTAGCATTCGCCTCTTCGATCACCCCTCGCGTGCCTTCCTTCTTGTGCGCCCCGTGATGAGAAACCCAGGTTTCGCCGAGAATCTTCATTCCGAAGCCTCCATTCTTCCAGTCGCCATAGGTCCATTCCCCGGCTTTCATGCCATCCCCAGCGAAGGCGTGAGTCGCCGTGCGAATCCCGATCACAGGTTTTCCGGCATTCAAAAATTCCGTGATCGGAGCGATTTGTTCGGGTGGGAGATCGCGGAACCGAGTGAAGATGACCAGCAAATCCGCATCTGCCAGAGCCGTCATGCCGGGAATGTTTTTCAAGTAATTCGGATTGATGAAGCCACCCTCGGGATCGATGGAAAACAAGACAGTCGAATCGAATCCATGTCGGCGACTGAGAATCTTCGCCAGAGTAGGTAGAGCTTCTTCGCTGCGGTATTCCTCATCACCAGCCACAAAAACGATTTTCTTTCCCTTCCCAACACCCTCCCCACCTGAGAATGTAAGTAGCTCTGGCTCGGATGAATACAGAGCAGAGGCGCAGGCGAGGGCGAACGAAGCAACGACGAGGCTAAAATTACGAATCTTCATGACATCCACCGAGATTCTGCACCCTTTCCGAATCCTTCGCCATCACGGATTCATGGCGATTGTACTTTTCGAGGGGCTTCGCTCATCTCTGTTTCTCGCTCACTCTCGACACAACTCTAAGCATTTTCGGATTGAGCCATCTTCGGAACTCGATAGAGACCGAGGGTCTGGAGGCATGCGGCGATGATGCCTTCTCGTCGATTGCGATAGGGGCGTGACGGCCGGAGAGCAGGCCATCCCCGCTCCTGTCCGACAGCAGCGAGTCGCGGACTCGGGTGCACCATGACCGGATGCTCTGCGAGCTGCAATAAGGGAAGATCTGCTGAACTATCCGAATAAGCCCAGGAATCCGGCAGCGATTCTGTAGACTCAGGAATGATTCCTCGCTTTCGCATCGCGATGATCTTTTCCTCCTCTTTATTGTTTGGGCCGATGATCGCGGGTAGCCAAGGTTGGCGTGAAAACATCTCGACTTTCGTTCCGATGACGTAGTCGAATCCCAGATGCTTGCCGATGGCGTGGAGATAAAACTCGGGACTCGCACTATTGAGCACCAGCACGCGCCCCTCGCTCCGGTGGCGGGCGATTTCCTCCAGTAGCTCCGGGTGTAACGCGGCGGCAAAGTCAGTTTTCACGAACTCCTCGACGTAGGCTTCTAGGGTTTCACGTCGCATTCCGACCAGATAGCCGAGATATAGGCGTTTCATGGTGCGAAGACTGAGAATTTTCGCTCCCGCCCAAGGGAGACAGGGCAGAAACCAAAGAAGCCAAATCCGTCTCCAGCCTTCTCGTTGCAATACGAAATTACAGAACAAAGCCTGCGTGTCATGAGGCAGAAGCGTGTGATCGAGGTCGAAAAATGCGTATGTCTGGGACATGGAGCGTCAGCTAATTACTGCATCGTCTCGGGAGTTACGATCAAGTCACTCCGTCGCGATAAAAATGAATTCAAAGAGAAAATGTCACTTGAGAACATTGATGCTTTAAGTTCCTTAATAAAGAACGAAGGTCGATTTTACAAATTCGAACTATCTTACAGTTTATCCTCTTTCCATGAAACCGGCATATAAACTCTTCCAGCAAATGAAGCCGGAAACGGCACTCGCGATCGTCCAGTATCTTCGAGACGAGCAACGCGAGGTCTACAAGGCGACGATCCGTTCTATCGCAACGAATCGTAAACTGCGTCCCATCATTATTCAGCGAAAGCCGGCGAGCGATCAGATCGACTGGATCCTCAAAAATGTGCGGATGCGGGGTTCAGCTGAAGTTGCCACTCAGATGCTACAATTGTGGCTACTCAAGGCGCACACCTCACTGCTCAATCGCTTCCTAGACGGACTCGGAGTCGAGCACGATGAAACTGGTGCCGCAGAGGATCTGCCAGATACGCTCGATCCAGAGAAGCTAGAAAAGACGGTCAAGGAACTGCTCGGCGACACAGATCCAGAGGTTGTGCGCATTTATCTGCATATCTTCCAGGGGCAGAAGTCGGGCGGATGGTCGGCGCTGACTGATCTAATCGAGAAGACGCCAGAACTTCAGTTTGCGGCGGAAGCGGAAACTGAACCAGCCTAAATCGAACCAGTCCCCCCCTTCCGATGAAAAGCGCCTACGAACGAGCAATGGAGAGATTCGGGCAAACCGAACCCCCACGGAAGCTCACAGACGAGCAACGTGCCCAGTTGGCGACGATCACGGAAAAATTCAAAGCAAAGATCGCCGAAAGAGAAATCTTTCTCAACGGACTGATGACGAAGGCGATTCAAGAAGGGCGATACGGCGAATTCGAGGAACTCAAGGTCCAGTTAGTTCGTGAAAAAGCGGGCTTGGAAGCCGATTGCGAAGCAGAAAAGGAGAAAATCTGGCAGAGCAAGGCGTGATTCCTTCTCGGCGGAATGTCCCGAACAACGGCGAGAAGGTTCCTCTCGCTTTTAGGCACGATGAAGCGGATGCCTTCGCGGAGCACCTAGAGCTCTGAGGCCTCCTTGCCTTGGAACCTATTGCTAATCACAGCCGCGACATCCCCATGATTTCCTCCCGTGAGAGAAGCAAATTCGGAAATTTCGTGATTGATTAACGTGAGTAGCCCTGATCAACTACATGCACTTTAGATGAAGACTCCAACGCTCATCTTCCTTTGCCTCTCTCTATTTTCGCCGAATTCGCTCGATTCCGCCGAGCCTTCTTCGGAATCGAGTCAAGCTTGGAAAGGGAGCCGCTGCGAAGTTTTGCCTCTTCCGTCGCATCAGACTGTCTTTCTCTGCGATGGAGTTGAAACACTGCGCTGGCATCACGATCCCGCCGAACCACGACCATTTTTCTTCCCGTTTATGGGTCCCTCTGGCACGTCTCTCACTCGGATGGGGCATCCAGGCGCTCCCGATCACGATCATCACGATTCCATCTGGTTCGCCCACAACAAGGTCGATGGGGTGAACTTTTGGGCGAACGACACGGGAGCAAAGATTCGTCAGAAACAGTGGTTCGCCTATGAGGATGGCGATCAGGAAAGTCGAATGGCCGTCGAACTCGGCTGGTTCGACGAAAAAGAGACGGAACTCATGACTCAGGAACTCATCGTCGCCACGATTCCGGGAGAAAATGGCGAACAGTTTCTGGAAATCCAGACCACCCTCCGAGCGGCGAGCGGACGCGAATCAGTCACTCTGGAGCGCACCAACTTTGGCCTCCTGGCCGTCCGCGTAGCGAAGTCGATCAGCCATCGGTTCGGCGGGGGAGAACTCGTGAACAGCGAGGGCCTGATCGGAGAAAAGGCCATCTTTGGACAAAATGCGCGTTGGATGGATTACTCCGGCCCCGTGTGGACGGGGACAGGCCCGGAGCGACGGCTCGTGACTGAAGGAATCACGTATTTCGATCATCCGGGAAATCTCGGCTACCCTTCCGCCTGGCATGTGCGAGCGGACGGCTGGATGTGCTCGTCGCCTTGCTTCGAAAAAGACCTCATTATCAAGAAGGATGAATCGCTGCAGTTTCGCTGGCTTCTCCATGCCCATGCAGGCGGGATCAACCCCGCACGCGCCAACTCCCTGTCCGCCGACTTTGCAAAACGCCCTCAGTTTCTGCTCCAAAAAAATCCATCCTCCGGAGCGCGATTCACCGTATCTCGCGAACCATGAAAAGCTTGTATCGAGCAATATCGATATTCCCGCCGTGCCCGATTCCAGAAAAAACAGCGAAATTCCATCGTAAGCACATACGAGCGAAACAAAAAACTCCCCTCAAAGGTACGTTTCCGAGTTTGAAAGAGACATTCATCTGCGATACTCTCCCGCGATGAAATTCACCCTGTCCTTCCTCGCTGCGGCGCTCCTCCTCACTTCAGTTTCCTTCCTCTCTGCCGAGGAGACGATTGAGGTGAGTGAATTCACCTTTCACTATGACAAGCCTTGGTTGCGACAGCAGACCAGTAGTCCGATGCGAGCCGGTCAGTTTCTTTACGAGTTCGAAGACAAGAATCAGGCGGGCGTAGAACTCGTCCTCTTTTTCTTTGGCCCCACGGGTGGCGGCGGAGTTCAAGCCAATATTGATCGTTGGATGACTCAATTCGTGGGATCGCCTGAATCAAAAATCGAGGAGAAGGAGTTCAAAGGGAGAAAGGTGATTTTCGTAACTCTGAAAGGCACCTATCAGGACACGATGGGGGCTGCTCGCTTCTCGGGTCCCCAGGAGCCCAAGGAAAATTACACGATGCTCGCCGCAATCCTCACCAGTGAAAAAGGTGACGTCTTTCTCAAGTTCGTCGGCCCCAATGCCTCGATCGACGCAGCAAAGGCGGACTTCTTCAAGTTTGTCACCAGTCCTTTCGCTCAGTAATCGAAAGGGAAGCAGAGTCCTATGAAAAAGCTTGGACTGAGCGTGGTCGCTCTCGGTCTTCTTCTGGCGATCTACGTTCAGGTTTTCGAACTCGATGGAGGGATTTCTGTCTTCTCGGTGCTGCTGTTACTGGGGACTTGCCTACCCTATCTAGTGAGTGGCCTCCTCCTGTTCCGCATCCAACAAAGTCTGATCCCCACCTGTGGAGCGATCCTACCATTGTTCATGGACGCGCTCACCTTTGATTCGGTATTTCTACACCCGAACTCATCCACTGCGGCCATTAATTTAGTCATCATGCCCTTTTGGAATCTGCTTTTATTCCTGCCGATGGGACTCCTGATCGGGTGGACTCTCTCAAGACTTCCCTTCTTCAGAAAGTAGAGTGACTCCTCGGAAGCTACGGCCGTGCAAGCTTGGCCGCCATTCGCACTGCCTCGAAAAGGCTGCTGCCTCTGGCCTTTCCCTGCCAAGCAATATCGCACGCTGTCCCATGATCTACACTGGTCCGGATAATCGGTAGCCCTAGGGTCGTGTTGACAGCGGTATCAAATGCCAGAGCCTTCAGAGGAATATGCCCCTGATCGTGATACATGCAGATAAAGGCGTCCACAGTTCTGCGCTTTTCCGGAACAAAAGCGGTATCTGGCGGAATCGGGCCTTCAATGATCAGTCCAGCCTCGCGGGCCGCGGCAACTGCCGGAGCGATGAGTCTCTCCTCTTCAAAGTTCCCGAATAGCCCATGCTCTCCGGCATGTGGATTGAGTCCCAATACGCAGAGTTTCGGCTCTGTACCACGAATCCGACGCATCGCATCAGCGGTGAGTTCTATCACTTCCAGAATACGCTCTTTGGTGAGTAGATTCGGGACCTCGTGATATCCGACGTGGACAGTGACGAAACTAGCTCGCACTTCGTCACTGTATTGCAGCATACAGGACCGTGCGGCACCCGACATTTCGGTAAAAATCTCCGTATGCCCCGGATACAGGACTCCTGATGCATGTAGTGCCTCCTTGTTCAGCGGGGCCGTGGCCACAGCCGCCACAGATCCCGATAGTGCGTGCTGGATCGATGCTGTAATGTAGCGAAACGCAGCAGCTCCCGTGCGTGCTGTTGGTACTCCTGGCACGAAATCCGTGTCATCGAAGCCTTTTAAATCCAGTACGGCAGGCTCGGATAGTGAGGTTCGTTCGCCCTCCCAATCCTCTTCAGCGATTACGCGGTGCGGAGGAAGCCATCCCGACTTTGCGGAACACGCCCTTAGAATCTCAGCATCACCGAAGATTACCGGGATCGCAAACTCTCGCACTTCAGGGTTTTCCAAGAGTTGAAGGCAGACTTCAGGTCCGACTCCCGCAGGATCTCCCATCGTCACGGCAATGATCGGCAACGACATGATCATCAGAAAAACACAACCAATCGAATGAGTAATATCTCATTCGAACGATTGACGAAACAGATCCGAGCGTTATCGCTTCCGGAGAAGCTAATCAATGGCCGCAACCGCAGCCACCTCCGCAACAACCGCCGGAGGAAAGCTCGTCGATTTCCGGAACTCGTCCCAGTTCCAGTGACTTTTTCACCATCTTGGTCACGAGCGATGCAATCGAGTTGAGAGAGGCTTCGGCATCGAGAAAATCGGCCGTCACAGCGTTCTCACGAAGAGAAGCGTGTGCAGCCTCATATCCGTCGATGTCCTCCTGCGTAAGTTTTCCGGCGCTCTGCTTGTAATGAAGGGACTCACCGAGATCCGTAAAGCTGCGGTAGGCATTTTGCGCACTCGGATTTTCAAAAAACGTTTCGATCTTGGACGCGCTGTCGCGATACTCGTCAGATTCGAGAATAAAGGAGCAAAGCTCACGCGCTTTATCGAGAGTGGTGGGATTGATAGTGGAAGCTTCCATGATGAATAAAGATGCAATTGGTTTCCAGTAGAGACAAGCGAGGAATCGAAAACCTTACAGGGTTCTTGAATTTCGTTTTGTTTACTGACGTTCAGGCCTCGATCAAGCCATCCGTCAGCGAAGTCGTCAATTGGCCTGTGAATTGCCCACCGCGTCGGCGGGCTTCACGACAGCCGGAGCGATTGACTGAGCAGCCTCAGAGATATTCACCGGCTTTCCAGTCTTGTTGACTGCGATCAGATCCTGAAGAATTCTCAGCGTCTCTCGGACATAAGGATCCAGCTTATGAGGGTATTCCAGCGCCTTGTCTGCCTCATCCTCATCCTCGTGCTTTCCACGAGACATGCCGCTCAGTTGCTCCTCGGACAAATCATCTCGGAGCACTAGCTTTTCGGCCAAGACATTATCCTGTGTCAGCTTATAGACGGTGAACAAACCCTTTTCCGCAGCGCGGACGGATGCGAAGTATTCTGTCTGATCCTTCTTTCGAGCTTCGTTTTCCTGCTCGGCCTTTGCATTATCCGCATTCCGCTCAGCGAGATTGAGAGAGATCGTATTTTTCTTCAAGCGCTCTTTCTCCTCATTGATGTCTTGGAGGATGTACTTGAAATCTCGTCCATGATTCACTCGCTGATCTGAGGCGGTTCGTAGGGTTTCGTAGTCAATGGGGCGATCAAAGAACGGAGCGTAACGGCTCGGCTCAATCGGATCCACCAAGAGTGCATTCGGCAGATAGGCCTCACCCACTTCCGCCACATCGAGCATGGAAGGAACGTGAATTTCAGGAACGACTCCATGTCGCTGAGTTGAGTGTCCATTGATCCGGTAGAAGGTCTGGATCGTCAGCTTAAGAGCTCCCTCCTGCTCATTCGGACTGGACAGGAAGGGCAGAGAGAGCTTCTTAGCCATCACAGGACGCAACTGCTGAACTGTCCCTTTCCCAAAGGTCGATTCATCCCCTACGGTAACGGAGCGCCCGTAGTCCTGAAGAGCAGCGGCGAAAATTTCGGAAGCCGAAGCGCTCGCCTTATTAATCAGGACGATCAGAGGTCCCCCATAAACAGCCTCCCCATTTCGAGAGAACTTTTGATCGCGATTCCCCCGCCAATCGAGAGACTGGACGACTGGCCCCTTACGAATGAAGAGGCCTGTCATATTGATCGCCTCCTCGAGCGAGCCTCCTCCGTTATCACGTAAGTCGATTACCAGTCCGTTAATTCCTTCGATGGTCAAGCGCACCAGCAGACGCCGGACATCTGCTGTCGTGCTGGTTTGCCCGCCATCCATATCTGCGTAAAAAGAGGGCAGAGTGATCCAGCCCAATTTCTGTTCCGCTCCAGAAGAGTCCTTCGTGATGATGAGGTCAGCAGTCGCCAGACTGTCTTTTAAATCAATCTTATCGCGCTTGATTTCAACCAGCTTGATCTCGCCAGGCTTGCCCATCGGGACGAGCTTCAGTTTCACGATCGTCCCGATCTCTCCTCGGATCAGATCGACGATATCGGAGAGCTTCATTTCCACTACATCGACGAACTCTCCGTCGGACCCCTGAGCCACACCGATCACGCGATCTTTTACGTCGAGCTTGCCACCTTTCGCAGCTGGCCCCCCGACGACCAGTCCTTCAATTGTCGCTCCCCCTTCGTTTTCGTCCTTTTGTAGCATCGCTCCGATTCCAGTGAGGGATTTATTCATCCCGATTTTGAAGTTATCGTACTGCTGCTGAGGGAAGTACTCTGAGTGCGGATCGTACGATCCTGCGATCGCCTTAATAAACAGCGAACCCACGTCCTCTGTCGTATTCTCTTTAACGCGCTTCAGAATACGGTCATAGCGATCCGACACTTTTTGATAGATCGACTTCTTCGACTCTGAGGTTTCCTTCTCCGGCTTTGGCTCTTTCCCTGCCTTTTTCGCTTTTTCTGCTTCTTCCGCTGCTTTTTTCGCCAAGGCTTCAAGCAATAGTTTTTCTCGAATTAGATCACCTTCTACTAGATTGCGCCATAGCTGATCGTGTTCGGTTCCGGCGGCTGCCCAAGGAGAATTCTTACGGGAGATTTCAACGGTTCGATTTGAATCGTAATTGAAAGAGTCTGGGACCGCGAGCTTCTTTGCCAGCTCCACCCGGTCACGGACGCGCTCTTCATAGACGGAGAAAATATCGAAGGCGGCGGGGATCCCACCTTTGCGAACCTGATCGTCGATCGTGTGAAGATATTTTTCTCGAAAACCATCTACGTCTTCCTTGGTGAAATAAACACGACTGAAATCCAAGAACTCCAGATAGCCTTGGAGCGTGCGCTCCGACATCTTGTCGTCGAAGCGCTGGCGCAGGAAGTGCTCATCCTCCAGCATCGTAACGATCCGCAGAGCCAAGTCACCATACTGTGTCTCTGACTGAGCCTGAACGCTCGGAACCCGAAAAGTAGCGGCGATAACCAATATGGCGGTAAACAGCAGCGGCCGGAGGATTTTCATCAACGGTGGGATCAAGGAAATCTGCATGATACGGAATAGTGTGTCGTATGTCTGTTACCGACTTCTGCCAAAGACGACGGTATGAAGGGATAAATTACACGGATTCCCGGATTGCGAAATCCTTTTGTCAGGCGCAAGAAGGGAAGGACATGAAAAAAAGAGATATGAATCACTTTTTCTTCTTTTTTGCCGGTGGCTTAGGCAGTCCTTTCCCCGAGAGCGCGACCTTCACCGTAGGCGCAGTGCTTCGCACTTCGAGTAGCGCCCTCCTGATGCCTTTCTTCTTCGGACGAAAAGTCACCCGAGTGTATTTCACTGATCCGCCGTTAATCGTCTTCCCCGAGGGCTGAGTGATCAGAAACTCGGATCGCGCCGTTCCGGTCGTGATGACTCGGACATTATTGATCGGAAGATCGCCGACATTGGAAATCGGGATTAATCTCGACTTACTCTTCTTACTGATCGTAGTTGTGGGAAACGCTTTTTGTTTCTTGACGACTGCCCGTCCTACAGTCGGTAAATAAAAGACATACACTGCACCTGAATCCGAACTGGCATCATTCGCTCGATCACCATTGACCCCTTGCGCACTGCTATCCTCAGCACTCGCGCCGATGAGAACAGTTCTCCCCGCCACAGCTGTCGCAAAGCCAAACGTATCACCAGATCCTGAATTCGATGCCTTGAGATAGGCGATCTGAGACCAAGTCCCTGTCGTGCGGGAGAAAACGTAGGCAGCCCCAGCATTCGATGAGTCGTTCTTGGACGAATCGCCATTTACTCCCGTCGATGAGCCGTCCTCATAGCGAGCGCCCACGACAATCAAGTCGCCATCGATCGAGACACTGTTCCCAAATTGATCGCCCCCTTCTGCATTCGAAGCTTTCAAATACGCCTTCTGACTCCAGATTCCGCTGGTGCGGGTGAACACATAAGCCGCCCCAGCATACGGTGCAGAATTATCATAGGGATCGCCATTGATCGTATTTGTAAGACTGGCCTCGCCATTCGCCCCAACGACGATGGTATCACCGAAGACAGCCACACTATGTCCAAAAAGATCCTTCTCACCTGGACTCAGTGCCTTCAGATAGGCTTGACGACTCCAGACCGAACCACTTCTGACGAAAACATACGCTGCACCAGCATTGGAAGCAGAGTTATCGGCCCAGTTTCCATTCACCCCGATGGCAGCACTGTCCTCCTGGTAGGCTCCTATTACGGCCGTATCACCATGAATCGCCACACTATATCCGAACTCGTCGTCATTTTCTGAATTGGGCGCTTTCAAATAAGCCTGCTGAGTCCATGTGCTGCCGCTTCTCACAAAGACATACGCAGCTCCGGCACCAGCGACACTGTTGTCCGACTGATCTCCATTGATGATTGTAGATGAACTGCTCTCACGCTTGGCTCCGATGATCACTGTATTGCCGTGAATCGCCACACTACAGCCGAATTGATCTCCACCATCGGTATTGGATGCTTTTAGATACGCTTGCTGAGTCCATGTATTCCCCGTGCGAACAAAAACATACGCGGCACCAGCAATCGGGGCTAAATTATTGGAAGCAATCCCGTTGACCCCCGTCGAAGAACTGGATTCACCTCGGGCACCGATCACGATGGTGTCCCCACTGATCGCTACACTTTCACCAAAGCGGTCCGATTCACCCGCGTTCGCAGCCTTCAGATACGCCTGTTGAACCCAGTGAGTTCCCTGTCTAACGAAGACGTAGGCGGCACCGACATAAGAACCAGTATCATCCGATTGATCCCCATTGATGAGTGTCGAAAGGCTTTTCTCATGTCGAGCACCGACGACGACTGTGTTCCCGCTGATCGCTACCGCAGTTCCGAATTCATCTCCCGCACCCGTGTTGGACGCCTTCAGATACGCCTGTTGTGAAAATGTTGGATCAATCGTCACCGGATAAATCGCATCACGATCATCCACTTCAATCGCGAGACTCGAGCCATCCACAGCCATCCGGGCCGCAAGAGTTTGCCCCATCGCATCCCAAACTTTCAGTCCTCCGTAACACAAAACCTCGCCCCCCTTCGAATCGTGAAGAGTAGCGGACTTTTGATCCGAGGAAATTTTAAGCTCCTGGGCACCCTTCCACTCCATTTTGATTCGCAACGGTGTCTCCCCTTTT
>JBDHQE010000181.1:0-7374 GCA_039806885.1 Verrucomicrobiales bacterium
AACGCCAATACTGGGGGCACCCCCATCATCCGAACAAAGAAGTCCTCCATGACATACTGACTCGGCTTTGCGAAGACCAGGCTCCAGATTCTCCCTTGGCTTGCATCGCTCGGAGTCACCACGAAATCGTGAGATGAAGCAGTATTATCCTTCTCCTCCACGACCTTCCCCTCCGGATCTTTCAGAGTCACCTTCACCCGCTCGCCCGGATTATCTCCCGAAACACGAATTCCGAACTCCTTCGTGTCGGCGGGAACCCAGAAGAAAAACTCACCCTGCGTGCCGAGGAAGTGGAAAAGAGACTTCTCTGAAAAAAGGCAGACCGGATTCGTAGTGGAAGTGATGGTCGCAGTGGCGCTCTTCAGTTCGCATAAGATCTTATATGCTCCAGCTTCCTCAGCATCGAAGGCGTATTCAGTCACGGCCTCGTCCTTCACGATCTTCGACAGCTTGACCACCTTGCCCGCAGGAGACAGGACTTTGACAGCAGCGGGAGCATCCGCCGATCTTCCGACCTGGCGAGTACGCTCGGCAAACTGTACCTTCTTTCCCGCCTCACTCCACACGAGCCATTCCGATGATCCCCGCAGACGGGCGGTGCTCTTTCCCGCACGCTCCGACACCGCTCCGGGCACGACGCGATCCAAGCGGACGCCTTCCATCGGATAGGAAGGGATTATTTTCGACATAGTTGGCGGCATCAGATCCTTCGCCACATCGTGGGTAACTTCGTTGATCACCAGAGTTCCAGAGACATCCCGCAGCCCTAAAGCACCGCCCACATCAAAAAATGAGATCGGATCACGCTTCAGTGAATCCTCGATCACCACTCCTTTAAAATGCACACCTCCCATGTCCACATTCGTCGTGGCACGAGTGGAAATCAGGATCGGCGAAGTGTCGGCTTTATCCAGAGCAGGGTCGATGATGCGACAGTTGACGAAATTCACCTTCATCCCATCCGCAGGTTTGTCACCGACTTCGATTCCACCCGCGCGCCCTCGTTCAAAGACACAATCCACCACATCCAATGTGCCTTTCACGCCCGACTCCGCGCTTTCTCCGTTGGTAACGACCCGAAAGGAATTTCGATCACCGACAGAGCGACAGTTTTCGATGCGCACAGAGACCGGCTTTGATTCGGCTCTCAGGGGACGAAGGTAAAAGACGATCCCATCTCCTTGATTGTTCTCTGTGACACAATTGCGCATAACGCAATTGGTGAGTTCCTCTGTCGAGCCATTCGGTTCGAAGTCGATTCCAGCCATCGGAGCCGTTCCTCCGGTGTTTTTGAGCACACAGTCTTCGATGATCAGATTCCGAGCACTGATGATGCTAATTCCTTGGCGGTAGTTATTGTCGCAGATCACATTTTTGATCACGAAGTCCGAACAAGGAACACCCGGTTTCGCCACACCGAGATAAATCCCGTCTCCCCCACTGTCGGCCAGAGTCAGCCCGGTGATTTTGACATTCGCGCAGCTGTGGAAACTCAGCACATGCCGCCATTCTGCGTGCTCATACTTCGCTGGATCATCATAATCTTCCTTCCACATCTTCAGAATCGCTCCGTGTCCCGTCAGGGTGATGTTTTCCTGAGATACTGCGGCGAACAGAGAATCACGCTTCTTCAAGAAAGCTCCGCGCTTCGCCTGTACGACCACGCCTTTCTCGAAGACGATCTCTTGATTGCTGGTGAGTTTGATTTGATCGACGATCCAGGGCTCGCCCGTATTTTCCACGATCACTTTGGAAGCACCCGAATTAATCGCTGACTGCAACGCCGACGTCGCCTCCACAGGATCGAATCCAAAGCTGGCTGCCTTCACAGTTTTCTCCTCTGCGTGGAGAGTCAGCATTAGGGTGAATGCGGCCAAGCCGCCGAGACAAAAACGAAAATTCATAGATCGATAGAGTGACGCGATCCATCCTTTCCGCAAGAGCGCGGATGCGGGAAGCGACTCATTCCTGACTCACTGCCCTCGATTCCCCAGTTCCTCCCCCTCACTTCACTGGTCGTAGCAGCGACTCTGGCGACGGGGCCAATATCGGTGGCACGCCCAGCAGTCGCAGGGAAAAATCTTCCATCGGATACTGACTCGACTTGCTCAGAACGACACTCCATACTCCCGTCTGGGCACCATCATCCGTATGCGCCACCAATTCCTGAGCCGAGGCGATATTGTCCTTCTCCATCACCACCTGCCCTTTCGGATCCTTCAGAGTCGCTTTCACACGCTCCCCCGTACCATCGCCGGAGAGCCGAACTCCGAATTCCGCCGTCCCCTCCGGAACCCAAAAGAAAAACTCTCCTGTCGTTCCGAGAAAATGAAATCGCCCTGTCTCAGAAAATAGACAGACTGGTCGGCTGTCGGACGTGATCGTCGTCGTCCATCGTTTCAATTCTACCTGAATTCGATAAGCCCCCGTTTCCTCCGCTGCGACTGTGTAGGCCGTATCTCCTTTCGCCGCTGCATCCTTCAGCTTGCTTGCCTTGCCAGACGGAGACAGAAGACGAATCGGCACCGAAACACCTTCTCCTTTTCCCACTGGAGTGATACGCACATTGAAGACCATTTCCTGTCCTGCCTCTCCCCAAATCAGCCATTCTGATGGACCTCGAAGACGTGCTCTCGCCTTCTTCTTTGCCTCCTGTGAAGAGAGCGCTCCCGCAATCTCGTAACCCAAGCCATCGGTCGGATAAGGTGGGAAAGTTTTGATCGTCGTCTTCGACAGCGAGTCCGCCGTCACCTCGTGAGCGACACCGTTGAGCACGAAATTTCCACTCACCTCATGCACACCGAGACCGCCACCCATGTCGTAGTAGGAAATCGCTTCACGCTTCACCGGATCGTCGATCACCAGATTCTTGAACTCGATCCCCCCCAGATCGACCGTCGAAGTCGCTCGACTGAATAGCTCGATGGGAGAAGTCTCCGGCTTTTCCGTTGCCGGATTGACGATGCGACAATCAATGAAGCGAACTTTCACCGCCTCAGCTGATTTATCCGTGATGCTCAGCCCGCCATTCCGCCCTCCCTCGAATACACAGTTCACGAAATCCAGCGTCCCTCTGACGCCTGCTTGAGCCGATTCCCCGTTCGTGATGATGCGTAAGGACTCCCGGCTACCGACAGCTCGACAATTTTCGATTCGGATTGAGACCGGTTTCGTCTCAGCATTCAGGCCACGCATCGAAAAAATATAGCCACTCCCCATATTATTTTCTGATCGGCAGTTCCTCATCACGCAGTTCGAGAGTTCATCGGAAGGATGATTGGGTTCGAAGTCGATCCCCGCCATCGGAGCCGTCCCTCCCGTATTCTTGAGTACACAATTTTCGATCAACAGATCGCGAGCGCTAATCACGCTGATTCCCTGACGATAATTATTCTCGCAGATCACGTCTTTGATCACGAAATCCGAGCAGGGCGCTCGCCCCTTCGTCACGCCCAGATAGATGCCATCGCCACCACTGTCTGCCAGAGTCAAGCCCTGGATCCGAACCTTCGAGCAACTGCGAAAGCTCAGCAGATGCCGCCACTCACTGTGTTTGTACTGGCTCTCATCATCATAATCTTCCTTCCACATCTTCAGCGTCGCTCCTGGACCGGTGAGAGTCACGTTCGTCAGAGAATCTGCTAGGAACAGGGCATCCGAGCGGCCATGGAATGCCCCTCTCTTCGCCTGCACTACGACGCCATTCTCGAAGATGATCTCCTGATTGCTCGCGAGGCGGATTTTATCCACAATCCAAGGCTTGCCCATGTTCTCGACGATCACTTTAGCAGCCCCGGAATTAATGGCTCCCTGTAAGGCCGCAGTCGCCTCTTCCGGGTCAAATCCGAAGCTTGCCGCCTTCACCGTTTGATCCTCGGCGAAGAGAATGGGCGACAGGACAAGCGTGAGGAGACTCAAGAGAGACAAGCGAAGAATCATGGTGAAAAGTAAGGCAAATCAAAGCGACGTCGAGAGCGAGATAGCGGATGGTGAGAATATCGCAGCGTTGTCCACATTGCTACCGAATCGTCACGTCTTATGAGATTGTGTGAGATTGTGCGCTTTCGTCGTGCTTGCTGCCATGTCCCCCCATTGATTCCTTCCGCACTCCAATTACCTCAGCGAAAACGCTCGCGATCCGGCTTCTTTAAACTCGATCTGGAAGGAATTCGCATCGGGAGCTAACTTCGCCACTTCTTTTCCGGTGACCAAATCCACGACGCTCATCGCTCGGTCTACAGACACGGTGAGCGTAACAGCCTTGCCCTTCATACTTCCCTGATAATCGCCGAGTAGGAGAAAGATCCCCTTATCGTTCTGCACACCGGATACACGCACTTCGGGCTGTGTCTTGACTCCTTCCAGCAACTTACCTCCCACGATGATATCTTCGACTGGAGTGGCGATCCGAATCGCATCGGCATAGCCCAATAGACCCTCGGTATCCCAGACGCGGCTGCTCCAGAAGAGGATGCCCCGTGCACCGTTGGCGAAACACTCCAGAACGGAATCGCGCATCGCCCAGCCGGGGAATACGCCTGCATCACCAGGAGTCAGCCACGGGATGATATCACTGCCAGCGATCTGTTGACGATCCTTCCTCACCTCATCTCCGATATACGCGATATTCCACGGTTCGAGAGAGCTGTAGGTGCTGACTTGGCTGTTCTGCATGGCGTCGGGATACAACTGATCCACTGACCAGAGAAACTGATAATTCTTTCCCGGTTGAAAATCATAGCCACCGCTCTCCGTTTTTGGTCCGCCTGCATCGACGGAACCTTTTCTGACTGCTGATGCCATGTCCTTCCACATCTCGTTGCCCTTGGTGATCTTCCACTCCTCCCAACTGCTCAGTCCACTGGCGTTGAAGTCAGCTTTGCAGCGCGAGCAGTTCTCAGCATCCACCGGACCACGCCATCCCCACAGTTCGATATCTGCGGCATAGAGATCGGGACGCGCCTTTGAAGCTTCGGTCGCCAGCCTGACGAGTTCCTCTTGATAGGCAGGTCCTCGGTAGGACGGACAAAGTAGCTCTCCTGGCCCCTTCTCCAATTGACAATAAATGTCCGAGTTCTTCTTGTGCTTCTGCAGCAAAACATGCAGCGGTGAATCAATGCTCACGACCTTAAATCCCTCGTTTCTGAACTGATCCAGCAAGGCCCATTCCTTTTCATTCGAAATCCAGCGAGCAAAGAGAGGCACATAAGAGAATCCGAGCCTCTTATACGAGGGAATCACATTCGGCCAGTGTGCGGAATTTCCCATCGACCACCAGCCCAATCCCGTCAGCAACTTCTTCGGGACCGGAGTTTCAGGGATCTCCACGGCCTGAATGCGCTGCGTCCCCTCGGGAGATTGACCATCCGGCCAACTCACCTGATAGCGCAGCACTCCCTCCTGACCGGGTTTCCAGTCGCCCGTCAGATAAATCCTCTGCCAGGTTTTCAGGGACTCTCCGGAAGTTTTTTCCTCAGCAAAGTGATAGCGAGTCCAGCCATCGGATAGCTTCTCCGACTGAGGTAGCACCTCCTGCTCCGTTCCGACGAGGCGAACACCGGGAGGCAGATCGAGGCGCAGAGTAGGTTTTGCGTCCTTCGGCAGAGCGCTCAGCAGTCCCACCGGGTTCGGTGTCGGAAAGTTCGTCGAGAACTGCACGACTGGCTTGTGGAAATACGCCTGTGCTCCCTTCGGACAAAAGGGCACGATGTTCGTCGGAGCCAAGGCGAGAGGCTTCGCATCGTCTCCGCCCCGGATCACCCACATCTCATCAGCGACATTCAGTCCGGTCCCATAAAAGGACAGCCCGATGTAGCGCGCCTTCACTTTCAGGTTTCCGAAAGTCAGTTGATGACCCCAGGCTTCCCCTGCCTCTTGCGGAATGCCGAAGCGCTCGCGATCGCCCGGAGTCCAGCGGGAAAAGGAATCGAGCCGCTCATACGTCTGCCCATCGAGGCTGGCCACCAGATCGACCCAGACGGGAAATGAGGTTCCGGGAGTCACGGAGCCTCCCATGAAACGAATCGCAACTTCGCGGATCGATTCTTCAGCTCCAAGATCGAGGTACATTTGCTGAAGGCCGGGATAGCTAAATCCCACGCATTGCCGATCGAACCACAGACGATTGTCTTCGCGCGAACTGAGTTTCCCATCTGTCAAATCGGTCGCATCCGTATCTCCCTTCGCCGTGATCGCATAATTCGGAGTCGGGAGAAACTGGACGATTTTTCCGGCAGCGAGATTGTCATCCGCAGATACAAGACCGGCCGTGCACACGAACAGAATCACGAGAGGGAAAACATGCCAAAAAGAGGATTTCATACATTCCTCTTTCGCATAACTTGTCTGCCCCGTCTTGCAAATTCTAGACGGAAATGCGGTGAGTCCTGCTGAATGGCGGATCTGAATCTCAGCCGATTTGCGCAGCAATCGCGTCGCCCATCTCGGCAGTGCCGACTTTCTTCTGCCCTTCCTGAGCCGTGTAGATGTCTCCCGTGCGATACCCTTCATCGATCACGGCTTTCACCGCAGCATCGATCGCAGCAGCAGCTTCCGTAGCTCCGAAGGAGAAGCGTAGCATCATCGCTGCCGACAGAATCTGGGCGATGGGGTTGGCAATCCCCTGACCGGCGATGTCTGGGGCCGATCCACCGCTTGGCTCGTAGAGGCCGAAGTAGAGTCCGTCTCCCTTGCTCTGCCCTAGGCTCGCACTAGAGAGCATCCCGAGCGATCCGGCGATCATGGCCATCTCGTCGCTGAGAATGTCGCCGAACAGATTCCCCGCCAAGACCACATCGAAATCCCTGGGACGAGCGATCAACTGCATCGCCGCGTTATCGACATAGAGATGGCTGAGTTCAACACCGGGAAATTCCTTCGCCACTTCCTCAACCGTCCGACGCCAGAGCAGACCGTTTTGCAAAACGTTCGCCTTGTCGATGGAACAGACTTTGCCGCGACGCTGTCCAGCCGCAGTAAAGGCGATACGGGCGATGCGCTCGATCTCGCTCTTTCGATATACCATGGTGTCGAAGGCTGTTTCTTCTCCGTCGCGCATTTCGATCCCTTTCGGCTGACCAAAGTAAATCCCTCCCGTTAATTCACGAACGCAGAGCACGTCGAAGCCGCCTACGATTCGCTCTTCCTTTACCGGTGAAGCGTGAGTGAGTGCGGGAAAACAGACTGCCGGACGGAGATTCGCGAATAATCCGAAATGCTTCCGCAGCGGCAGCAGAGCTCCGCGCTCCGGCTGAATTTCGGGCGGCAGATTCTCCCACTTCGGTCCACCGACCGATCCGAACAGGATCGCGTCCGCCGCTTCACAGGCCTTCACCGTATCGGCAGGCAGGGGATGACCTCCGTCGTCGATGGCGG
>JBDHQE010000182.1:0-7322 GCA_039806885.1 Verrucomicrobiales bacterium
GATTCCTGCGTAGCACTGATCGTGGATTGTCAGGAGAACGAGCGAGAGCAGCGCTTGGCGGCGGTGTGAGAGCTCTGGTAGGGGACGCCATTGACTCGCCAAATCCGACAGCCGACGGTGGTCTTTTCTGCTTCAAGCTTTCGTCTGATACCTGATTTTGGACTTTTTATGAGTGCAAGGGTGTGCTATCTCTTTGCGGATATGAAAGCGCTCTTTCTGTTGATTCTCGGTCCTGTGCTCTTGATGTTCGGGCTAAGGTCTATCAATGAATGGGGTTACTTCGGGGGGGGAATCGCGATTGTCGGGGTAGGGGTCGGTCTGTGGGGTCTGGTGGCGAATCACTTGGATCATATAGGCCGCCGGTGATTACGCCGATGATGTGCTACTGATTCAGCGAATAGTGGGGAAGGGGACGATTACACAACTTCCGATGCAAACTCGATGCCGGGGGAGGTGACAGGGGCGAATGCGTCTCTCGACACTGTTTCCTCGGCGAGGCGGTGTGGCGGAATGGTAGACGCAGGATCGTCGCAAGAATGATCGAGGAGGAGGCTTGGCGGATTCCGCGGACTGTCTCCTCAAACCTCGACGCAAGTATTCGCCATAAAAATCTGCTGATCGTGCCGGATGTGGACAAACTCCAAAAGGAGGATGCTGCATGAGTCGGATGACGGCGGTGGAACAGGTGGACCGAGCGACGTGGCTCCGTGAGGCGGTCCTGAATGTCCTCGGGAACGGGCGGAAGATGGCGTCTCAGTCGCTGGCGGCGACGCAGCGGACGGTGAATGAGAGGCTGGGATTAGAGCTTGATGAGGGAAAGTAAATCGCACTATTTACGATTTTTCATTTAAGAAATCCGCAGTATATGCGATTTCATCACTTTCAGCGCACCACTGCACTGATCGGGAAAAACGAGCGGCGCCCCGGAAACCGAAGCGCCGCCACAAAGAAAGGCAAAAAATGAAGATAACCTTCACGATTGCCTTTCGGAACCGGAGAATCTACTTCACCATCAAAGCAGAGTGGATGACCCGGTGACGAAAGGAAGCCTCTCTCCTGCGGAAGCGGGGGAGAGGTGACCTTCCTAAGATTAAGAGCGATGAAAGGAAAAATCAAGACTGAAATGAGTGCGGAGGAGTTCCGTGCGCGTCGGAGGGCTGCGTTCAGGACACAGGTCGAGGCGGCGGCTTACTGGGGGCTATCGAAATCCCTCGTCGAAAAATACGAACGAGCTGCGATGCCTATACGGCGGATCCACGCGATGGCCTTCGAAGCGACGCTTCCGCAGGGAGGGTAGGAGTGCAGAAGGTGCGCTGTGGTATGGTCCGGTATCTCCACACGATCAAAGGTACGTTCTCATTGACATGATGGTTGTGGTATAGAGCCATCTCCTCATGTCATCGCAATCAACGGCATCCGAACTCCAGCCACTACGACTCGTGTCCAAAGCATCTGATCCCCTAGCGAAGCTGGCGAGTATCCTACTGACGGTGATCCTGCGATGGAGGTCGGAGGCGAGGGGGGCGGAATGAGACCCGGACACAGGACGGAAAGGATTAATGATCGCCCTAACCCGAAGCCTGATCGCTATACGAGGGTAATGGGCACTACCAAGACGATACCCCGCTGGATACATCTGGCGGAGAAGTGAGTAGGGGATCACTCTCGGCTCTTAGCGGCTGACACGGTCGCTATTTGCGAGTTCGAAGAGAGTGATGATGGGCCGCATAGCGGGATCTACTTCCCGAATGAGACTGATGCAAGTGGCTCAGAAGTGGCTCAGAAAAACTTGATCACTCCGAATTGCATTCTTCCCTTATTATCGTAACTCCTTGAAGTGCCGATGACGGGACTCGAACCCGTACGAGCTTTCGCTCAGCGGATTTTAAGTCCGCTGCGTCTACCATTCCACCACACCGGCTTTGAGGGGAGAGGAAGCCTTATTCTGTCACCCGATTTTCCCCAGAGGCAAATCGTATTTTCGAAGATGCCTTAGTTCTTCAGATATCCACGAGCGACCAAATTATTCAGGCGATGAGCGACATCTGTGAGTCCGTCCACGACTGTCTCTGAATAACTCCGTCCGTCTCGAGTGTCGATTCCGTGTCCTGGATCGAGCTGTCGTAGTGCCTCCAGTGCGGGGTCTTGGTGATGAAAAATCTCGACGAAGACGTACTTCAGCTTCCCTGTTCGAGCAGCAGCGGCCAGCAGCGCTCCGATCCAGCCGTCGTCGGTAGTGAGGCAGCCTCGCGTGGTCTTAGCGGAGGCGTGAAACGTGCCCAGCTCATCCGCAGCAGCGACTTCGCTAATCGCTTGGATATTCTCGTCGATGGAGAGTTCCGAGTCTCCGCTGTGGGCCGCATCGACCATGATCTGGAAGAATTTACGCCCGAGCGCAGCGTTCGCCGCTCTTACGAATTCCCAGCATTTTCTGATGTCATTGAAGGTCTGGAATTCTCCTTTGCGCAGGAATTCGATATGCCAATGCTGGATACTGCTGCCATCGACCCCCGCCATCTTCATCGCACGCAGATGAGTGCGGACATTCTGCGCCACCGCATCCTGAAATGCGGCACCTGTCTTGGGAGTCGCTCCCGGCTGCATCCACTCTTCTACGGATGTGGAGGCGATTTCAGTAAATCCATGCTTCTTTGCGACTTCAATCCCGGCAGCCAGCATCGTCGCCACCTTTTCTTCATCCTCAGGGTTCATGGGGTCGGCTCCCCCGACCATCATAATCGGGTGGACTCCGAGGCCCAGATCGCGCAATCCGATAAATAGCTCGTCTGAATCGCCTTCATTGACTCCAGGGAAAATCGTAACTTGAGCGTTGTGAATCCTGACGGGACTCGCTTGCATCAGTGATTCCATTTCTGCGAGCACGAGTAATCGTCCGTGTGAATCACGCGGAAGGCGTCCGTCGGCATCTGGAGCAAGGCCTCCGGCGAATTTGATATGAGTCGGCACGACGCCGAGTTCGACTTGAGTTCGGAGAGAAATCGGGTGAGACATGGCAGTGACGGAGAAAATCTGCCGAAACAATCTGAATCGTCAAATCGTCAAATTTGATCGGCTCAAGCAGATGCAGGTTGCAGGGAATGCAGGAGCACAAGCTGTGAACCCACCTCCTGAGCGCTCTGCCGCCAGCGGTGCAGAGTTTGCTTCGAAATTTCGATCCGCTCCGAGATGGCCTCTTCGAGTTCACGGTAGCTAACGGCGAGAGTTTCGGAAAGTTCTAGGAGTGTCTCATACGCTGCCTTACAGTTGGCACACGAATGCACTTCTCCTTCCTGAGCGGCGATATGGGCCTCCGCTCGATTTTTCATCTCTCGCATTTCTGAAAGGACAATTTTTTCTTCGGGTACACGGCGTAGATCGCTGACGAGTCCGAGACGCTCTAGCAGCCAGATGGTCCACTTGGTCGGATCCCACTGCCACGCCTTGACCCCGTTACGATAGTCGTGCTGGAAAGAGTGATGGTAGTTATGGTAGCCTTCGCCAAAGGTGAATAGCGCCATGATCCAGCTATCGCGGGCGCTCGTGCTGGAATCATAGGGACGGGAACCGATGGTGTGGCAAAGAGAATTAATAAAGAATGTGCAGTGCTGGACGAACACCACACGAGCGACTCCGGCGATCAAAAAGGCACCCAGAGCAGCACTGCCACCGCCGTAGAGATAGCCGATTACGGGAGGTAAAACTAGACTCACCAGCACGCCGATTACTTGATGATAATGATGCTGCCACATCACGAGCGGATCCTTTTTCAGATCGGCCACGTTCGCGAGAGGGCGGGGATAGAGCTTGAAAAAGATCCAGCCCATATGCGCCCAGAAGAATCCACGCGAGATACTGTAGGGATCATCCTCCTGATCATCGACGAACTTATGGTGCTGGCGGTGATCTGAAGCCCAGTCGAGAGCAGAATCTTCAAATGCTGCGGCGCCGAAAATCAGCGTTGCCAGTTTCACCGTCCGTCCGGCCTGGAAGGATTTATGCGTAAAGAGGCGATGATATCCGAGAGTGATACTGAGTCCTGTCGCGATAAAGAAACAGAGAAAGAGTGCAATCTGAAAGAAATCGATTCCGTAGTGATAGATGTATATAGGCACGCCGATGACGGCGATGAAAAACGTGACGATCAGGAAGGAACTGGTGAACCAATTGATCTGGTCCACGGGAAATCTTTTAGACATGACACTCTGAATTATGATTGATACTCACTGAAGCTCGCAGGTGGAATCTGAATCCGACTGTAGATTCCCGAACCCAGATTCCCTACACCTGCTCTGAAATATGCAGCGATTTGCTGCGTGGGCAATCAAAGGCTCCTGTAGCGCTTCCCACCTCCGCGACGATCATCATCGCGATCTCTACCGCCGCCACCGCCACCGCGGTAGCCACCACCTCCTTCGCGATCTTCGCGATATCCACCACGATCTTCGCGATATCCACCGCGATCTTCGCGATATCCACCACGATCTTCGCGATATCCACCACGATCTTCACGATATCCACCGCCACCATCGCGATCTCTACCGCCGCCACCGCGACCACCGCGATATCCGCCGCCGCCTTCACGACCACCGTAGGAGGAGCGCTACCACCACCGCCACCACCGCCACCGCCGCGATTGTCCGTGCGTCGGTCTTCCGCCTCACGCACGCGCAAATTCCGACCACCGAAGTCGAATCCGTCCAGCTTGGCCATCGCTGCTTCAGCAAGCTCTTTGGTAGAGAATGTGACAAATACAAACCCGCGAGGTCTTCCTGTATCGCGATCCACAGGCATGTGGAGATCAATAATCGGCCCAAATTCTTCTAACAATTCCCGAACTTCGGCTTCTGTGGTGTCGTAGGAGAGGTTCCCAATATACAATTTCATCGATTTTTCTATAATTCGCCCCCTCAATTTTCAGCGACCGATGCAGCAGTAAAAACCGACATTCGACCGAAGTCGGAATCGAATCTCTGGGACACAGGCATGAGATGATTTAAGGGAATCACGGCCTAGCATTCCGCATTTTCTTAAGAAATCCAGCTATTTTCGTGTAAATAAATGCGCTATCAGCCTATTTTTCACGTCGGCGCATATTCTAGCCGAGGGCTGCGGTATCAGGCGATGGACTCTCTCGAGTGTTTTCCATTCACTAAGCGCAGTAGATTACGAGGATTTCCGTTCTGTAACGCTTCTGGAAGTTGAGCATCCGGCCAGTCCTGATAGCAGATGGGGCGCACGAATCGTTGAATCGCCCTAGTGCCGATGCTGGTGGCACTCGATATCGTTGTGGCGGGATAGGGACCACCGTGGTGCATACTGTGACAGATTTCCAATCCCACTGGATAGCCATTAAAAATCAGTCGACCCACTTTTCGACGCAACAGATCGACCAGATCCCGATACTCGACCAGATCTTCTTCTGTGCCATGAATCGTCGCACTGAGTGATCCCTCAAGTTTTTCGGCTACGGCGAGAAAATCACCCTGGTTTTGGCAGCTCACCAAGGTGGAAGTCGGCCCGAATAGCTCATCTAACAGGGTAGGATCGGCGAGTAGACCCTGTTGAGTCGTAGAGAAAAGATAGGCTCCAGCCTCCGTTTTTTCGGGATCAGGAGTCGTTGAAGACTGAGCGATCAGGTCGAGGTTCGCCGTATTCCGTCGGGCTTCGATTCCCGCTGTATAGGCCTGGTGAATTCCGCCGTGAAGCATCGTGGCGGGGGCATAGGTGGAGACAGCTGCGCTCGCTAGTCGCTGAAAGTCTGACCATGCAGGCGATTCTATTCCCATTACCAGACCGGGATTGGTGCAAAATTGTCCCACGCCTGCTGTGAGTGCGGCAAAAAAGCCCTGTGCGATCCCGGCGGTGCGTGTATTGAGAGCGCCGGGGAGGAGAAAGACAGGATTGACACTGCCCATCTCGGCATAGAAGGGGATCGGTCGCGGGCGCGAGCAAGCGATGTCGAACAGGGCGCGGCCTCCTCCGAGCGAGCCGGTAAAGGCGACGGCCTCGATGCTCGGATGACGCACCAAGTAGGCGCTGGTTTCGTTCCGTCGTCCCTGGATGAGAGAGAAGACGCCTTCGGGCATTCTGGTCCTTGCTGCAGCGCGCAAAATGGCCCGCGCCGCCAGCTCACAGGTGCCGGGATGAGCAGGATGGGCTTTCACGATGACAGGGCATCCGGCGGCGAAGGCTGAAATCGTATCTGTGCCGAGCACCGAAATTGCGATGGGAAAATTGCTTGCTCCAAAAACTGTGATCGGCCCTATCGCCTCCATCAGAGAGCGCACGTCCGGCTTGGGTAGTGGCTTTCGATCTGGATTCCCTACGTCGATTCGAGCATCGAGCCAAGAACCTTCGCGGATTAGCTCGGCGAATTGTCGCGTGTGTGTAATCACTCGATCCCGTTCTGCGGCGCAACGGGGCAGCGGATGGGCTGTCTCCACTGAAGCCCGTTCCAGCAGGGCGTCCCCGAGCGACTGAACTTCCTCTGTGATGGCGAGCAGAAATTCGACTCGTCTCTCCGGCGGAAGATCGCGAAAGATCGGGAATGCCGTGTCAGCCAGCTTCACTGCGGTATCGATCTCGCGAATGCTCGCTTCGTGGAAGGCGGGATCGATTTCTTCCCTCAGTGTGGGATTGTAGGCGAAAAAAGAGTCGTTCGATTCGGCGGATTCGCTTGTACCGAGAAGTTGGTGGCCGGTTAGGTTCATGTCTTCGCTGCGACGATGAACTACGACCCTATGCGGCCTTCCTTCAAGTCAGAATCAGCGTTTCTCCTTGGTCTTGGTCTTGGCCTTCTCTTTGGCCGCATCTGCTGCTCGCCACAGATACCACGCTGCCGTCGTGCGCCACGGACGCCACCTCTCCGCGAATGTGCGGAGATCGTGTGGTTTGGGGAGTTTCTCCTCATTCATCACGATTCGGAAACCGTTGCGGATTCCGTAATCATCCACGGGGAACACATCCGGGCGTCCGATCTGAAAAATTAGCAGCATTTCCGCTGTCCAGCGCCCCACTCCTCGCACTTGGACGAGTCGATCAATGATCTCATCGTCACTCATCTCCTGAATTTCTAAATCTGACGGAACGGTTCCGTCGATGGTTTTTTCCGCTAGGTCACGGATCGCCGCGATCTTCGTTCGAGAAAATCCCACTTCACGTAGAGTTTCCTCATCAATGGCTAACACAGCTTCAGGAGCGGGGAAGCTCTCCCCTGGGAATAGTCCTCGGAAGCGGGCATAAATGATCTCGGCGACCTTTCCATTCAGTTGCTGGTGGGAGATAGAGCGAACCAGTGACTGAAACGGTGAGTGATCATAGTC
>JBDHQE010000183.1:0-7312 GCA_039806885.1 Verrucomicrobiales bacterium
TTTCTTCCAGCTTTTCTAATGCACGAGTATTCAAATTATATTAATTGTAAATTCGGTTAAACTTATTTTACAATTAACAAAAAATCTAGTTTTTTATGAAAAATATTCAAAATTCTTCTCGCTTTCTGAATAACTCTTCGCAAGCTCGGCCAGCAGAGGCTTTAGGGAAGCAGGATTGAGGTCGGGCAGAGCAGAGAGAATTCGAGCGATCCATCCGGAGATCAACGGAGCAGCATAGCTGCTGCCTGTTTCAATTTTTGTCCCACCTCCTAGCCAGGGAACCTCCACCTGCTCACCCCGTGCGAGGAAGGAGACCATCTGACCGGACTGGTAATAAAAATCATGAGGGGGGCAATCGATGCCTCTCACGCTGATCACACTGGGGAAAAAGGCCGGCCATTCCCGGATCGAGGGATCGAGATTGCTGCATGCGGCTACCACGTGCACTCCCTCCAGATAGGCTCGATCTACCCATTCCTTATAATCCATCACGTATCGAGTAAGACCCCGACATCCGAAGCTACAATTGATCACCTGATAGCCCCTTGAAATCGCCTGACTTACGCACTCGGCGATGACGAAATTCCGTGCCTGATTACTGCTATCGAGAGCACGGAAACTGCCAATCTTCGCTCCCGGCGCAATTTTGCGGAACAGGCTACTCACGGCTGTCCCATGTCCGAACAGATCACCTCCCGAATTTTCTTCTACCCTCAGA
The DNA here is from genome assembly GCA_039806885.1 of Verrucomicrobiales bacterium. GTDB lineage: Bacteria > Verrucomicrobiota > Verrucomicrobiia > Verrucomicrobiales > DEV007 > Arctic95D-9. The sequence goes on from JBDHQE010000183.1 coordinate 719, forward strand.
CTGAGCCCGTCGCACGAGACACTGACTTCGTCCGCCAGTTCGAGTCCTGCGAGCATGGGATGCGTGACATCTATCCCGGAGTCGATGATCGCTACTTTGACTCCTGATCCATCACCACTGGCCAGAGCCTGTCGCGCTTGATCGAGACTGGGCCAAGAAATCCGTGCATCAAATCCCATCTCCAAGGCCGAGCAGAGAAGCGAATAGACTACCGTCAATCAGGCGACCGACTAAATTAGTCGCCCGAGCAAGAGACTCGAGATCCACTGAACGAAATCCGTTTCGGGCCTTTTCCTCGCCGCTCAACTGAACGGCCGAGATCACGCCCCGCAGACCAAAGCCGAAATAAAACGGAACCGCGATCATCGCCGTGGTGTGTTTAGCGATCTTTCGGTCGAGCGTGTCATCATGTCCAGAGTCTCGGCTGATACTGTTTTCACAATAAGGCTGCTGCTGCGCATATACCATCGAGATGATCCCGTGATCCATCGGCTGACGAAATCCGACTAGATCCTCCGCCTTCTCGCCGGAATTGTAACTGGCGACGAGTTCTCCTACCTTCCGATCTGCGATCCAGATCGTGCCCTCGTGGGCACCGACGTGGGCGAAGGCTCCGCGTATCAGTGCCAGAGCCGCCGTATCGACCAATGCGATTAACTGATCGGGCGTGCAGCCTTCCAACCAAGTCTCCAAGTGGTGTTCGACCGAGAAACCAGCCTCTACCGCGCCGGGGAGTCGAAGGAGCTGTGTATGCACGGCCGCCATATTACGCCTGCCCTTGGAGAGCCTTCACCAAAGCGCGAAATGCAGTCTCATTTTCCAAGATCCGGGGCAGGATTTCCTGCCTCTCCGCGAGTCCCAGTTTTCCCGAAGCGAATTGACGAATTCGCTCTTTCATTTCATCATTGATCGGCTGCGCTGAGTGCCCGGAAACTTCCGGCCCGAGGCTTTCGAGAAATTCCGACAGGAGGGCGATTTCGTTGCTGAGGATAGTCATGAGATTGCGAAGGGTGAATAGGGAATTACAGAATAGAGATTTACAGAGTAGAGAATTACAGAGTAGAGAATTACAGAGTAGGGGATAACGAAGTGAATCTTCTTCTCACTCGACGATTCAGGCGAGAGCATTATGCATCCACTAGCAAAAAATCTAAAAATTTTTCTTCTATCTCGTGCATCGCGTGTACGCTCGCAGTATCCTGTCTCGGTATGGTGAAGAATCTCGTCATTACAGCTCTCGCATCTGCCCTCGTCGTCGCGCTGTCCTTTCTTTTCTACTTATCCCGTAAGCTTAGCGACGCTCCTGAGTCTCTCCCTCAGATTCCGACAGCATCGGAAATTCCTCCTGTGAGCGAGCCGCCACCCTTGGAGCCACCACCTCGCGACCCTCTGATCGTCGATCTTGAGAGAATCTTTCAAAAGGCCAAGAGCGACCCTAAATTTCAAGGAGCGATGATCGGCTTCTGCCTTCTGGACTCCGAAGGTGAGTTGATGTATGGACTCAATGAAACGACGGCACAGATTCCCGCCTCGTCTCTCAAAACTCTGACCACCGCCTCCGCTCTGGAGATCCTCGGACCTGACTTCCGATTCCAAACTCGTCTCGGCACCAGTGATCCGGCGAACCCGAACCAACCGCAGGCGGATCTCATCATTCAGGGTGGGGGAGACCCCATGCTGTCTCCTGAGGATCTGGAAAAATGGGTGCAAAATCTGGTGAAGGCAGGTCTCAAAACCATTCCAGGACGAGTCATCGGCGACGGGCGTGCTCTCGGCGGGCCATTGTTCGCCGATTTCTGGGATTGGGGTGACATTGGAAATGGCTATGGCAGTCCAGTGTCGGGACTCAATCTCGCCCATAATCGGTACATCGCCGTCTTGTCACCAAGTGAAAAAGTCGGTGATCCAGCCAAGCTTCTCGGCACTTTTCCCGAAGTCCCCGGCGTCGAATGGTGGACAGAAGTCACCACTTCCGAGAAAGACTCGGGCGACGGGCTGTCGATCTATGGTGGCGAGCGGGCCTCTGTGATCCATCTGCGCGGCCAGATTCCTCTAGGCGGTGAGTGGGAGGCGAAAGGAGCAGTGCCCGATCCAGAGCGCTTTGCCGCATGGCACCTACGTTCAGAACTCATGAAAGCAGGCATTGAGGTCAAAGGCGAAGCCATGGGAGCGGGACAACTCTACCTCGGGAACGAAGCTGTTCCCGAAATCACCCATGAGCTGCTTAAGCACCAGTCCCCACCTCTTCTCGACATTATCAAAAGCATTCATGCCTCTTCCGACAATCACGAAACCGAATGCCTGTTCCGGGCCATCGCACGACAGACGGGGATGTCTTCCGATGAATCGATCCGCAGTCATTGGAAACAACGCGGGCTAGACTTGCAAGGTCTTAGAATCGTCGACGGTTCGGGCCTAGCGAGAGCCGATCACATTCAACCGCTGACGCTCGCACAGGTGCAACATTTCGCTGCTACAGGACCACAGGGCAGTCACTATGTGGAATCACTCCTGTCCACGGACGATGAACGCATCCATTTCAAAGCGGGCGCGATGTCCTCGATCCGCTCTCTGACTGGTGTCGTCGATCAGAAAGATGATAAGAAATTCTTCTTCACCCTGATCCTGAATCACTATCCTGATGTGAGTGCTGCAGAGGAACTAATCGACTCTGTCATCAATGCATTTCGGAATAAAGAGTGAGTAGTGAATCGATATCGAAATTACCGTTATTTTCGTCTCCCTTGCCGCTTTCCCCCGCTCTCCACAGGAGGACGCAGAGAGCAGGGGAACGGGGGATAGGGAGGAGGTGGCGGACAGGAGGAGGAAAACTTCGGGAGCAGCGATGCCGCTCCTCTATGGAATCAGACGTTTGCACAATTGTGAATATGACAGAAAGTTCTGTTTATTGCCTAATCTCCTCTCAAACTCCATTTTGAGATAATCTCATGCAGGTGACGAGTTACTATTTCACTCTGGCGTGCGTATTCCATTATAAGCGACATGCATGTCGAAACATTTCAAGTATTCTGTGACCTAGTTGACACCTCCAGCTTCTCGGAAGCTGGAGCACGTAATGGCATTAGCCAGAGTGCTGTGAGTCAGCAAATCCGCGCACTAGAAGATCGCTACAATGTGATCTTGGTGGAGCGCGGACGGAAGAACTTCGCCGTCACTCCAGAGGGTGATGTCTTCCTCCGAGCCGCACGTCACATCGTCGATGCTTATAATAAGCTCGATGAAGAACTCGGAAATATGCGGAACGTCATCGCCGGTCCTCTGCGCATTGCGACAGTGTACAGCATCGGCTTTCACGAACTGCCGCCTTATTTGGAGGAATATCGTCGTCGCTTCCCCGACGTAGACCTCCAAGTGCAATATCGTCGATCCAACCAAGTGTACATCGATATCTTCGATAATCGAGCAGATCTCGGGCTAGTTGCCTATCCGCAGGAACGGAAGGGAGTCGAAATCGAACCGGCATGGAGTGATCGGCTCGTCGTCATCTGCCCGGCCGAACATCCCCTAGCGAAAAAAGGAAACATTTCCCTGAAGGCGATCAACGGATATCGATTCATTTCCTTCGAGCCCGATCTGCCGACTCGCAAAGCGATCGACACGATGCTATCTCAAGCCGGAGTGACAGTGAAAGAGGTCGTGGAATTCGATAATATCGAGACAGTGAAGCGTGGCGTGATGGTGGAGAACGCGATTTCAATCGTGCCGAGCAAGAGCGTCGCCGAGGAAGTCGAGGCAGGAACTCTTTGTCGCATCGCGATCCGGGGACCCTATGCGAAGAGGCCACTGGGGATCGTGCGTCGCCGCTCGCGAGCGATTACACCAGCCATGCGCGAGATGATCTCTCTGCTGAAGGAGCACAGCGAAACCGCTCAGGATAAAGCAGAATACGCAGAGGAAGACATTGACTCTGAGTTGTGTCCCGCATTGGTGGAGCCTTAATCCTCTCTTCCTCTCTTCCTCTCTGTATCGATCTCGATCGCTTGCTAGATACCCGCATTTCTCTCAGATGTATCGTTTTCATTCATTAATCTTCGGCTTTATCGCAGCGATTTTGCTCGCTGCGTGTAGCGACACTTCCACCCCGAGCCAGAAATCTTCCGACACATCTTCGAGCGAAACGAACCCTGTCGAGGCCTCCTCAGCTGCATCGCCCTCAGTTCCTCAGATATGGAGCGATGTCAAACTGCACGAGGCCATCCGCTCCGCAAATCCCGCATACACAGGGAATGGCAACTTTCAGATCAGTCCACAGGGGCAGGTAGAAGCCATCGGACTGGATCAATGCCACGTGACAGACATCTCTTCCTTCCGCGACATGCGTCTCCAGGCCCTGTATCTACTGGACTGCGCAGTTCAGGATATCAGCGTACTGAAGGGAATGCCCCTGATCGAACTCTATCTAGAAAAAACGGAGGTCAAAGACCTTACTCCTCTCGCAGGCATGACTTCCCTGCGCAAATTGTATCTCAGCGATACGGCCGTATCGGATCTCTCGCCTTTGAAAGGATTAGGGCTGATCGAACTCAATCTGCTCGGGACGCACGTCTCGGATCTGTCTCCCGTCGCTGGGATGCCGCTGCAGATGCTCTGGCTCACCGGAACACCAGTCAGTGACATCTCCCCTCTAGCTCATTGCCCGCTGGTCAGTCTGACTCTTCACAAGACGAAAGTTACAGATCTCTCGCCACTTGCTGGTACCCGCCTTCAACGGCTTCACATTGGAGAAACGGGAGTTACCGATCTGAGTCCACTGCGTGGTTTGCCCCTCACCCGTCTCGTATTCGACCCCGCTCGAATCACCAAAGGCATGGAAGCTGTGAAAGAAATTTCTTCTCTGAGCGAAATTGGAACTCGCTTTGACGACGATGGGAAGGATCTGGTCTCACCGAGCGAGTTTTTTCAGAAAATAGAGACGGAGAAATAGGAGCCAATTGATTTCAGGGATTCCCAAGGGCGGATTTTCACTTGCCTCAACTCAGATTGTATCTTTAACTGCTGCCAGCGCAGTAAGTGAAGCTGTTTGATTAACATGGGAAGACAACACAATAAAGTGCAAAAGCGAGTCCGCAGAAAGCAATATCTGAGACGCCTCAGCGAGCGCTCGAAGATGCAGGCGGCTCTCGAGCGAAAGACTGGAGCAAAGAAAGAATCTGAGAAGGCGAAGTCATCAGACGAGTCCGCTGATGCCCAAGAAGTCACTGCCAAGACCCCTGCGAAAAAAGCTCCTGCCAAGAAAGCCCCTGTTAAGAAAGCTGCTGCTACGAAAACCACGACCAAGAAAGTAGCATCGAAAAAGGCAGCGCCCAAGAAAACCGAGGATGCTGAAGCCTCTGAAGCCTCTGACAACGAGGCCCCCACGGAGGCAGAGTGAGCGATTTAGCCGTGAGACCTTGTTCTCTCGAGATTTAAGGGAGTCTGCGGTGTTCGAACCGTGCGAGCGCCCTAGGAGTTGAAGGTAAGGAAATAAGAAGTTCTGAAGTGGCGTCCTAAGAGAAGTTAGGGAAGTTTCTGTGCGAAAATAACCTGTCCCTTAAAATCCCGGTCGATCTAAAGTGCACGATACACTCGGCGCGAAGCGCTGTGGAGTGCGGTGGCCTGACACCGCTTTCCGAACTAACTTTAAACCAGCCTGACCTTTAAAATCGAGTCCCTTAAAATCGATGGACTGCACAGACAGGATTGTCTGCGCCACTCTTCTTTCACTAGTTCAGAGCTCTCTGTTTGCTTGCGGTTCCTAGGCTTTTGAGCTTATTCTCTATTTCCGGATATGAATTCTGGGAGAGTCGAGAATTTCTGGCGTAATCGTGCTGCTCGTGTTGCACGACAACTGAACGCTGCATGGTGGCTGGAGTGTTTCAATCGCCTGCTCATCGGCGGCTTCTTTGTCCTCGCTGTTGTAATTCTAATTGCTCGGACGGAGGCTGTTCCCTGGCTGAGTTCGCGAACCCTCTGGTTCAGCCTGATCGTGCTGACCATCAGCTTCGCTTTCATCGCTTGGTTCTGGGCGAAATCCCGATTTGTAACGCTCAAGGTCGGATTCGCTCGACTGGATATGAAACTTGCACTAGCCGGACGTTTGGTATCCGCTGAGGCAGGCATCGGCGCATGGCCTGCACCACTTGAAAATGATAGCGGTCCTACCGCCCGCCGCGCCGCCTTTCGCTGGGATGCTCTACGATCCTGCGGTCCCCTCTGCATGGCGACTCTTTTTCTGGCCGTCGCTTGGTGGATTCCCGTCGGGCACTCCGTTTCCGCTGCACGTGCTGTCGCCGCTCCCGCCGCTTGGGATCAGATGGAAGAATGGATCGCTGAGTTAAAGGAGGAAGAGCTGGTCGATCCCGAGGCGATCCAAGAATTTGCGAAAAAGGTAGAAGACTTGCGGAGTCAGCCCGAGCAGGATTGGTTTAGCCACTCCAGTATGGAGGCTACTGATACTCTGCGCGAGTCTCTCGCCGAAGAGATTCGGGATCTTGTTTCCGGTATGTCTGACATGGAGGGAAACCTTGCCGCGATGCAGAATCCAGGCGAGTCATCCGATGCTTCCGAGAAAGAAGGTGCAGAAAAGAACTTCGA
>JBDHQE010000184.1:0-7293 GCA_039806885.1 Verrucomicrobiales bacterium
TTGGGCAATGTCTTCCAGCAAATCGGGAACCCTACGCCCGTGATAAGCACGCTTACAACGAGGATATTGATATGGGTGCGGCCAAATTTCCAATTGGTCCGATCCATGGCAGCACCCATCCCTCGCTGGGTTTAGGAGCAAGTGCCAAGATGAGGGAGCCAAGCGCTTCCGCTTTGAGCAAGCCCGAAGCAAGAAAGCGCTGGAAGCGGCGATAGATCGAATCGGCAGAGGCAGCGCTCACAGGATGCTTGGAAAGCCAGACCAGATTGACGGTTGTCTGGGCGATCACGGCCAAAACCAGCATCAAAAGACAGCGTAGGCGTGCCTTGTTGAGCTTTAGATGGGGCTTGAATTGCTGAAGAAGTTCCTCTAGAGTGACTTCGGCGGCTCGTAGGTGTTGGTCTTTGTTATTCATACCCAATTTCTTACACCACGAGCCGCCAATTGTTAAGTCATATTAAATTTTTGTCGTGTAGTGTGGTTATGGAGCACACCCCCAAACTTGAAGAAGTGCTTTCCGATTTGGACTCGTCAGATGTCACTTGCGTAAGCAAAGCGATGATTGAGTCGGCTGATCTTATCGCAAACCTCCGAAACGAAAGCTTATTTTTACTTCGCAAGAAATTGCATCAAGTTTTGGCCAAATCGGTCTTTGATCCTGAATTTCGAGCTACAGTATTTTGGGTCTTGAGTAAACATCCATCAGAACTGGATTTGGAAGCTTCAGTTGAATTTTTAAAGTTGAATGGGAAAACGTTACATCCGCTCGCCATCCGTCAGGCGGCCGTTCTAGCAGATGAGTTTTTAATTCGATCAGATCGAAATATGATTTCCGGTTCGCTTTGCAATCTTTCATATATCCGAAAGATGCTTGATGATTTTCCGGAAATCCTTGCCGATTTTGATGAGCTTTCCAGATTGGTCGAGATAAAAATAAGGGGTCAGAATAGTGGCAACCAACAGCATTGATCGTCTCAGGAGTCGGTCCTAGAATTTGGAATTAATAAAGCCAAACACAAGCCTTCCATAATACGATGATAGCCCCGGCCAGCCAGAGCCACTTCTTTCCCTTCCAGCTACTGCTGGCCTCCGGCTTGTCCGCCTTCCGCGTCTTCCCCATTCGCCTGTCCAACGGGCAGATCCACTTGGTGGAAACCGATCTCGCCACGCGGGGCTTCATCGGCTGGAGCCATACGCGCTCCTACGCCAATCTCCTCTCCGACAACCAGCTCGGAGCCAATGGCAGTTCCTGGCTCATTTTCCAACTCGCCTCCCTGCGCTTTGACGCCGGGGATAGTGGTGATCGTATCGTCGTCGTTCGCGGGGCCAATTCCAGCCTCTGGTTCGCCCCCGACGGTCAGGGCGGCTGGATGCCCGCCTTCACCGAGAGGGACAGCCTCGTCCACGACGATGACACCCATCTTTTCACCCTGACCACCGCCAAGGGCTACCGTCATGTCTTCTACGACAACAGCAGCGCCTATCCGCTGGAAATGAGGGGACGCCTTGTCAGCTTCACCGATCCCTTCGGCAAGACCGCCCGCTTCTTCTACGGTGACCTCGCCCGCGTGGTCCGCGTCGAACAGGGCGATGGACGACAGCTCGCCGTGTTTGATTATCAGTATCATCACGATGGGCCACTTTTGGGCCTGCTCCGCAGCGTCGCCTTCGAACTGAATGGGCGGCCCGTGCGAGAAGCCGCCTACGATTACTACGACGGCACCAGCAGCGGAGGCAGCGTACGCGACCTCGCCCAGGTCCGCATTCGCGAATACCAAGCCGGGGGCAAGGGCTGGGCGCAAATCAGCCGCTGTGCTTACCGTTATTATAAAGACGGAGAACCCGGCGGTTTCGAGCACGGACTCAAGCAGGAGTTTTCCGCCAAGAGTTGTCAGCGCCTCGCCACCGCCGGACTCGACCCCGTCGAGCTGGACGACTCCCGCGCTGCAGCCTACGCCGACAAGCACTTCGCCTACGACGAAGAACGCCGTGTCGTTTGGGAAGCCATCGAAGGCGGCAGCAAGCTCGAAAAGATTGCTCGGACTCGTGAGGTTCTCACAATCATATAGCGTATAACTATATCGTAAACGGACACTAAGGACGCAGGATTTCGCCGGTTTTCAGGTCGATCACAGCCGTCTCTTCGGAGTCGAGAGCGATTTTCCATTCATGGGTCTTCGCCTTTTTCTCTGTGAGGCGCACCATCCCATCGGCTTTCGTTTCTCCACTGTTATACACGGTGAGGAAGGAGTCCCCATCCGCACTCGTCCCGAAATGCTCGATCAGAAAGTTTGGATTCTCGCTTGTCGACCCTGTCTCTGCTCGCCATCCGGCTTCTGAGACCTTGCGAATGAGCGGAATAAATCGGCGGAAGAGCGGACGGTCGCGCTCATACCACTTCGGATTTTTCCAATAGGGATTCTCGGAGGCATTGTGGGAGAAAAACCCCGGCCAGATGCCGTAGTAGAGACTGCGATGAAAGTATTTTTCGACGGCTTCTGATCCAAATTGATCGTAGTCCGTATTCATCAGTAGGAGATAGGGTTTCGCTCCGGACATCGTTCGCCAAAGATCCATGCGATCAAATCCGGGAGGATCGTATTTCCCCTTTCTCATCCAGTTGGTCTCGGTGCCGAGCACATCGAGCCAAGGGCAAAGAAAGGTGAAGCGATGGGGAACGGCATTGGCGAAGAGAAGCTTGTCGAACGAATGCAGATCTTCACTGATCCAGCGGGTGAACTCATACACCGCCAGCCCTTTCGCCAAAGCGAGCTGACGCGTGCGCGGCGAATAGGTGAGAGGAACGGTGGTGTCGGCGAAGTGTTCGCGACGGTAGTTGAGATCAGCCGTCACATAGCCTTCCAATGAGTCCAGATACTCTCCGTCCCGCTTTCCTTTGGCTTCCGGCCCGTAGAGCCTATCGCGGATCTCGGAGTTCCAGTGAATCGTCCCTCCATTGAGTGGGCTAAACTTGTCATCTTTCCCCTGTCCCAACCACGGATTCGGGTTCACGCTCCAGACCGCTCCGTCGGTCCATGGTTCATTTCGGAAGAGCAAGGACGGCTGGCCAGATTCGTCATGCATGGCCGCAATCCGGGTCACGCGAGCGTTTTGACGAATGTCGTTGTCTTTGTCCGCATCCGCGAGACGATTCATTTCGGCTAGGGCCGCCTCCGGAGTTCGGGGCATCTCTTTCGCCATACGCATCCACCAAGTCATCGGCTCTGTGTAGCGAAAGCTCAGCACGTCGTGCTCATCATCCCAGGGCACGTTGTTATCTCCCTCGTGAAAGCGAAAACCGAAATCTTCCCAGCCTTTCACCGTCGAAACGTCTGTAAAGGGCATCCAGAGTCCCTGCTTTTTCGCTCGTACGATAAAATACTCTGGAAAGGCCTTCTGATATCCGGCAAAGGCAGAGCGAAACCCCTCGCGAGCCTCAAAGGGATACAGGACGATACGAAAATCAGCACGATTGGGGAATCGGACAGTCTCGGGCGACAGCCCATAGTCGAGCGCGAGATACAGAGACTTCAACCCGGTGTGATAGCCGACGCGATAAATCGTAGGCTGTCCCATATCGATGCCGAGAGCCACACCTTGACCGCCCTTCCAGATCGCTCCCAGCGGATAGACGGACATTCCTCCTGTGGCTCCGCAGCCGACTTGTGCCGTTTGAGAGAAATCACCGGTATCCCCGATCTCGCGGCTGCGATGGATATCGTCCCCCCATTGTCCACCCGTGGCATCGAGGGGCAGCGTATAGATCAGCGAAATCGCCCGATCACGAGCCTGTGTCGATGTGAGCGATCCCTCAATGAAGAGAACTCCGTCCTTCAACTCGCTCTTTTCCTCAATTCGTAGATCGAGCGTCTCTTTGCCTTTAGCGAGCGGGAGAAAATCCGACTCCGCCGCTACGTCGCGCACGAGGAATCGAGCCGATTCGGCCAGTTCCGTCGCCTTGATCCCCGCCTTCACGGGGAGAGAAGCCGAAGCTGATCGAGCAGACACCGGCTGTCCGTCAAAAAGCGCCATCGTGCGATCCGAACCGATCTCAGAGACCTGTACATCATCGAACCATACCTTCCCACGATGATTGCGGAATAAACAATAGATCCAAAGCTCCTTCACCGGCTTCTGAGGCAGGATTACGGTCTCGCTCTTTTCCCAATCATGCGTGCCCGTGGAGAACTCGGCTGTCTGTCCCCAGAGAGAAGTCCCATCTTGGAAGACCAGATCGACATAGATCGAGTACTCGGAATTCGCCCGGCCATCGACATCTTCCGCCCGACTCCATCCGCTGATGACGATAGGGAGAGCATCTGATCGATCGAGTCTCAGTGACTGCCCTGCCCCGCTATCGACGTTCTCCTTCGTGATATGGCAGACGAGTGCCGCTCCACCCTTTCTGCCCCCAGTCGCGTCGATTGATGCCTCGACACTCCGCATCTTCCAGCCAGTATCCCTGTTCTCAAAACCGCCGTTTTGCAGCAGACTCGTTCCGGCTTGCTCTGCCCGAATCACCTTCCATCCGGATTCGTCTGGAGCACTGTGCAGAGGACGCTGACTGATGATCAGAAATGAACAAATAGCGGCACAAGTAAACCTAAAAATGGAGTGCATGACGGATCTAGATATTGAAAGGACGAAGTACCCGAATTGTGTCTCGGCCCACTATAGGCGAGATCAGAAAAATGCAGTAAAAGCAATTTATAATTTCTATAAAAATAATAATTTTAAACTTGTCCATATTTTCGATCTGAATTACAATTCATCGAACACACGGAAAGATTCAACATTCCTCTGCTCTCATGCATTCATCGAACCTCTTCTGAATACACGAGCATTCGAATGTGATCCACCAGAATCAAAAGCACTATCACTCACTGAAAAACATGACCTTATGAAGCGCATCGCAGCCCCTATCGCGGCCTGCCTTCTTGCACTCCATGCGGGATTCCCGACGGAGGCGGGGCAGTTTGGAACTGGATTCGCCGTGAGTCCAAAAGGCTATCTCATCACCTGTCATCACGTTATCCGGGATGCCGAACGCATCGTGGTGCATGTCAATGGTGGCTATCTCGACGGATCTGTGGTCGCGCTCGATCCTCCGAATGATCTCGCTCTGCTAAAAGTAGATCACTGGCCCGCACGTTATCTGACTCTGGTATCGACTTCTGATGTCACTTACGCTTCTCAGGTGCTGGTCGCGGGCTATCCCGACCCAGGAGTGCTCGGAATCAACCCCAAGGTATCCACCGGAATCGTCAACGCCCTGTCCGGCGTCCATGACGATCCACGCTACATCCAGATTTCTGCACCAGTTCAGCCGGGGAACTCTGGTGGCCCGCTGCTATCACCCTCAGGGCGAGTCGTCGGAGTTGTGGCTTCGGGGCTAAATTCCATCGACCGCATGGAACACGGAGGATACCTGCCCCAGAGCGTGAACTACGCACTCAAGAGCGATCTCGTCACAGCACTGCTGAAAAAGGCCTCGGTTTCCGTCCCCCGATTCGGAGGAAAAGTCGCTATGGGACCGAAACAGATCGAAAGAACCCTAGAATCCATCGCCCTGATCGAAGGTCTCAGTCGTGGAGAGAACATGTATATCCGGTCCGCACCACTGGCGGTCTCAGCTCCGCCTCGTGACGTGGACCGTCCCGCGATCTCGCGACCACTTTCCTCTCCTTGGGTTTTCCCCGATTCATCAAGTCGCCCACTCTCGATTTCGGAGGTTCAGTCTCAGCCAAAAGACAGGCTTTGGCAGGCGAGAAATGAAATTTACGTTCGTCACGGCTTTATCTTCCCCACCGAAGAAGGACGGCGTTTTGCGGCTCGATTCGGTCGCTACTATCGCCCCGCGACCCCTTCCGTCGAGGCGATAAAAAAGCGACTCACTCCGGTGGAAATCGCCAATCTGCGCCTGATTGCGGATTTCGAGTAATCCGGCTCCGTCATGGCTTCCACCAATCTTCTTCTCGCTCTCGTTCGCAATCGTGCTTGGCACGCGTATAGTCAGGCCAGTGAGCGAAGCGGAATCAGTAAACACGTCCACGACAACCTCGCGTCGAGGACTCAGACGCAGGCTGTCGCGCATCACATTTCGCCTGCTCCTGCTGCTACTGATCGTATCCACCGCCGTATTGATCCTCTATGCCAATCGGGTTCACCTGATTAATCAGACTCTCGCCTACCTGATCGCTCCCTTCCGTGTCCAAGTAGGTGAGATCGACTTTTTCCCCTTCGGCCAAGTTCGGATTTCCGATCTGACCCTAACCCCGAAGGACGCTCCCGACGACTCAGCTCTCGCTTGGATCTCTGAGGCGCGCATCACCTATCGTCTGAGCGAGCTGCGAGCGACGAATCGCTTTGACGATCTCTCGTTGTTCGGAGCGCATGTTCGGCTGAATCAAAAAAATCTCGAGACTCTGTTCTCTCCGAAGGCGAGCGAATCGGGCGAAAGCCATCCAGAAAATCTCTCGTCGGACCTAAAGGATCTAAAAGACCTAAAAGAAGCAGAACCCTTCCTCCTTTCTCGTCTCGCCGTCTTCACCGGATCACTCTCGGCAGAAAATGGGCGAATCCAGATCGATCTCGACGCCCTTCCGCCATTGGAGACCGAATGGGATTTTCATTGCGAGCACTTCGATCTCGAAGGGATCAGACCCACAACTCTCTCCTGGACCCTCAGAAATCTCCGCGTGGGAAGAGACGCATCAGGAGGGCAGATCGCGCTTCTTTCGGGAAAAGCCTCTCTCGCACCCGATCTATCGCAAGTGGAAATCGAGCCTCTCCTCATCCGTTCGCCCAATCTTCGGATCACACCCGAGCTTTTCCCTCGCGCTTCCTCTTCCGAGCCCCAGGCGCAGAAGACTCAACAGGGTCAGCTCACCCACTCAACCCTGTCGGATCATCCCGGAAAAAGCCCCACCATCCTGCTTCGTGGCCTCCAGATCGAAGACGCTCGCCTCGCCCTGACGGGATTCGATGGGAAAGGCTCTCTTCCGAGCCTTCCAGACCTGAGCTTCGCTGTTTCTGCCACCTTTCCCGAAATCCGATTTCAGAACGGTCTGATCAGTGACGGTCAGCCCCTTTCCCCCGACTTTACATCCGTTCATGCTGGCTCGGAAAGCCACGAATTCTTCTCATCGGATCGAGTCCATCTTCGTCTCCACTCACTCTCCGACCTCATCCACCGTCAACAGATCGCCGAACTCAGAATAGCCGATCCTACTCTGCTCGCCTCCGATGAGTCGATCGCTCGCCTACTTTCCAGCACGAAGAATGAAAAGAACC
>JBDHQE010000185.1:0-7255 GCA_039806885.1 Verrucomicrobiales bacterium
TTGTCTCGGCCACGATTCCCGAGGTTGTTGAGAGACAAAGTTGAGTGGTCAAGGAACCCGGCTTCGAAAGAGGCCGGGTTCTGCCATTTTCGAAGAAATGGAACGGGAACCCTATCGTGCGACTTCGCCGGATAAGGGCACGGACTGGGCTGAAATTTCCGTTGTCTGCTCGTTGACCTTCGGATTCGTGACAGGGGCGCTGGGTGGGATAATCAGGGAGATGCGGACTTCACCTGTGTCGAAGTTTGAGGAAGAAGGCAATGTCCGTGTGAGGATTCTCTCCGATGAAATCCCGAGCTCTCCGAGAAATTTCAAGACCTCTTCGTTTCGGCGTTCTGTGAGATATTCGTTCAATACAGCAGAGCCAGTCGGTGGTGTGAGCGTCTGAACCGCTATCGTCACTCCGTCCGACCCGTGCGCGAGAACTCGCTTCGCCAGATCATGGAAGATTCCTTCCTGATTGACCTGAAGAAAGAAGGAGTTCCTAGCGAAATATACGGATGAGACCGCTTCTACTGTTGGTCCCGGAGGAACTGGAGGCTGTGGTTCTGATGCCAGGTTCACATCATCGGTGGGCGGCGGTGACTCTGCCACCTCCAGAGGGACTGCTCGTAACGGTACGGCTGGGGCGGGAGTGCGCCCAGCCAAGTGATCGATCTGCCCGAATAAGCTCAGCGTCGAGAGTAATGACTCTAGTCGGATTCCGGGCGTTTCAAAGGGAACTTCTGGAGCGGGGGGAGGCACTGTCGGGTCCGTCGATGGCGCCACGATCGCCGGAACTGATTTTCCGGTGGCTAGGGCAACATTGATCGAAGGGAGTTCGTCAGAAGTGACGATGCAGATGTGATCGATCAGGCTGCGCCCCTTGAGAAATGGCTTGGCCCGTAGTCGAAGAACGCTCCGGGCGAGAACGCTATCAGTCATTCCACCGATATCGAGGTGAGTCGGAGAAAGGGTCAGAGACCCCTCGTTCGTTGAGAGTGCGATTTCCGTCAGTAGACTCTCTAGATCTGCTGTATTCAGAATCGGTGCCCCCGGCGCAGTCTGCAAATCGGCGTGGTCGACTTGCAGCCCTGGGCGTGCTTCCTGAATCATCGTCGTGATCGCCGCGACATCCTCTTCTGTGGGGACAACTCCAGACACGGCGGCACGATCGCTATGGAACGCAATTCGCAGGGAATCCGCAGGCCCTTGCTCAGAGGCGAACAGACAACACACTGTGAAAGCCGGAGCAAAGAGCCACGGAGTGATTCGCAGAAAAGATGGGGATTCGAAAATCATTCTCTGCCGGGGAGGTCGACATGATGTCATTCAATCACGTCTTTTGCGGCGAAGTCAATCTTTTGCAGGGCGAAAAAGGGGATTGTTTTACAATTGAGACGATTTTTGAATCTTTTTTAAAAATATTGAAAGTAAGGATGTTATGATTTTTTATCTCCTAGGTCTTGGAGCTCTTGTCGGGTGAGACTAGGCGAGAGAGCATCAAAGCTGCCTGTCGTGCGAATTTGTTCCAGTGCTTGGATGGTGGCATCCCATGCGTGAACCGTGAGACTGGTCGCCGTGGAAACGCGTGCGATCCCGATACGATTGAGTTCGTCCAGACTCGGCAGATGAGGAGAGGCGTTCACATTGATCGGACATTGGAGCGACTGCACGAGGCGAGTAAGAATTCCGCGATCACTCAGAAGGATGGGATAGACGCAATCGGCTCCGGCGTCCAGATAGGCTCGTGCACGGGCGACAGTTTCTTCAAAACGGGCATTATCATCATTTCCGAATCCGGCGAGCCAGACATCAATCCGGGCATTGATGACCAGAGGGATTCCCAGCGATTCCCCGGCACTGCGGGCTGTCCGAATCCGCTCTGCTGCGGCACTGATCTCTCGGAGCTGGTGGCTGGGGCCTACGCTATCTTCCAGATTGATCCCTGCCGCTCCTGCCCGGATGATGTTTTGGACATTCTCCCGCAGCTCTCCGAGGTCTTCCGCATAGCCGCCTTCGAAGTCCACAGTGAGGGGACAGGAGATTCCTTCAGCCATCCGATACGTCGTGGTATATACCAGATCGAGTGGCATCGCCTCTCCATCGGCGTAGCCGCGTGCCCAGGCTACTCCTCCGCTGGTCGTGGCGACGGCGGGAAAGCCTCGTGACGCAAAAAGTCGAGCGGTCATTACGTCCCACGCGTTTGGTAGGAGCAGAATACTTCCAGTGTGATGAAGCTGGCGCAGGGTTTCCGCCTTCTGAGCTAGGCGGGACAGATCGGTTGTTTTCATGTGAATTGGGATTGAGTTCGTATCAGTTCTACCGTAGCGCGATTTCTAAGCCATGCAGCGTTCTGCGACTTCCCGTGTTGAAAAAAGGCAATTCACCGCTCTCTTCTCTACTGTTACACGATGAAGTCTCTGATCTTAACCAACGAATACCCGCCCCATATTTACGGAGGTGCTGGGATTCATGTGAAATATCTGTCACGTGAACTGGCGCATCTCTGTCAGGTCGAAGTCCGCTGCTTCGGAGAACAATCGGATACGGATTCGAATCCTTCTGTTAGCGGCTTTTCATCAGACAGCAGTGATTACACTGCACCGAAGCAGTTGCATTCCGTCTTTGGGGCTCTGCAAAAATGCCTCGACTTCAACACTGAAAGAATCGACGCAGATCTCGTGCATCTGCATACTTGGTATTCTCATTTCGGAGGAATTCTGGCGAAGAAAAACTACGGAATCCCCATGGTATTGACGGTCCACTCTCTGGAGCCTCTCCGTCCTTGGAAGCGAGAGCAGTTGGGGAATGGCTATGATTATACGGTGTGGCTGGAAAAGACTGCCATTGAGATGGCAGATGCCGTGATCGCTGTCTCTCATGAGACACGGATGGATATCCTGAGTCTTTTCGATGTGGATGAAGCGAAAGTCCATGTGATTCACAACGGTATCGATCCAGAAGAATACCGCCCCACCTTCGATCCCGATCTTCTCAGAAAATACGGGATAGATCCCGAGATGCCCTTCGTGCTTTTCGTCGGACGAGTGACTCGTCAGAAAGGGATCGTCCATCTGGTGAATGCGATCCGACATCTCGATCCAGGTGTGCAAGTTGTGTTGTGTGCAGGGGCGCCCGACACCGAGGAGATCGAAGTTGAGATGAAAACAGCCGTCGAGAAGGCAAGAGCAAGTTTTGGTGGGCGGATCGTATGGATTCAGGAAATGCTGCCGACTCCCGATAAGATCGTAATCTATAGCCATGCCCGTGTTTTCTGTACGCCGTCGATCTATGAGCCCTTCGGCATCATCAATCTAGAGGCGATGGCCTGTGAGACGCCGGTTGTCGGTACTGCGATTGGTGGTATGAAGGAAATCATTCTCCCGGGTGAGACGGGCCTGCTCGTACCACTGGCCCAGCAGTCGCAATCTCCTTTCGAAGCCATCCACCCCGAGATCTTCGCACGGGATCTGGCCACGGCGATCAATTTACTGATGCGTGACCCGGAGCGCTGTCAGGCAATGGGTGTCGCGGGCCGAGAGCGCGTTTTGGAGTGCTTTAGCTGGACCGAGATTGCCCATAAGACCCTGCGGCTTTACGAATCCTTGGTAACTCAAAAGGCTCAGTAATGTGGTCGCGAGGGGAAGATTTGCGAGCGATTGTGAGGATGAATTCGGATTCTGGAGACGGCTTCTGCGAGTGATTTTGGATCACCCAGGTCCCAGCATTGCCCCGGCGAGGGCAGAGCTGCCCAGAATACCGGCAGTGTTTCCGAAGTGGGCGCGTTCGAGGCGGAGAGAGCGGAAACACTCGTTCGAGAGAGTCTGGCGTAGCGTCTCGCGCAGAGGAATGAAGAGAGGATCGCCTACGTCAGCGACGCCGCCACCGATCACGATTACTTCGGGATTCAGGAGGAAGGTGACGCTCATCAGACAGAATCCGAGGCATTCCGCAACCCGACGCCAGAGCTCGAGCGCAATCTCGTCTCCTGCATGTGCCGCCTCCGAGAGAAGTTTTGGGCTGAGATTCTCCGGGGCGGTGAGGCCGCGTTCGGCGTAGAGAGTGTGTGCCATTTCGACGATCTGGCGGATTCCGACATAGCGTTCGACGCATCCCGTATTCCCATAGGGGCCGGGAACTCCGCGATAGTCGATGCTCATTTGGCCGATTTCACCAGCGGCATAGACTGCTCCATGGAAGAGTTTTCCATCGAGAATTAGACCGCCGCCGACTCCAGTCCCCAGCGTCACGCAGACGGCATGACGAAAGCCTTTCGCCGCTCCGTATTTCCACTCGGCGTAAGCCATGCAGTTGGCATCGTTCTCGATGAGGGTGGGAAGTCCAGTTTTTTGCGTCATTAAGTCGCGGAGTGGGACTTCGGTCCAGCCTTTCACATTCGTGAGATTATAGGTAATCCCCGTGGATGAATTCACGGCTCCCGGCACGCCGATTCCGATGGCGGCGATCTCGAGGTGCTGCTGGCGCAATGTGCTCACTCGAGCCGCGATTTCATTCATGAGTGAGTTAGCCTCGTCGAAATCCTGAGTGGGGATTCGTTCGATAGCGGAGATCAGGGACTCGCCATCGACAACGGCCATTTTGATTGATGTGCCGCCGAAGTCGATGCCGATCACGGGAGAATTTTTCATAAGGGAAAATTGAGTTTGGCGATGTGCAGGAGACCTTCCATGGTCAGTAGTGGCTCGATTGAATCGATGCCGGGAAGATCGCTTGCTATCAAAGCTGCATATCCTCCGGTGGCAATCGATTTCGGCACCTCTCCCAATTCTTCTCCGATGCGGTGAAGGATTTCCAGAATCAGACCTCGGTAGCCGTGGAATGCGCCTGCTTGCATGGCGTGAACGGTTGATTTGCCGATGACCGAGGGCGGTCGGGCGATCTCAATCTGTGGTAGCAGGGCGGTGCGCTCGTTCAGATAATAGCGCATCGCATCTAGTCCGGGAGCGATTACACCCCCGATGTAGGCGGGATTCCCAGAGATAATAGAAACAATGTCAAAAGTCACCGCTGTGCCGAAATCGACGACCACGACGGGTCCGGTGGGGCAGCGAGCGGCCACTGCTGCTGCATTGGCGATCCTGTCAGCCCCGATCATGGATGGATCAGGGAAATCTAGCATTATGCCGAGGCGAGCGCGATGATTCACTTCCACGACGGGATGGGTGGCGACAGAATCGCGCAGGAGAGGAAGTTTCGCAGGGACTACCGATGCGATCACGACGCTGTCGTAGTCCCAACCATCCAAGAGGGTCATCACAGAATCGCACGACATCTCTTGAGACAGCATGGCGCGGTGTTCCAGAAGTGCGCTACGGGAAGCGATGGCAAACTTGGTGCGCGTGTTGTTGCTGTTGATCAGGAGAAAATCGGCGCGAGTCGTGGGCATCGGGACGGAGAAATCAGGGCAGATCGACCGGAATTTCTACTCCGGCAAGCATTAGGGTGAAATTTTTCTTCGGCTTCACCATCCACCAGCGTAAGGTCACGGTGCGATTTTCGTGGGCGGTGAGAATGGCGTCCTTCTGAAAAGGTTCAAAGAAGAGTGGGATTCTGTTGCCGTCGCCACTGATCGCCTGAACGGCACTGCCGTCCAGTCTCAAATCACTCCCGGTAGGCGAGATTCCTTCGAGCCTGGTCTCGACGATCTGCCCACCGGATGACTCTTCGATGTGAACATCTCTGAGTACAATACTCGGCTTCGGCGCACTAGGATCGTTCGTTGCCGAATTGTCCGTAGGACCTGATTTTGGATCTTCTTTTACTACTTTCCCACGGGAGAGGGTTAGACCTGTGACTGGAGAGGGTGTAAAGGCCAGCCAGAAGAGGCCTGCGATCAGTAAAAGCAGCAGCCACACTTCGTAGCGTTTGAAGACAGCGAGGAAAGGCATGGCGAATCACGGTTGGCGTCGTGTCCCAGGGAAGAGGGATTTGTCTTCTGAGTTTTTCCCGCCCTCTCGCGGATAGAAAAGAATTCCGTTTCGATCAAGTTTTTTCAGGAAGCTCTCGAAGTTCCCTTTCAGCTCTGGATCGCGGAGAAAAGAGCTGGCGAGACCATCACCCTTCTCGATCTCTTCGAGCAGAGAATTGGTGGTTACGAGCGTTTTCTTCAGAGCCGCGATCGTCGTGTCAAAATTTTCCACAACAGGGCGAGTCATGGCGAGAGTTTTACTGAGGTCCGCAGCTCCTGCTTCGATCTGAGCGACTCCGTTACCGATCTGAGCAAAGCTGTCTTTTGCTCCGTTGGCAGCCTCGCCTAGGCTTGTTAATGTTTCGTTCGCTTCAGTGAGCATGGGGATGATTTGCTCCGATGCGGTGCGCAGGTTACCTGATGCCACCGCCATGTCTTTGAGGATGGATTCCAAGCGAGAGAGGTTGTCATCCGTGAGCAGACCTGCTTCAATTCGCTCGATCAGTTGTCCGGCTTGCCCCGAGACACGGATCAATTCGCTGGAGGCTGACGAAAGAGTTGCCATCGCACGGTCCGCCCCGCTCGCTAGATCGGAAAAATGCTCGGCTGGTTCTGAAAGGATTTTGGCGCCTTCAGAGAGAAATTTACCTGATGGCTGTTCTGGAGGCAGAATGCGTACGTATCCGCCACCGAGCAGTCCGCTCGTCCCCACCCGGCCAGTCGAGTGTTCCGGAATCTTCACGGTGGGAAAGATTTCGAGCGGAATGATGAGTTGGGTTGAGTCTTCGCTGAGTTCTGGACTATGGACGACGCGTCCAATATCGACTCCGCCCAATCGCACGGGAACTCCGGCCCGAATTCCGGTGGCGTCTTTCACTTCGACCGTGAGGGCATATCCTCCCGCTGGGCCGGTTTGGTGTTGAGAAAAGCGAACGACGAGGCTCCCGATCACGGCGAGGCCGATCAATACAAAGACGCCGACGGCGAGTTCGGTACGACGAGGAGACATCGGAATTCTGAAAGCTAGACCTCAGTATCGACGTGAATCGGAAAGATGACAATCGGGAAGAAATCGATCTGGTCCAACGAGGGGAAGGTCAGGTCGCCTGAGAAAATCTGTCCGGAGAATTCTTATTCGATCTCGATCGCACGCGGGCGGGGGAGCTGTACGCGCTGCTCGGCGGGAGGGTCATCGGTGGCCCCTGTATCGGTGAGAATCGGTTTGGCAACAGGCATAGCGACGGGATCGCTGGGACGCTTTTGCGCTGGTTCGTCCTGTGGAGAATTGGACGAATCGTCAGATTCTACTGGCTGTGCGACGATAGGTTTCTTCGCTACCGGAGT
>JBDHQE010000186.1:0-7230 GCA_039806885.1 Verrucomicrobiales bacterium
GCTGGAGTCGCGGGTTTCGCTGCTGGTGCGGGAGCTGGAGTCGCGGGTTTCGCCGCTGGTGCGGGAGCTGGAGCTGCTGGCTTGGGTGCAGGAGGAGCTGGAGTCGCGGGTTTCGCTGCTGGTGCGGGAGCTGGAGCTGCTGGTGCGGGAGCTGCTGGCTTAGGTGCAGGAGGAGCTGGAGTTGCGACTGCTGCTGTGGGGTTAGGCTCTTTCCAGCCTGTATTGATGTCGATTCCTGGGATCGCGGCTTCGAGCTTCTTAGCTCCTGCTTCGGTTACTTTACTCTGCCAGACGAAGAGCTTTTTCAGGTTTTTCAGTCCTGAGAGTTTTTCGAGCCCGGTATCGCTTACCTGAGTTCCGTACAGATTCAGGTATTCTAATTTACTCATTCCCTTGATAGCATCGAGCGCTACGTCGGAAATTTTTGTGTTCTCCAGATGGAGACGAGTCAAATTCTCCATTCCCGCGAGCTGGGCGATTCCTTTGTCAGTGACTTGAGTGCGGGCTAGATCGACCCAAAGAATTTGGCTTGCGACAGGCTTGAGTTCCGCGATGCGGTCATCACCGAATTCTTTGGCAACATTGAGCGCGCTGAAGCGAAGCTGAGGAGTATCTTGGGCAATTGCCATCAGGGAGGCGCCACTTTTAGCGACTTTCTCTATCGTCTCGGCAATCAGCTTCTCCGTCGCCGGATCGATCTTTGGGGCATCCTCTTTGACGAGTTCCTTTTTCTTCGCCTGAGGAGGATTGGCGAGGACATGAGTGATGGCTGCCAGTGTTTTCTCGTCCGGCTTGAGGTCGGAGACCACTCCCTTCTCTTTAGCTCCGCTCATGATCCAGAAGGCGAGAACAGCTGTTTCTTGGTCAGTGAGCTGCTCTTCGTCCTCAGGGGGCATATGCTCATCGTCGTCGACGGGCAGGTGGACGCGGTCGATCAGGGGGCTGTCCTCCTGACTGCCAGGTTCGACGGAGGGACCATCGGCTCCTCCTTTCATGATCGCAGCATACGAGGTCAAGAGAAGCTTTCCCTTCGTCTTATTCTCATTATGGCATTCCTGACACTTAGCCTTCAAGATGGGCATAACCAGATCGTCGAAAAGCTGACTTTTTGCCGCATCTGCTCCTATGCCAATCCCGGCAGATGAGAGAAGAAGGGAGAGGAGAATCGTGAATTGCTTCATGAAAAAGGGTGCGTTAGAACGAGATGCTAAGAGCAGAGTATCTCAATCCACATTTGGAAATCAAGCAGTGAAAAGGTATGTGATCGCGGTAAGCGATCCCATAAAAAAGGCTTGAACCCGGCACTGGCCTACATTGGGCATACAGGGCGTGCCGGTGGAAGCAACATCTTCCGGAGGGATGAGTCCAAGTGTGCTGCTTATCCCACCGACTCGACGGAGTGGGGCAGCAAAGAAGCTTTCGTCACAAGGGTTTCTCGGGCTTCTCTGTTGACGCAGGCGCAGACGGCTGACTGGCTGCTCCTTCTGCAGGGTTACGAATGACCGCACTTTTGCGAAGAGTTTCGAGATAATCCTGCAGTTTTTGTGACTTCGCCTCCTTTTGAAGTTTTTCAGTCAGATCCTTTTCAACTTCGTTAAAGCCCAGCTTTTTCGCTTCCTTTCTCTCGTTCACTCGAATGATGTGGAACCCAAAGGGTGTTTTTACGACTTCGCCAATGGCTCCGACCTCCTGTGAGAAAGCGGCGTCTTCGAACTCCTTCACCATTTGACCGCGTTCGAATTCACCTAAATCACCGCCTTGCGCCTTGCTGGGGCAGTCGGAATGCAGCTTGGCCATCTCGGCGAAATTTTCTCCCTTTTTCGCCACGAGCTCAGTGCGTAGTTCCTTCGCGATTTTTTCCTTCGTCGCGAGCTGGCCGGCATCAGTAATCCCTTCCGTTCCGATGAGAATATGAGCTGCATCGACACTCTCGTTCTGTTGGAATTCATCCGAATGCTCCTCGAAGTATTTCTTCACTGCCGCAGGATCCGGCTGCGGAACGTCGGCGGTGATTTGCTCATACAGCTTCTGTACCTTGGAGTCTTCGGTGATTTGGCGTCGTACTCGATCCAGACTGATCCCCACCGCTTCGGCGTACTTCTCTAAGGTCGTTCCTTCGGGAAGTTGTTTGGAGATTTCCTTTAAAATTCCGTCGATCTCTTCTGGTGTGACTTTAATGTCGGCCTTATCAGCAGCTCCGAGCAGAAGCTTTTTCTCAATCAGTTCTCCCATTACCATCTGCTGGATTTGCGGCTCGATCAGAGCACGCTGTTCTGCGGGGATTTGCTCGAATTCCCTTCCGTAACGGGCCGTGAACAGTTCGCGCACGTCACGCACGGTGATGGGTGAGCCGTTGACTTCCATTACGATGTCCGTCTCGGAGAAGGCTTTGGGAGTCTTCTGATCAGAATCGGGAGCTGTTGGAGCCGTTCCTGGATTTTCGGCAGGAGCCTTCGGCGTAGCTGAACCATCCTCGGAGACCGCGATGGAGGGTAGGAGAATGGCGATGGTCGCCAGTCCTGTGAGCATGAGGATGGTAGCTTTTTTCATGAAGGGGGGATTGTCGTTGTCTTTTCGGAAGAACACAAACGAGATTTCTGGATCAGGCATCCAGAGACCAGTCTCCGCGATACTTACGACTCAGGTAGCGTTCTGCTTCGGGTGCGTTCGGGAATTTCATGGCCTTCGCGTCCCATTCAAGTTTCTTTCCGGCACGATAGGCGACATTGCCAAGGTGGTTGGCCTCGGTGAGTGGACCGGAGTAGGCGAAATGGCACAGCGGTTTGGGGCCTTCCCCTTTACAGGCGAGGAACCACTCGGCTTGTTGTCCTGGGGATGGAGCGATGTAGGGAGCGGGAGCTTTGAAGTTTTTGAATTTCTCCTCTGGAAGGAGGATGTGCTTCCCGTAATCGGCGAGCAACATGCCATCCGATCCCACGAAGAGGGTTCCGTCTCCCCAGGGTGGGATCGTTCCGTCACGCCAGAGTTGAGGCTTCTCGGATCCTTGATACCAAGTCAGTTCCACGGGTGGCAATTCTCCGCGCTGTCCATATGTGTAACGCACTGCGAGAGATGCAGGCGCGATGTCTGGATGCGGTGGGGGGCCGCCGATGGGTTCGATGGTGAGGGGAGCATCGAGCTTCAGAGCCCACCAAGGCAGATCGTTGCGGTGGCTGCCAAGGTCAGACATCGTGCCGTTACCGAAATCCCACCAGCGATACCAGCGTGGACCGGGAAAGTAGAATTCGTGAAAGTCTCGATAGGGGGCGGGGCCAAGCCAGAGATCCCAGTCGAGTCCAGCAGGTACGGGCATCCCTTTCGTAGGAGTGTCCGGGGTGTAGATGATGTCTTTATTCTTTTCGGCTTCTTCCTGTGTCTGCCAGCCCCAAGCGCGACTGACCCAACAGTGGACTTCTTTTACAGCACCGATAGCACCGCTTTCGACTAGCTCGACGACTCGGCGATAGTTTTCCGTGGCGTGTATTTGCGTGCCCATCTGTGTGACTAGTTCTGGATGTGCTGCCGCGGTTTCGATGACTTTTCGTGCTTCGAATACGTCACGAGTGAGTGGCTTTTCGCTGTAGACGTGTTTGCCATGCCGTAGGGCGCTCAGGGTGGCAAATGCGTGCGTGTGCTCCGTGGAGGAAACGAAAACGGCGTCAATATCGTCGAGACGACCAGCAAAAAGTTCGCGAAAGTCGCGATGGCTTCGTGCCTGGGGGGCTTTTTGCAATGCACCTCCGAGATTGTTCTCGTTCACATCGACCATGGCGATGATGTTCTCCGCAGCATCAAGAGTGGCTTTGACATGGGTTCCTCCTCGGCCTCCGACTCCGATAAGTGCGATTCCGAGCTTTGAGTTCGGTGATTGGCAGCGGGTAATGGCGGGGAAGCCCAGAGTGCTGGCTCCGGCAGAGAGAGCGGTGGATTTCAGAAAACGACGACGACTAAAAGAAGCTGACTGCATACCGCTCATGCTAGCGGAGAGTTGGCTAGGAGAAAAGGTAAAAGAGTCTGATATAATAGGACGGGATGACGGGATAAGCACGCCCATCTTTCGGATGGGATGGAAGACTAAATTATTATTCTAGCCCATTTGATCTGAGTGCTCAGAAGATATGCTATTGCAGATCGAGTAGTGGAACAGAGCAGAAATTCAGATTCTGAGGTTGCTGTTTCCTCTGCGAGGTGATTGGATACGCTGATGTCAAAGGTCGAAAATTCAGCGATCATCCCGTTAAAGCACTCGGAAGATTTGGAACTGGTGGAGCGATCCCTAGGGGGCGATCCCACGGCTGTTCGGGAATTTCACGATACCTATCGTCCTCTGTTAGAGAGGGTGCTGATGTCGCGAGGGGTTGATCGCATTCAGGCGGAGGATTTGGTAGCGGATGTTGTAGCCGAATGTTTCGGTGCACGGAAGGACGGGGCTGGACAGCCTCTACTGGAGAAGTATGAGGGTCGGGCTTCGCTTTCGACTTGGATGATTCGTACGACATGGAATCGATGGTTGGACTTGAAGCGCCGAGATAAGTTTCGTGGAGAGCTACCTCGTCTAGGAGATGACGATGACGATGGGGATCCATTTGATCGCATGGCAGGAAGGTCTGAAGGGGATGATTTCCTTGATGCTGATCTCGCGAATCTAATGGGGCGATCCATTCGTCAGGCATTTGATTCTCTGCCTCCGGAGGTTCTCCTAATGTTAAAACTCTCTTTTCTCCATGGAGTTAGTCAGGTGGCGCTCGCTCGCATGTGGCAGTGTGATCAAACGCGGATCAGTCGCCTCCTATCGTCGGCTCGCACGGAAGTGGCAAAAGAGACGATGCGTCTCATCCACGAGGCTGATTCGGGCATTCAGCTAGAATGGGAAGATTTTCAAAAATTGTGTGCAGCAGGGCTGGAACTTTAGGTGAAACGATTTATTCTCGAAATTGAGTCTAGAATTGTAAAAATATCGCAAAGTTGTTATGAAAATTCTTGAATTACTCTAGTAATTTATGTAATTTTGGCGCTATGTGGCGATGGATTACATTTTTTGAAATTCTTTTTGCTTGGATTGTTACATCATCAAATCCCATCTTCGGAGCGAATGCTCCGCTTCAGATTCTTTATCTGGGAGATTCTCTAAGTCTGGGGGCTTTCGGGCAGACTTTTGATCAAGAGATGCGATCATCCGGCTATGACGTGCATACAGTTGTAGCGGGAGGAGCCAGCCCGTACTACTGGCTGAAGTCCTATCAATCTCTACCTTGCACCATTGGCTTCTGGGAGAAGACGACAGAGAGTGAGCGCAGATTGGGATATGTGCGGGCGGTGCCGAAGCTGGAGGATTTGATGCAAGCGAAAAAGCCGGATATCGTCGTGGTCCAGACAGGAATTAATCTCTATGCGACTCTACGCTCCAAACGCAAGCCGAAGGAGGAGAATGTGCACGAGGTACGCTCCCTAATCGAGCAGATGTGTGAATCCATCGCGAATACAGGTGCGATTTCGTATTGGATTCTGCCTCCACACTCGCATGAAGAGCGCTATCCGCTCGAATTACAAGAGGAACTGACCTCCTTGATGGAGGGAGCGGTTCAGCAGTATCACGGAATGGTCTTTGAAAGCCGTAATGTTACCCATTTTAACGATCCGTATCCGGCGACAGATGGGATTCACTACGGTCCGACCGAGGCTCGTGAGTGGGCGGAGAAGGTATCGATGGCTTTCTTGGAAATTGCAAAGGAGCCGTCGAAATGGGAGTCCAGAGGATCGCACGCGACGGTAGAGAGGGCTTCCCTCCCGCGATCTCGGACGCAAGCGCCACTCCCTACGGCTTCATCTGTGGAGGCGAGAGATTCGGGAGGAGATGCATCTTGGACCAACTTACCGGATGAGGTTCTGCTAAGAATCCGATTGGAGGAAAAATCGGAGATTCATAATCCCTCTGAGCTGGACTACGCAAATGCTCTGGGCTTGTATGAATATACGGTAGTGGAGGACTTGCGAGGGAATTTTCCCTACCCTCGGATTCGCGTTGCTCAAGGGATCGTTTTTCGACGGCAGCTCACCAGTGCGACGAAGGCTGAGATCGGCTCTGAGCGGGAGTTGACGCTGGTTCCATTATCAAAATATAAGAATTTGGAGCACTGGCAGATGGTGGATGACCTACGTCCGAATTTCGAAATTCCCGTCTATACTCCGAAATTGGAGTAAACTGAGAGCATGGAGTCGAGGACGGATCATTGCGATGAGGTTAGAATCGTCGCGTCTAGTGATTCACGAGGGATGCGATTGGATCAATTTCTCGTAGGAGCGCTCGCACGGATCGGGATCGAACGATCAAGATCCGCAGTTCAGGAGCTGATCCGCTCCGGAGCTGTAATTCTCACGGCCGCCGGGGGGAAGGCGAGCTATTGCATCTCCGGAGGAGAAGAGATCGTGATCCGATTCCCTGCTGAGAAAGTGCTCGGATCGCCAGAGCCAGAAGCGATTCCATTGTCAGTTTTGTATGAAGACGAGGAACTGATCGTCGTCGATAAGCAGCCAGGACTGGTCGTGCATCCAGGTGCTGGCAATAGGGACGGTACCTTGGTGAACGCACTGCTTTATCACTGCGGAGGTAAGCTCTCCACCTTAGCAGGAGAGGATCGCCCTGGGATCGTCCATCGACTGGATCGCGAAACGTCCGGCTGCTTGGTCGCAGCGAAATCTGATCTCGCGTATCAAGGGCTTGTAGCGCAGTTCGCGGATCGTAAAACGGGAAAGGAATATGTAGCGGTAGTGGAGGGGACTCCGAAGAATCAGCAAGGGTGTATCGTGACTCAAATTGGGAGGCACCCAGTGAATCGTCAGCGGATGGCAGTGCTCACGCCGCCAGCGGGGAAGGAGGCGATCACGGACTATCAAATACTAAGGAGTGATCCGGAGATGGGATGGTCCTCTCTCCGGTGTCTGATTCACACAGGACGCACCCACCAGATTCGGGTGCATTGCAAAGAGGTGCTTCACTGCCCGATTCTCGGTGACACGATCTATGCGCAAAGCGCTCGTCAGCGAGTGAAAATGAGTCGTCTGATGTTGCACGCACGCTTCCTGAACTTTCGGCATCCGCTCAGCGGCGCAACGCTTCACTTCGAGGCTCCGATGCCCGCAGAGTTCGCAGTTTTTCTCTGAGACTGAGATGATGGCAGGTTGGAGACATCTCCTCCGCAGAATCAGAATCGCTATCGGCTTGTCCTTTCC
>JBDHQE010000187.1:0-7205 GCA_039806885.1 Verrucomicrobiales bacterium
CGATCTTCCGCCTTTTTCGCCTCATCCTTGCTCCTTTCGGTCAGGTGAGGATTCCATCCATACCATCCCTCTAGATTTTTTCCGTTAAAAATCGCGTGAAATCCCTTCGGCGGCGTCGCCTCGTCGGCGACAGCGAACAGGGAAACTGACAGCAAGAGCAAAAGAATGCGGTGTAGCATGACGGTGATAATAACGAATCCTTCGCCTTCGTCGAGTCGAAGAAATAACGGAGTCGCGCCAGATGGTCGATTCGAGAATCCCTTACTCACGAGATTTTCTCTCGCCTGAATACTTGCGGACATCTCATTTTCATCCACGTTGATAGACATTCGCTCCATTCACTCCGGCTCCGGATTGAAGCGGCGCATCGTCGTGACACAGAATCTCTTCTGCTATGCCCGTTTTCCCCATCAACATGCCCCAACTGGGCGACTCGATCGCCGAAGCTATCGTGCGCGAGGCTCTCGTTTCGCCCGGAGACACCGTCCAGGCCGACCAGAATTTATTCGAAGTCGAGACCGATAAGGCGATGATGGAAGTCACAACTCCCTGTGCAGGCACCATTGTAGAAATCATCGCCGTGATCGGAACGAGCTATCCAGTCGGCTCCCCTATCGCCGTGATCGAGGCGACGACTGAAGACGCCATCAGAGCGGGGCTTCTCCGCCCCGAGGACTCAGGCGAGATCGCCATTGCAAAGGCAGCAACAAGCGCAGCAGCAAACGGAGAAGCAAGTGCAGAAGGCAACGCAAAAGCAGACGAGAATCTTCACTTCGCAGTGGATCAGAGTGAAGTCATCACACAAAAGGCTCCGCTATCCGTCCAGCCAACCATCGAAGGCGGACTCCCCGTCCCGGTTCGCTCCAGTGTCTATCTCAGCCCTCGCCTGCGCCATCGCATGGAGGAACTGGGCCTGAACTCCGCCGACCTCGCCGGCCTTCCCGGTAGTGGAGCTGGCGGGCGTGTGACCGTGGAGGATTTTGAAAAATTTATCCGCGAGCTAGATGAGAGTCGCATGACCGATGCCTCCCCCATGCGCATCGCCGTCGCTGATTCCATGCGAAGGAGCTGGACTCGCCCCCTGGCCACCGTGACGGTCCCCGTGGGTATGGATGCTCTGCTCGCACATCGCGCCTCTCTTTCTGTCAAGCCCGGCATCACTCTGTATGTCATGCGTGCATTGGCGCTCGCCATAGCGGAGAATACGGCTGTGGCAGGACGTCTGATCGGGAGCAAGATCATCCATCCGAACGTGATCGATATCGGATTCGCAGTAGAAGCTGAAGACGGCGTCTTGGTCCCCGTGGTACGCCATGTGGATCAACACAGTCTGAGCGATCTTTTATCAAACTATGACGATTTAGTGCGACTCGCCCGCGAACGACGCCTACCGAAAAGCGCTATGGGCGGAGGGATCGCTACGATTACCAACGTCGGTCCATTTGGGATCACCGCCGCCAGCCCCATCCCTCTGCCGGAACAGAATCTGGTCCTCGGCCTCATGGCTGGGCGTCGCGTACCTGTCTGGGACTCGGGGACCAATACCTTCGTTCCAAGAATGGAGTCGAACTTTACCCTCAGCTTCGACCACCGTATCCTGGATGGTGGAGCGGCAGGTCGTCTCCTGCTCCGCATCGCAGAGGTACTCCAGTCACCAGAGAGCCTCTGATTGAACAGGGGCAGTGAACAGGGTAAAGCCACTCAGCCAACCCCGTTGAATCAGACTTCCCTGAGCCGACGCCTCAATTCGTCGGAATCAGATTGCCGATCACGAAATCCTTCCAATAGCGAATGATGGTCTGATTCGGCAGAAAAGTCTCGTCTTCCCCGGGATTGGCCTCTGCATTCGGAATCTTCGCAACCTCACCGGTGCGAACGTTACCGAAGGAACCATTTCCTCGATTTAGGGGAAGCAACTTCACCGAACCACCTTCCGCCGCAGCCTCCTTCGGAAGACGCGCTTCGACCATCGATAGAAGGTATTGCTTGGCAAAGAACTCGACCACTTCGCTATTTTCTCCCTTTCCCCGAAACTCCCGCCCATTCGTCCAATTCGTTTGGCGATTTTTGACCTTCTCCAGCACCGAGACCGTGTGATTCTCCGTATGCCACTGCTCAGGGCGGCTCGAATATTGTCCCCACATGAGGAGCATCGGAATCTTTACCGAAGCATCCGTTGGCTCAGCATCGTAAAACCCTCCGTCATAGAGAGCGACTGCGATCACACGATCCGCGTTTTGTTGAGCGAAGTTGTAGGCAAAGGCGGCTCCGCTGCGCTCCGACCCATAGATTGCGATCGGGGCATTTGCCAGATCTGGTTGTTTGAGCTTCGAGGCAAAACTGGAGAGAGCTGTGAACACCGCCTTCCCACTCCCTTTTTCAGGGAAGAGAAAGTCCTCAGCCTTCGTCGGATCCCTTTGTGATATGTGCGCATCATACGTCATCAGAGCCATCCCAAATTTCGTCTGAAACACCCCCCAATATCCTGTCCCTCTTTCATGATGAGCCAAATATCGAAAAGATCGACCGAAGTCGTCTAATGAAATCAGTAGAACGCCCCGAATCTTTCCCGTGGGAGCCTGCATCATGAATGAGAGATTCCCCACATTCGTATCGATCCACCCGGGATACATCTCGCTGAACTCTGATTGGGGTGGCGCCTTCATTTCTTCGGGCTTTTCTGGAGTTGGCGCTCCCTCCTTCATTGCATCCGATTTCGCCACTTCGCCTTTTCCGTCAGCTAGATCCACAGTCTCGCCATTTTTCGCACGAAGATACGCTGCGTGAATCTCCGGATGCTGCTGCGCTAAGGTGGCCAAATCCAGCTTATCCCAAGAGATTTCTATCGGAGCGCTGTCGGCAGTCATGCTCACCTTCAGCCCGCCTGGAGTCGCCGAAAGCACTGCATGGAAGTCCACTTCTCGCCCGTTCGAACCCTTCAGTATTATCGCCTCCGCAGGAATCGAACAAAGAATTATCCCCAGAGCTAACAGAATGCTGCCCCCGGTTTTCATAGAAAATATCGTCCTCATAAAATCAGCGTGTATCGCGAATCGGCAAATCGGCAAATCGGCAAATCGGCAAATCGGCAAATCGGCAAATCGGCAAATCGGCAAATCGGCAAATCAGTATCGCTCGATCAGTCGTCACTCTGTTGTAGGCGATTCTGAGTATCCATGACAAGAAAAAGCCGATTCCAGGACGATGAAATTATCTAAATTTATCAAAAATGAGATATTTTTCATTTTTAATTTACATTTTTAATATTAACCATATCATCAAAATTATACTTCGTATGAGGACAATATTTACCATCCTGTTTTCCCTCCTTTTTATCCCTGCCGCCTTCGCCCAGACGAGCGGAGGGCTCAACCAGGCGGAAGCGATCGGTCCATTTCTAAATGGCGCTCTGCCGCCAAGAACTCCACGCCCCTCCACTGGTAGTTGGAAGCTGGTGAATGCCTTTCCGAAACTGACATTCATCGATCCCGTGCAAATGCTACCAGTTCCTTATTCAAACCGGTTTTTGATCATCGAGAAAAACGGTCGAATTACCGTATTCGAGAATAATAAGGCCACGACTTCCAAGACCGTTCTGCTCAACGTCAGTTCACAGGTGCAGTCCACGCACGACAGCGGAATGTTGGGAGCTGTCTTCCATCCGGATTTCGGAAAGCCATCGTCTCCGAATCGTCACTACCTCTACGTTTACTATCGATATACTCCGAATAAGACGCAGGTGGACAAGGCCTATTGCCGCCTCTCCCGCTTTACTTGGGACCCATCCACTAATGCCATCGCTCCCTCATCAGAGTTTATTTTGATCAACCAGTTTGACCAGCACAACTGGC
Source organism: Verrucomicrobiales bacterium (assembly GCA_039806885.1). Taxonomy (GTDB): domain Bacteria; phylum Verrucomicrobiota; class Verrucomicrobiia; order Verrucomicrobiales; family DEV007; genus Arctic95D-9. The sequence continues at coordinate 3,852 of JBDHQE010000187.1, forward strand.
ACAACGGTGGCGGCCTACTCTTCGGCCCCGATGGATTTCTCTACGTTTCCACGGGAGATGAAGGAGGCTCGAATGACCAGTTCAATAGCAGCCAGAAGCTCAATGGTGGCCTTCTTTCTGGAGTGTTGCGCATCGATGTGGATAAGGATGCGACGCGCAGCCATCCCATTCGTCGACAGCCACTCAGTCCGGTCACACCTCCTTCGGGATGGCCCGCTAGCTACTCTCAGGGCTACTATGTGCCCAATGACAATCCTTGGCAAAGCCCCACCGGAACTCAACTGGAGGAATTCTGGGCCATCGGCACTCGCAGCCCCCACCGCATGACTCTCGATCCGCTGACCGGAGATATCTGGCTGGGAGACATCGGCCAGAACACGCAGGAGGAAATCAGTAAAGTCGTACGGGGAGCGAATCTTCAGTGGCCTTATCGCGAGGGTTCCGTCGCTGGACCAAAGGCCAAGCCCTCGCCCCTGATCGGGACGGACCAGCCACCAGTATACGCCTATGGACGATCAGTCGGCGGGTGCGTGATCGGTGGCTATGTCTATCGCGGCACCCTGCATCCAGAACTCTATGGGAAATACATCTTCGGCGATCATAACAACGGCCTAATCTGGTCTCTGAACACCAGTGGTTCCTCTCCCGTCGTCACCACACTAACGACTCTCCAGCGGCACGGCCCCGGTCCGAAGAACGGGATGAGTTCCTTCGCTGTGGACGCTTCCGGTGAGATCTACGTTCTGGCACTCGCCGGAACGGACTTGGATGGCGGTATCGTCTATCGTTTGGAAAAATCTACCGAGGGCGTGCCAGAACCTCCGACGCTACTATCGCAAACCGGAGCATTTACGAATCTACAAACCATGACCGCCGCCCCGGGATTGATTCCCTACGGAGTCATCCAGCCCCTGTGGTCTGACGGAGCTGAAAAACAGCGCTGGATCGCCATTCCCAACGACGGGGTACCGAACTCTCCTAGCGAGCGCATCGGCTGGTCAGAGAATGGAAACTGGACCTTCCCCATCGGCACAGTGCTCGTGAAGCACTTCGAGGTACCGGGGCGACGTCTGGAAACACGCTTCTATCTCCAAGGGGAAGGCGGCGACTGGTTCGGGTTCACCTACCGTTGGCGTCCAGACGGTAGCGATGCTGAGCTGCTCCCTGGAGCTCCACTCAACGAGGATTACACTGTCAACGGAGTCACCCGCACTTGGCACTTTCCCGGACGGAATGAGTGTAATGCCTGCCATACCGACGCCACAGGCAAGGCTCTGAGCGTGAGAACTCGCCAGCTCAATCGCGATTTCTTCTATTCTGCGACCGGTCGTACAGCAAACCAGTTGGTGACGCTAAATCGGCTCGGATTTTTCTCCCCCGCCATCGACGAGTCGAGACTCAGTCAGATGCTGACCCTCAAGGCCCAGGATGACTCATCGGCAACGCTCGAACGCCGTGCTCGCAGCTATCTCGACGCTAACTGCTCGCACTGTCACCAGCCAGCCACTCCGACTCCGGCAGAATTCGACGCTCGACTCACCACCGTGCCTTGGTTGCAAGGACTGATCGCAGAGGATGCAGTCGATGATCTAGACATCACTGGCGCACAACTGATCAAGCCAGGCGACGTGGCGCGATCCGTCGTCTATCATCGTCTCGGATCCACCGTGAAAAATATCGCCATGCCTCCCATCGCGAAGAACGTGATCGATACCGCAGGGATGCAGTTGCTGTCCCAATGGATCAACAGCCTCGATCCCACACTCGCTCCCGGCATGTCTGGCATGGGAAACCCCACTCCAGGAGACCATTCACCCCCCAGTCTCACTCTTTCACTGCCTGGCGGCCCTTCGCAGAGCCAATCTCCCTTTACTGCGACGATCACGGCTAACAAGCCGATCGTAGGCCTCTCACTGTCGGATTTCACCGTTCAGAACGCGACCCTGTCTGAGCTTGCGGGATCTGGTGCCTCGTGGACGGTCAAGATTACCCCCACGCAGCCAGGCAGCGGTTCCATCGCCCTGGCCTCCGACCGCGTAATCGATGCGAGCGGAAACGCCAACCTCGCCGTGGCTCCCGTCAGCTTCGACTACCAGCCACAGGGGCTTCTCAGCAATGCAGGCTTCGAATCGGGACTCAACGGCTGGGATTATGGTCCCTCCGTCACAACCGTGCCCACTGCACACGTAGGAAGCAAGGCTGCCTCGCTGGGGACATCTACCTGGCTAGTGACCACGATTCCCGTGGAGACACTGAAAAACTATCTTTATCAAGGATGGATCAAATCCACCACAGCCAATGTCCATGCCGAAGTCGGCCTCACATTCTGGGATGCAAATGGCGTTTGGATCGACGACCGTATCCTAGCCGTTTCTCCGGGAACGAGCTGGGCTCCCTTCCAGATCGCCTTCACAGCCCCTGTGAGTGCGATGCATGTCTCTGTATGGGTTCTCACGGGAGCCAGCGGCGGTCTCTTGGTCGACGATATGTCGGTCGAGCTCGGTGGATCGGGTGAACCTCGCCCTGTCTTTACCCCCAGCCATGTGAATCTACTGAATAATGGCGGTTTCGAAAGCGGTATTCCCCCGTGGGATACCGGCGGCAGCGTCACCCTGTCTGCTGCACCGCGCAGCGGTCAAAAGGCCGCTCGACTGGGGATTGATTCCTTCGTAGTGCAGACAAAAGTCACTACCCCCGGCCAGCGTATCGCTCTCGCCGGATACTATCAGGCACAGGGGATCACTGATCGTGCAGAGATCGGCTTCTCCTTCTGGGACGCCAGCGGAAACTGGATCACAGATCGCTCGATTTTCATCGATCCGCGCAATACTTACACTCCCTTTCTTGTTGATACCAGCGTTCCGGAGGACTCTGCCACCCTAACGCTTTGGGTGTACAATCCAGAAAAAGGTCAGATTGATCTGGATGATCTCGTATTCTTCCACCCAGACGAGCAGATTTCTAACAATCTATTCAGTAACGGTGACTTTGAAAGCGGAGCCACCAACCCCTGGGATACCGGTGGAACCAACGTACAGATCACCAGCGACGCCTATGCAGGAAGCAAAGCAGCACTGCTCGGAGCCGATTCTTTTCTCGTTCATAATCAAGCCGCGATTCCCGGTGACACGTACACTCTCTCCGGAGTTTACAAAATCACCGATGGCAGTAGTGGAGAGCGCGAAGCAGGATTCTCCTTCTGGGGAGCACAAGGACAGTGGCTGGGGGATTCGATCACTACTCTCACGCCGGTGAGCAACTTCACCCCCTTCACTGTCACGGGAGAAGTGCCCGCAGGTGCCGCTTCCCTGTCCGCTTGGATCTGGACTGGCGTGAACAGTGGCCGCCTCGTCG
>JBDHQE010000188.1:0-7186 GCA_039806885.1 Verrucomicrobiales bacterium
ATTTCCACTCGCTCTGTAGTCAACGGCCCCTTCTTTGCGAGCTACGAGATCCGGAGCTCCAGCGGAGCACTGATCACATCGGGCCTTTTCAATACAGAAAAGCCCATCACCTTCTCCGCGAAAGCAGGTGAATCCTTCTCGCTGAACATCCCTCTCCGCAAACCGACCAATTTCCATCTCCAGATCCGCGACGCAGTGCTCACCGACGCTCGCATCGATGGAGAGACTCTATATCTGTCGGGGAAAGCGGCCCCCGTTTATGTCTTCCACGTCCCAGGGCAGAATTCGATCGGAGCTAAAGACGACGAAGGAGGGGTGCGAATCCAAAAGCCTTTCGGCAATCGCATCGCCGAGAAATACAAAGAGAGTCGCTATGGGAAAACAAGTCAGTTCAGCATCTTCGACGAAGACTGGCGCTTCCAGACCGATCCGAAAAACGACGGGATCGAACGCGGATTCGTGACTCCCAACTTTGACGACAGCTCATGGTCATCGATCAGCACCGAAGACTGGTGGCAATTACAGGGCTTCCCAGACTACCACGGCACCGCTTGGTATCGACTGAAATTTCAGGCAGTGACTCCGCAGGAAGGCGAAATCGCGCGCCTCTTCTTCGGAGCCGTCGATGGAAATGCAGAAGTATATCTGAACGGACACAAGATCACCGAGCACATCCTCGGCCCCGACTTCTCTGGATGGGATAGCGCCTTTACTGCGCCAGTGAATCGCAGGCTCGTCCCTGGCGAGAATGTTCTCGCAGTAAAAGTCACCAGCAAGGATGAAAAAACTGCCAGTGGGATCTTCCGAGGCGTCAGCCTCATCATCGGAACGCCACTCCCGAAGTGATCGACTAAGCGATCACTTCGTCGTTCTTCGTCCCTGCTCACACGGCGGCCTCCATCGGCATGCCATAAGGTAGCTCCTCGGGAATCTCCACGAATTCTCTCAGCTTCTCCCACAGCGAGGAGTAGTCACGATTCACGTCACCAGACAGGCAATCCGTGATCTCGCCAGCCGTCTCCGGATAGCGTTCAATCACTTTCCCGAAGGAGAAATCTGGATCGTAGAAGGCATAGACTAGCTTCCGCATATTCTCGAGAGCCTCTTTGAAGGCGATACAGTAGCCATCGAAATGAGACGGAGACAGATCCCCCTTTACGAGCCCCTCGTGAACGTAATCTCCTGCCAACACGCCCGTTTTCATCGCCACCAGCACACCGCTGCTGAATACGGGATCGAGGAACGCGAATGCATCACCGACGAGAAGAAGGCCGGGAGCAGCACCGAATTTCGAATGCTTGGAATACTCGTTCGTCACGAACATTTTCTCCACCTGGCGACCTGTGGACAGGTGATCCTGAATCCACTTGTTCTCAGTCACCGCACGATCAAAGATCGCTTGGGGATCCTTGACTCCATCGCGGGTAAGATACTTCGGCTTCGCCACCACGCCCACGCTGACGCGATCATCGTGCTGCGGGATATACCAGAACCAGCCCTTTTCCGGGATGTAGGCCACGACCGTCGCTCCGGCATCCAATCCCGGTTCGCGTTTCGCTCCTTCATAATACGTCCAGACAGCGATATTGCAGAGGAGAGGATCCGTGACTCGCCAGCGAAGCTGAGCGGATGTCCAGGCTTCTTTCCCGGAGCAGTCGAGCGTAATCGGAGCGAAAAATTCTACATTCTCTCCGTCCGAAGTCACGGCTCGAACACCGATCACCTTCTCGCCATCCATGATGAGCTCTTTCACATCCACCCCCTCCCGAATCTCGGCTCCTTTTTCGATGGCGTTGTCGCGCAGCATCACGTCGAACTCCGAGCGCACCACCTGCCAGCTCTGAGCGACAGTTTCCTTGTCGTAGCGGGTATAAAAGTAGAAAGGACTCGCCGCCTTCCCACTCTGGCTCACGAAAATCACGCTGTATTTCTTCACATTGTGGGAAGCCTTCATCTTCGGAATCAGCCCCAAGCGCTCGAGTGGATAATAGGTGAACGGCAGAAGCGATTCACCGATCCGATAGCGGGGAAATGTCTCACGATCCAGCACCAGCACTCGGTGACCTTTTTCCGCAAGGATTGCTGCCGCACTGGTTCCGGAGGGTCCGGCACCGATCATGATTGCATCGTAGGTATTTGATTTTTCGGACATCATCAATAGTGGGATAAAAATAGAATCTGAGTCGCTCTCAGTCTGTACCGAGTCAATCAGAACGGAAATCGAATTTTAGCATCGTATTTATATCATTTCGGCATACATCAATCGCTTAAAAATCCTGAAAGAAATCAACCGTCGCTCGCCGCACCCAAGTGCCACACACTTCGCTACGGCTCCCACGAAGCGCTTCAGAGAATTCAGCCTTGAGGAAGTTTGGACTCCTGTGGGCAGTTGATAAGCAGCACTCTTCTCCTATAGGGCACCTTCGATGCCGACGAGGACGTCGGTGATCTCATGCGGCTTCCTTTGATTGAGATAGGACAACTCCATTTTCAGCCCATTCGGGTCTTTGCACACGTAAAATTCCCAGCGGCCCATTCTCCCCCAGTTGTTCACTGCGTCGCGCCAGCGCTTGGCTGCCTCGAATTTGGCTTTTTCCTGTTCGTTGATGAGGCCCTTCACTTCGAGGATCAAGTTCACTCCATTCTTCAACACCACGATAAAGTCAGGGAAGAAACTGTGACTTACACCCATGAATTCATACGGAATGGTGAAATTGAGGTGGTCATTGCGAACGTAATGGGAAACGGCATCGGAGGCTTCAAGCTGAAAGGCGACTGATCGCTCCCAGGTATCCGTATCGAGCACGACCTGATCGACGTGGCTCTTGCCGGTGGGGCAACATTGGCGGACGGTGGTGAAATTGACATCGCCCGATGATCCCCATGGGGTGAATCGGTTTATGACGGGTAGGAGTTTGTTCGCGCGCTCGTCACTAGCGGGACGGATAGCATCGTTGAGCCGCTCGACCAGCTTTGTCATGTACACAGCCAGCGCGAGTTCCTGCTTCCGCTGGCCACTCCAGTCGATGCGAGTCTCGCAAAAACGCTCCACGATGTCGAGAATCTGCGGGAAGAGCCGCTGCCGAGACCAGTTCCGCAGTTTCCCATTCTTCTGGTCAGTCAGGCGGATCAAAATCTGCCGGGCCGCTTCGAACTGGATCGTTTGCAGATGGTGTTCCTCATAGAATTCCTCACGGTCGTGCTCCTTCGTCTGGAAATCCATTGATCCTACGTGACCTTCACGCACGCCCACTTGTGGCATCACGAAAAGGCTGGTCGGAGTCTGGATTGGTTCGATTTTTAGCAACTCCACCTTAGCCACATCGCATTCGATTTCGAGGTCTGTCAGATCGAGCGCATAGCCATCCACCATAGGGAAGCGGATTTCCCAACCTTCCCGCTCTGGCATGGCGCGGACGTGGTTCTTGGGCCTGTCGTCCGGCTCCGGCTTGCCCTTCGGACGACCTTTGAAAGGGATCACAGAAAACGGGATACCATACACATCGACATATTCAGCGGGCAGCATTTCACGCCCTCGTTCATCGATATAGAAATCGTAGCTGATCCGGCGCAAGCCACGCCCCACGACCTGTTCGCACAGCAACTGCGAGCCGAAGGCGCGCAAGCCTAGGATTTGTGTCACGTTATTGGCATCCCAGCCTTCGGTGAGCATCTGCACGGAGACCACACTGCGGATGTGCTCACCATCGGTACCCTTGGTCCCGACATTGGCGATCAACTCGCGCAAGCGCTCCGCCTCTTTTTGTTTGGAGCCAGCGATACCAGACTCCGCATCTGCCAGCAACTTGCTGTCGATGCGCAGCGTCACAGTTTGATCTTCGTGGTTGGCGAGCACTTCAAAGGGAACCCCGCCGGTGTTGAAGCGCTTCACCTTTGTGATCCGAGTCTTCTTGCCATCGGCTTCCTCGATTTCCTCCTCCGTTTCGCCGGAAATCTTCTCGAAGAAATATTGGGCGATGTCCGTGTTGTCGCACACGAGGATGATCACTGGCGGAATGAATTGCTGGCCGGGTTTGGCGTCTTGGTGCTGCTGGAAGCGCTCCTTCCACTGAGAGGCAAGCGTGGTGAAAGCCGCTAGGCCATATTTCCAGCAGGCCTCCGGTGTCGGCTTCCCCTTTACCATCTCAGATGAGTGGCACTGCGATTTGATCTCCTCCCACAGTCGGAAAAACTTTGGATCGGGTCGACCCGTCGTATCGCTGACTGGCAGTCGTGGGATCTTCGTGATGCCGCTTTCGATGGCATCGACCAATCCGAAATCCGAGACCAGCCAGGGAAAGGGAGAACCCGGAATGTGGCCTGTGCCTTGCAGATAAAACGGCGTGGCGGAAAGGTCCACCACCGCGTGAATGCCCACCGCCTGATTGATTTTGTCCAGCCCCTCGATCCACACCGTGGCCTCCTCGTGATCCTCCGCCGTAGCCTCGCCGACATCGGGATCATCTTTCTTCTTACGAGTCGATTTCTCCACCGGCTTGGGTCGATAGGCGTGGTGAGCCTCATCATTTAGCACCAGAATTTTCCCCCTTCCGTAGAGATCTCCCAACACCCGACGGGCGAAGGCGTCCGGACGTTCCTCACCCTTGTCCACCACTTTGTAATTCGCCCCGCCTTCGGCATGAGGCGATTCTGGGGCGAAAGCATGCCAGTTGGTCACCATCACCTTGCCGTGGTTCAACAAGGGCCGCAGCGTCGACGGCATCATGTCGAACTGGTCGTAGTAATTCCCTTCCGGGTGATCCGGGCGCAACACTTGGAGCCGCTCTTTCACCGTCAGATTCGGGCAGCAAATGAGCACCGCATTGGGAAAGCGATCATCGCCCGGCACGCGGGCGCGATTGCAGAAGGCCCAAGTGATGATCATGGCCATCACCACCGTTTTACCGGAACCAGTGGCCATTTTGCAGCCCATGCGAGTGAGCGCTGCCCAATCCTCCTTCAGAGGCTTGTCGGCAAGAGTCGGATAAAATTCCGCCGTGCCCATCGCCTTCGCCAGATCCGGCCTCTCCCCGTGCAACATGCGCTCGAAGTCTTCCTTGCTCACCTTCTGCTTCCACCGAGTCCGGCGGCCAGAGGCGAGGATTTCGTTCAGGTAGATGATCGTTTCCGCCGCTTCGAGTTGGCAAAAAAACAAACGGCGAGAGCGATCTTTGCTGTGCCAGTGACGGAGCAGTTGCTTCGTGACCTGAGTCGCGTTCTCGTATCCCGCTTGACGCCACTTGGCCACATCCTCGCGCAAGGCGTTGACAAGCGGCAGATCGTCCGCGCCATAATCACTGTCGATCCCTTCCAGCAATAGCTGATTGGAACCCGTCTTCTGTGTTGTCCAGAAATACGAGGCCTTGCGCCTGCCGGGAATCTTATTGGCCTTGCCTTCCTTGCTGTAGCTCCAGTGCAGGATCGGCTCGTAGTAGGGCGAATTGATGATAGGCTCCTCGACGGGAGCTTGGATCGGCAATTCTACTTGCACGGGATCAGGTTTGCGAGCGGCGGGCATGGTTCAGTCTTTTCCTTGGATGCGGCGGACCTCTTCATCGAAATCAGAACGGTATTCGAGATCCTGTTGTTGGCGGAACACCTCATATTCCGCCCCGGCTTTGATGCGAGCGGCTTCGGCGGAGACTTTCCCGGCATCCTGGAGGATAGGGTAGTTGGAGAGTTCCAGAAAGTTGTTGAGGAAGGTCACCCATTCCTTCATGCGGGTGATGATGCCTCGTTTGGCGCGGTTTTCCGCCAGGTCGAGATACGCGGAAATGATGCGGTTCAGCTCCTCGATGTGGGCGGCGCTGAGGTAGTTTTTCGCCACTGCGATGTCGGATTTGAGAATTTTTCCCTGAGGTGCGTTTTTCCAGGTGGTCAAGCCCATGTGCAACTTCGTTGCATCAGCGGAGTGGTAGATTTGCTCGGCGGCGGTCTTGCCGGTGATGGCCCAGTGGAGCTTGTTCTGAACCGTCGCAAAAAACTCGCGAGTGATCGGTGCCTTTGAATCATAGTCGGCGGAGAGGGCGTAAATATCCGTCACTTTCTGATAAAACCTGCGTTCGCTGGCACGGATTTCCCGGATGCGCTCTAGGAGTTCATCAAAGTAATCCTTGCCAAAGGCCGCGCCGCCTTGCTTGAGACGCTCGTCGTCGAGGATGAAACCTTTGATAATGAATTCCTTGAGCGTCCGCGTGGCCCAGATGCGGAACTGGGTGGCTTGGTGGCTGTTCACCCGGTAACCAACCGCGATAATGGCATCTAGGTTGTAAAACTCCACCATTCGGCGAACCATCCGCTCACCCTCTCGGGCAACTATTTCCATTTTGGAAACAGTTGCGGTCTCCACCAGTTCCCCGCTCTCGAAGATGTTTTTGAGGTGCTTGTTGATCGCGGGAATCCCGACGTCGAACAGCTCCGCCAGCAGCTTCTGCGACAGCCACAGCGTCTCGTCGTGAAAGCGGCACTCCACCTTCACTTTACCGTCTGGTCCGGCGTAAAGAAGAAATTCCCCGGTGGGCTCTGGAAGCTCCTCATTCATACGTCGCTTCCTCTAAGTTATGCACGCGCATCACTTCGTTGCCGCGCGGATCGATCACCTTGATCGCTGCGCGGCGATGCTCTCCTGCGTGGAAAGGCAGGCTCTCGGTGCCGGAGAAAGCGGCGAAGGCTTCTGGATCGATGCTGCCGCTGAGCGCCTTGCCGAGCTTTTCCCATGCGCTCTTGTCGGGGAAAAAGGCCTGACAGATGCAGAAGGTTCGACCATCGTAGTTGGTATCTAGGAACCAAGCGGCGACTTTGCCCGCCTTGGTGGCCTCGATGCTGTTCTTCACCGGGTCATACACATCCACGCCCTCCATCACTGCCACGTACTCGTCGCCGGACTGCTTGAGCTGAGTGCGCGGCTGGCCGAAGACGGTGAATAGCTGCTGGCTGGCCTTGGCGGTTCCGGCCTTTTTGCCGTCGATCTTGTTGCCCTTGAGCAAATCGCCCAGCAATACATCGGGCCGAATCAGCGCCATGTGGACGAGCAGATTAGAGGCGGGATTTTCGTTTTCCTCATGGATGCGGTCTTGCGCCAAAGCATCGAAGGCGAAGGCGGCGAAAATGAGCACGTCGTAACTGCGCTGCACGGCGGAGGTGACGGCGGTTCTGACCAGGTAGCTGTTCACCGAGCCGTGTTCTG
>JBDHQE010000189.1:0-7177 GCA_039806885.1 Verrucomicrobiales bacterium
ATATGAAGCGTCATTTCTCGGGATACCGCATCGATAGAGATGTCGTCACCGTCGACCACTAGCGCGAGCGGTCCACCCACGAAGGCCTCGGGAGTGACGTGTCCGATCACGAAGCCGTGGCTTCCACCGGAGAAGCGACCATCAGTGATGAGTGCCACATCTTTGCCCAATCCGGCTCCCATGATAGCTCCAGTGGGCCCCAACATCTCTCTCATGCCGGGACCGCCTTTCGGTCCCTCCATACGGATGACGATGACATCGCCCTTTTTAATCTGACCATCCAGAATGGCGTGCATGGCTAGTTCTTCAGAATCGAATGTCCGAGCTTTGCCACGGAAGGAAAGTCCTTCCTGACCGGAAATTTTCGCTACCGCACCTTCGGGAGCCAGATTGCCATAGAGGATGATCAGGTGGCTGTCTTTCTTCAGCGGATCGGAGATCGGACGGATGATGTCTTGTCCGGCAGGGTAAGGGGCTACTTTGGCCAAATTTTCGGCCATCGTCCGACCCGTGACGGTCATGCAATCTCCGTGGAGAAGACCTGCCTCGAGCAGCATTTTCATCAGAGGCATCGTGCCGCCGATCTCGACCAGTCGCATCATCACATAGCGACCACTCGGCTTCAGGTCTGCTAGTACGGGGACGTTTTTTCCAATGCGAGTAAAGTCATCAATGGAGAGATTTACTCCAGCAGCGCTGGCCATGGCCAGAGTGTGGAGGACAGCATTCGTCGAACCTCCGAGCGCCGTGACCAGAGTGATGGCGTTCTCAAAGGCCTCTTTCGTCATGATGTCACGCGGACGAATATTGTTCCGGATCAGATTCATGACGGCAGCTCCAGCATCGAAGCAGTCCATGTATTTTTCTTCGCTCACGGCAGCTTGGGCGGAGCTGTTCGGCAGGCTCATTCCCAGAGCTTCAATGGCGCTGGCCATCGTATTGGCAGTGTACATTCCTCCGCACGATCCCGGACCGGGGATCGCGTCTGCCGCGATGCTTTCGAGCTCGGCGTCGCTGATCTTCCCTGCACTGTGCTGCCCGACGGCTTCGAACACAGAGACGATATCGACGTCATTGCCGTGATGACAGCCAGGCTTAATTGTGCCGCCGTAGACGAAAACCCCAGGTCGATTCAGCCGAGCGATCGCCATTACGCAGCCGGGCATGTTTTTATCGCAACCACCGATAGCGACCACCCCGTCCATTCCCTCGCATCCGACGACGGTCTCGATGGAGTCCGCGATGACCTCGCGACTCACCAGAGAGTACTTCATCCCCTCCGTTCCCATCGAAATACCGTCGGAAATGGTGATTGTGTTAAATTCGATCGCCTTTCCGCCCGCAGCGTTGACGCCGTTAACTGCCTGTTTCGCCAGCCCGTCGATATGCATGTTGCACGGAGTCGCCATGCTTCAAGTGGACGCCACTCCGATAATCGATTTATCGAAATCCTCGTCTCGAAATCCTACGGGATAGAGCATCGCCCGACTGGGCGCACGCGATGGACCGTCGAGCATGGGACCAGAGAACTGGCGGTGAGCGGGTAAGGATGACGATGAAGAGGGTTCAGTCGCTGGCATGATAGGGTAGAATACTGGCTAAATGGGCTTGTTAGAGGAAAGAGGAGCTGGTCGTTCTTTCTCCTTCCTTTCCGGGGTAGAATGGCAGAGATTTCAGAGGGATGAAAATATTATTTTCTCAGGAGAGTGATACTAGATAGACATGAGTGGATGGCTATACGGTCATCACGTTCTGCAGCAGTGAATCTTGGAGTAAGCCATATATTCGAAAGAAAAGCTCGAGGTAGAGAAGATTTCGCTGCTCATCCGTAATTCCCTCATGCACGAGAGAATTAATCCAGTCGGAATCCTGCTCCGCGATCTTGAATTTCTCGTTCATCAGCAGGCGGGCCTGATTTAAGGTGCTGTACCAGGCTTCCGTATGATCCTTGGGAATTAGAAGTCTGTGAAGCTCGCAATCTTCTTCCTGTATTCCCACCTTTTCCATCATGATTCGCACGGGATCGGTCTCGTCACATTCATGAAATTGACGTGTCGTGGCCTGAGACAAATCTTCGGCGACGATATTCCGATGAGAACGAAATGCAGCGGAGAGGTCCGGACGGATGATTTCGTCCCAGTCATCTAATAAGGAGAGCAGGGATTCATCAACTTCCGAATCTTCCTCGAGCGGGGAAGGGAAGAGGCGATCTGTCGCAGTCTCGAATTGTTGGCCGGAGGCGACGTCCGGAAGTTGACTCAAGGGTAACCACTCGAAGGGCATGATTCCGTCGAGGCACCAGTGATTATCTGTGAGTAAGAAGATCATCGGAAGGTAAGAACAGAGAATAGGAGGGGCTGTTTCAAATACGCTACATGCGATCATACAACCGAGTGAGGGAAACGACAATTTGTTCTCTCTGGTGAATGGGTGATTTCCCGTATCTTCAAAACACTCTGCGACGATGATATCTTCTCATCTTTGAGAGTGAATGAAATTTTACAATTCAGGATTGCGAAATTGCAAAAAATAAGTAAGAATGTTTGTAAATTTTCGCTTTAGAAATGAACGGAGAGAAATAATTTATGAAAATTATAAATTTCTGTTGATTTACGCATTAATTGAGTGAAATTATCATTGTATCTATAATTTTTAGAAAACAACAACGCCAATCTTATGACACAATCTATCGCAGAAAGCCCTCTCCCCGTCGATCAAAGTGCTGATCGCTTGGCGGATTTTATCATGTTCGCCCAGCGCTCCTTTCTTCTGGATCTGTCCAGAGAGCTGAATCAGGGCAATGTTTCCTACGCTCAGTTTTTCCTCTTGGGATACCTCGCCAGTGAAGACTACCTTACGATGACTGATATCTCGAAAAAGATGTCTCACTCTACAGCGGCAGCAACTGGTCTCGTGGATCGTCTGGAAAAGCTCGGTTACGTACAACGACTTCACGATGCAAGTGATCGTCGCAAGGTGATCGTCCAAATTACCCGGAAGGGGACTGAGTTGGTCGGAAAACTACGCAACGTGATCGCTGAAAGTATTTCCTCCGCAATGCTTGCAGAAGAGGTGGGAGAAGACGAGACAGAACAGTCGATTTACGGACAATTGAAAGATTTCCTAGCAGCCCGCTAAGACGTGTTTCGCGCATCGGTATAGATTAAAGGCCGATGCGGTCGATTTTTTTAAAAATAGTCCCTAGATCAGGGACTTAATCGGTCGATGGTCCACTCGCCCGAGGCAGTGCGGTGGTAGAGAAAGCGGTCGTGTTTGCGTCCGTGTCCACCTTGCCAAAACTCCACCGTTTCGGGATGGATCAGGAATCCACCCCAGAAATCCGGCAGCGGAACTGAATCGAGTGAAGCTGTATCCGGGAATTGCGATTCGACCTCGATGGCTCGTTCATCCAGCCATGCTCGATTCGGGATCACGGCACTCTGGTTCGATGCCCAAGCTCCGATTCGACTGTCATACGGTCTCGATTGAAAGTAGGTGAGAGACTCTTCGCGTGAAGTTTTCTCTACGCGACCGCGCAAATGAACTTGACGTTCAAGTCCTAACCACAGAAAAGTGGCAGAGGCGACGGGATGGGTTTCCAGTTCGCGGCCTTTTCGACTGAGATAGTTGGTATAAAAGGTGATTCCGCGCTCGCCAAAGTCTTTCATGAGAACCGTGCGTGAATCAGGGAGATTATCTAATCCGATCGTGGCCAGAACGAAGGCGTTGGGCTCGGGAATTTCTGCACTCACTGACTCATCGAACCAACGCCTGAATTCCTCCATCGGATCGGAGGCAAGATCGGCTCTTCGAAGGGTGGCGCGACGATAATCTTCGCGCATGTCAGCAGGAGAATTATGAGAGTGGAGCGACATAGTGGACGGGTAGTAGGGGAGTGCTGGAGTGAACGACCCGGAGGCGGGAGAGTCAAATCTTTCGATTGAAAGATCACCGGGAGACTGTCCTTTGCCTGTATGATCAATCGTAGCCTCTCATTGGAAGACCATCTCGAACGCATTCTGTTCGATCAGACCACCATCCGGACTCGTATTGCCGAGATGGGGGCACGGATAACGTCTGACTTTTCGGATGGCGGAGAACTCACCGTGGTAGCGGTTCTTCAGGGAGGGATACTGTTCCTAGCGGATCTCGTTCGCGAGATCCGTCTTCCGGTGCGCATGGATTCAATCTCGGTGGCTAGCTATCACGGTGAGTGCCAGAGTAGTGGGCGAGTGGATTTTCATCAGCGTGATCTCCCGGATATCGATGGGCGTGACGTGATCGTGGTGGACGATATTCTGGATTCAGGCAGAACACTTTCGGCGGTGATGGGTCGCCTACGCGAGGAGCGAAATCCACGTACCTTGCGCTCTGCCGTGCTCCTCTCAAAGAAAGTGCCACGCGCCGCTCCGATTCACGTGGATTACGTCGGATTTGAAGTCGAAGACGAGTTCGTGGTAGGGTATGGACTCGATTATCGTGGTGAATATCGGAATCTTTCAATGATCGGGGTATTGAAACATGAGTGGATTGAGCGGACATCTTAATTGAATGGAAATCAATATTCTCTTTTTTTCAGTGCTTCGGGAGCTAGCGGCCCGAGATGGACTCATCATGGAGCTCTCTCAGGGAGCGACTCTCGGCGATGCCGTTTCCGAGGTGTTCCGACAGTTCCCTAATCTAGCGGCCTGGGACGGGCGACTGTTACTGGCGGTCAATAGTGAATACGCTGATCGGGAAAGAGTCTTGCAGAGTGGAGATGAAGTCGCCTTGATGCCTCCAGTGCAGGGGGGATGATCAGAGTGAGATGATTCAAGATGCTACCACTGCCCAGACTGATCAGATGGAAATTCTCTGATCGCAGTCTCACTCTGTGAGCTTGACTTCTCCGACAGATCGCTGACTTTGCCGCCCCCGGCGAATCGGTGGTGATTCGTTCTATTTAATTTCCATGAAGTGCTCACGCTTTCTTCTGTTTACTGTACTCTCCGCTGCTTTTCTCGCGGTGTCCGCCCAAGCTGGTCCCAAGGTTCTTATGAAGACCAGTAAAGGAGATATCACCCTCGAGTTAGACTCGGAAAAGGCACCGGAAACGGTGAAAAACTTCCTCGCTTATGTTAAAGATGGCTTTTTCAATAAAACGATTTTTCATCGAGTGATCGATAATTTCATGATCCAAGGTGGAGGGTTCGAACTAAAGGAAGACGGCACCATCGAGCAGAAACCGACGAAAGTCTCGATTCCGAATGAGGGGAAGAATGGCTTGAAGAATGAGCGTGGAACTATCGCGATGGCCCGAACCGGAGATCCGAATTCTGCGACCTCGCAATTTTTCATCAACCTAAAGGCGAATGACGGCTTGGATTATCCCAGCCCCGACGGTGCCGGTTACGCGGTCTTCGGGAAGGTTGTCGAAGGAATGGACGTAGTGGACACGATCGCCAAAGTAGCAACTGGAGAGAAAAAAATGAACGGACGATATGAAAATTCTGTTTTTGAAAAAGAATACTCCAATGTCCCCGCCGAGAATGTTGTTATAGAATCCGTATCTGTTGTATCCGAATGAGATTCAGTGACTTTTATATCCTTTTTATTAAATATGAGTGAAGTAAACAATTCCCTTCCACGCGTTTTTTTTGACATCAGTGCCGATGGCGAAGCTCTTGGACGCATCGTAATTGAGCTCCGAACGGACGTGGTTCCCAAGACAGCGGAGAATTTCCGTTCTCTCTGCACTGGAGAGAAGGTTCTCTCCTACAAAGGGAGTCCCTTCCACCGGGTGATTCCTGGATTCATGTGTCAGGGCGGCGATATTACCAACGGAGACGGGACAGGAGGTCAGTCGATCTATGGGCGTCGTTTCGATGATGAAAACTTCACGCTGAAACATACGGAACCAGGCATTCTCAGCATGGCGAATGCAGGACGAAACACCAATGGCTCTCAGTTTTTCATTACCACAGTCGTGACTGACTGGCTCGATAATGCGCACGTCGTATTCGGAAAAGTCGTGGAAGGCATGGATGTGGTGAAGAAAGTCGAAGAGTTCGGTAGTCGGAACGGGCGTACGTCGAAGGATATCCGCGTTGCGGATTGCGGTCAGCTTTGATTACGGTGATTTAATGAACGAAAGTTCATCGATTCATTCGTCAGGCTCGCTTGATTTTACGTGATTTCCGCAAGTAGGGGATTGACGAAAATCATCTTCCTGCGTAGCGTTCTGGCCATGAAAAAAATCTCGCCACTATTGTTTGCCCTCGCTTTTGGTACATGGAGTCTCACTGGCTTGAATCGTCTCGCAGCGGACGATGCGTCTGTGACTCTTACTGGTGCTCACCTCTGCTGTGATCACTGTGTAGACGATGCCGAGGCGGGTGCTAAAACGGCTCCTTTGCCCGCCGGTGCTACGGTGAAGGCGGATGGGGATGAAATGACTGTCAAAATTACCGCAAAGAATGACAAGGATCTGCAAGCAGCTGTCGATTCCGTGTTCAAGGCGGGATACTACGGTAAGTCCAGCAGTGAGACAGTAAAGGTTGCGGATCTCCCTGCCAGCGACGCTACAGCGGACAGCCTGACGGTCCAAGACTTACATCTTTGCTGCAAAAAGTGTGTGCGTGCCTTTAACAAGGCCGCACTTTCGGTCTCCGGAGTTGCGGAAAGCAGCGCAAATCCTCATGACGAAAAAGTCACGCTCACTGGGAAGGGCTTCAAAACCCGCGACGTTCTGCAGGCTCTGCGCGATGCGGGATTCGGTGCTAGCGCTCAGTAATTTGATTTCTTACCTGACTTGATCGGAGAGAGCTGAGCATTAAAGCCAGCCCTCTTCTGTCAAAATTCGATTCACCGGAATATCGTGGTTCGCCACTGGTATTCCGGTGAATCGCTGTACGGCGAATGCGATTCCGATCAGAATGGGCGACTTTGGTGATTGCAAAGCCTCCATCAGGAAGCGGTCGTAATAGCCTCGTCCATGTCCGATCCGTTGCTTCGTCTCTGGGTCGAAACCGCATCCAGGAACCAGAATCAAGTCCACTTCGGTCGGTAGGGTCACTGGATGTCGATTAGGGTCTGGTTCCCGCAGCCCGAATCGACCGGGAATTGCCTCCCGCAGCTCATTCATCCGATGAAAGCAGATATGATGATCGTCGATGATTCGGGGGAAGGACCAACGTTT